>NZ_CP017181.1:1220064-1525080 GCF_001729765.1 Enterobacter kobei
TGGGGGCGTAAATGATCTGGAAACGTCATTTATCCCTCGACGAGCTGAACGCGACCAGCATGAACACCCTGGTGGCGCATGTGGGCATCGTCTATACCCGCCTCGGCGACGACACGCTCGAGGCCGAGATGCCGGTGGATGCGCGTACCCATCAGCCGTTTGGCCTGCTGCACGGCGGCGCCTCTGCCGCGCTGGCGGAAACGCTGGGGTCGATGGCCGGATTTCTGATGACCCGTGACGGGCAAAGCGTCGTGGGCACCGAACTGAACGCCACCCACCACCGTGCCGTGGCGCAGGGAAAGGTGCGTGGGGTGTGCCAGCCGCTGCATCTGGGGAGAACAAACCAGAGCTGGGAAATCGTGGTTTTCGACGAGCAGGGACGACGATGCTGTACCTGCAGGTTGAGTACGATGGTGTTGGGGTAAGTCATTTAGCTGAAAGTGATCGGCTTAACACTGTGGTGTAAATCTCTGGTTTGACCACACATTATTGCGTTTCAGAGTTGTTAAATATTTGCCGTTGTTCTAGAAACAAAATGTAACATCTCACTGTTTCACAACAACGGATAACCACAATGAACAACTCAGGGAAATACCTTACATGGGCAGGGCTCTCCGTTGTGGGAGCTTTTGCCCTGGGCTATATCGCCCTCAACCGGGGGGAACAGATCAATGCGCTCTGGATCGTTGTCGCCTCCGTCTGCATTTATCTGATCGCGTATCGTTTTTATGGCCGCTATATCGCGAAAACCGTCCTGGGCGTTGATGCGACGCGTATGACGCCTGCCGTACGTCATAATGACGGTCTGGACTACGTCCCGACCGACAAAAAAGTGCTGTTCGGTCACCATTTTGCGGCGATTGCCGGGGCGGGTCCACTGGTGGGGCCGGTGCTGGCGGCGCAGATGGGCTACCTGCCCGGGATGATCTGGATCCTCGCGGGCGTGGTGCTGGCGGGCGCGGTGCAGGACTTCATGGTGCTGTTCGTTTCCACTCGCCGCGACGGCCGTTCACTGGGTGAACTGGTGAAAGAGGAGATGGGGGCAACCGCCGGGGTGATTGCCCTGGTGGCGACCTTTATGATCATGGTGATCATCCTCGCGGTGCTGGCGATGATTGTGGTGAAAGCGCTGACCCACAGTCCGTGGGGGACGTACACCGTCGCGTTCACCATACCGCTGGCGCTGTTTATGGGGATCTACATTCGCTACCTGCGCCCGGGCCGCATTGGTGAAGTGTCGGTGATTGGCCTGGTGTTCCTGGTGTTCGCCATTATTTCCGGCGGCTGGGTGGCGGAAAGCCCGACCTGGGCACCGTTCTTCGACTTTACCGGTATACAGCTGACCTGGATGCTGGTGGGGTATGGCTTTGTGGCTGCGGTACTGCCGGTATGGCTGCTGTTGGCCCCGCGTGACTACCTCTCTACGTTCCTGAAAATCGGTACCATCGTCGGGCTGGCGATCGGCATTCTGATTATGCGTCCGACCCTGACCATGCCTGCGCTGACTAAGTTCATCGACGGTACCGGCCCGGTCTGGACGGGCAACCTGTTCCCGTTTCTGTTTATCACCATCGCCTGCGGTGCGGTGTCTGGTTTCCACGCGCTGATTGCCTCCGGGACCACGCCGAAGATGCTGGCGAATGAAAATCAGGCCTGCCTGATTGGCTACGGCGGTATGCTGATGGAATCCTTCGTCGCCATTATGGCGCTGGTTTCCGCCTGTATTATCGACCCGGGCGTCTACTTCGCGATGAACAGCCCGATGGCGGTACTGGCCCCGGCCGGGACCGCTGACGTCGTGGCGTCTGCTGCGCAGGTGGTCAGCGGCTGGGGCTTTGCGATTACCCCTGAAACGTTGACGCATATCGCTAATGAGGTGGGCGAGCAGTCAATTATCTCCCGTGCGGGTGGTGCGCCAACGCTGGCGGTGGGTATGGCCTACATTCTCCACGGTGCGCTGGGTGGGCTTATGGACGTGTCGTTCTGGTATCACTTCGCCATTCTGTTCGAGGCGCTGTTTATCCTGACGGCGGTGGATGCCGGTACGCGTGCGGCGCGTTTTATGCTGCAGGATCTGCTGGGGGTGATCTCCCCGAACCTGAAGCGTACCGATTCGCTCCCGGCTAACCTGCTGGCGACGGCACTGTGCGTGCTGGCATGGGGCTACTTCCTGCATCAGGGCGTGGTGGATCCGCTCGGCGGCATTAACACGCTCTGGCCGCTGTTCGGTATCGCTAACCAGATGCTGGCAGGCATGGCGCTGATGCTCTGCGCAGTGGTGCTGTTCAAAATGAAGCGCCAGCGCTATGCGTGGGTGGCGCTGGTGCCGACCGCGTGGCTGCTGATCTGCACCCTGACGGCAGGCTGGCAGAAAGCCTTCAGCCCGGATAACAAAGTGGGCTTCCTGGCGATTGCCAACAAGTTCCAGGCGATGATCGACAGCGGCAAGATCCCGGCGCAGTACACCGAGTCTCAGCTGTCGCAGCTGGTGTTTAATAACCGTCTGGATGCCGGGCTGACCATCTTCTTTATGGTGGTGGTCGTGGTGCTGGCGTTGTATTCTCTTAAAACCGCGCTGGCAGCATTGAAAGTGGATAAGCCAACGGCGAAAGAGACACCGTATGAGCCAATGCCTGAAAACCTGGAAGAGATTGTCACCCAGGCGAAAGGGGCGCATTAACCAGTGTGCCGGGTGGCGCTAGCGCTTACCCGGCCTACATTTTCTGTGAGACCAGAACGATGTTCGACACCCTCTCCAAAGCAGGTAAGTACCTGGGCCAGGCCGCCAAAATGATGATTGGTGTGCCGGACTACGACAACTACGTTGAACATATGCGCGTCAACCACCCGGACCAGACGCCCATGACCTACGAAGCCTTTTTCCGCGACCGCCAGGACGCCCGCTACGGCGGCAAGGGCGGGGCGAAGTGCTGTTAACCCTCTTTTGGTAAATAGAGGCTGATCTGCTCCTGCTTGCAGCCGTAAATTGCCGCCAGCTCCTGACGTGAACCGTCGAGAGCGCTCGAAAAGGCCTCTGCCGGACGACAGAGGCTTGCAGAAAATATGCGATCAGGCGTTCAAACCGCCGTCCACGTCCAGACCGGTACCGGAGATCTGCCCGGCGGCCGGGCTGGCGAGGAAAGTGACTGCCGCCGCGATGTCTTCCGGCTGACCGTAATGGCCGACCGCAATCATCTGGCGCTGGGCTTCCGCCTGTTCCCCGTCCTCCGGGTTCATATCGCTGTTGGTCGGACCGGGATGCACCAGGTTGACGGTGATGCCGCGCGGGCCGAGATCGCGCGCCAGGCCGCGGGTAAGAGAGTTGAGAGCCGACTTGGTCATGGAGTAAACGGCAATACCGGGCATGGCCACGCGGTTTGCCAGGCAGCTGCCGATGTTAATGATGCGCCCGCCGTCAGACATGTGCACCAGCGCTTCCTGAATGGCGATCACCACGCCGCGGATGTTGACGTTGATCAGGGCGTCAATGTCAGCCAGCGTCATGGACTCCAGCGGGCCACCGCGCGCGATCCCGGCGTTGTTGACCAGAATGTCCAGCCCGCCGAGCGCGCGCGCCGCATGGGTGACGGCATCCTGAATCGCCTGCGCGCTGGCGCTGTCAGCCTGTACGGCTTCACCGTATCGGCCAAGCGCTTTTATCTCATCGGCGACCGCCTGGGCTTTATCGGCTGATTTTTCATACGTTATAACCACATCGGCACCGGCGCGGGCCAGCGACAGGGCTATCGCACGGCCCAACCCACGGCTGGCACCGGTAACCAGCGCTTTCTTACCTGTTAAATCGATCTGCATGATGACCTCGTTGCGAGAGAGTGGTGAGAATCATCATTAGGTATAGACGGTCGGCGCATTTAACGGGGGAATGTTTCCACCTTCTCAAACGCGGCGCGCAGAACGTAAGGGGTTAACTCAACGGGCAGATAATGAATCGACTCCACCGGACGCAGAGTGTGGGTAATAACCTTATCCAGCGCGTCGCGGTTATTAATATCAACGTCCAGTTCGCGTAGCCGGGTCGGCAGGTTAAAGCGTTGATAGGCCGCCACCAGCTGCGCCAGCACGTCGTCCTGGCCGAGCAGGGCGCTTTGCACCAGAATGCCGTAGGCCACCTTGGTGCCGTGCAGGTATTTTTCCGTCTGCGGCAGCACGGTTAACCCGTTATGTACGGCATGCGCCGCCGCCACGCGGGTGTAGCGCTCGCCCAGACCGCCGACCATTCCACCGCCGGCAACGATCGCATCCACTACGTCCCGGAACGCCTGCGATAACTCGCCACGCTGTTGGTCTGCCAGCGCTTCCTCGCTGCGTTCCAGCAGCACGTCGCGGATCGCCAGCGCGCTGTTGATGCCCAGCCGCACGGTCAGGGGCAGGTTTTCCGGCTCAGGTGCCAACACAACCGCTTCGTACCACTTCGCCAGCGTGTCGCCGATGCCCGCCAGCAGGTATTCCGCCGGGGCATTGAGAACGATCTGCGGCTCCACCAGCACCAGGAAGTTCGCGTCGTCGAAAATCTCAAACTGCAGCGCCTGGCCTTCATCGTTGTACCAGACGGAAAGCGGGGTCCACGCCGCGCAGGTCGCGGCGATGGTGGGGATGCCCACGAACGGTACACCTGAACGGCGCGCCACGGCTTTGACGGTATCCATCACCGCGCCGCCGCCGATGCCTATCACCACGCTGACGTCGCTGCCGGCTTCATTCACCAGGTGGCTGACGTCGCGCTCGCTGCAGTGGCCCTTAAACAGCAGGTGTTTTGCCCCCGGCGCGTCAAAGCTCGCTGGCAGGAAAGGGCGCGCGGCTTCGATGGCGCGCTCGCCGTAAATCCACACCGCGCGGGAAAGCTGCTCCGGCGTGAAGAAATCATTGAGATGCGCAAGGCTGCCTGGGTGGGAGAAGTAGTTCGCCGGGCCGGGCACGACGCGGATATCGGTATTGCTCATGGTGTTGTCCTTTTTTAGCACGCGCTAACCCGATGTTATGTCTGGACATCCGGATGGCTAATAATATTTCGCTTTATCTTATGCCTTTTCCGTCGTTGTCAGTCAACCGGCGCTGTGAAAAATTCGATAAATCAGAAGAGTAATGAAGGATTTACGCGGATGGTTTCCAGTCGCCTTGAGATGCGTGGTATCAGCCTGGCCTTTTCCGGCTTTCAGGCGCTGTCACGGGTGGACTTTACCCTGAGCGGCGGGTCGGTGCATGCGCTGACCGGCGCCAACGGCGCGGGGAAATCGACGCTGATGGCGGTGCTGTGCGGAACGCACGATCGCTATGAAGGCGAGATTTGCATTAACAACCAGTCGGTGACGATCCGCGAGCCGCTGGACGCCAAGCGGCTGGGCATTCACCTTGTGCAGCAGGAAGTGGACGTGGCGCTGATCCCGGGGCTGAGCATTGCCGAGAACATCATGCTCGACCAGCTTGCGCAGCCCGGGCACCGCTTCAGCTGGCGTGCGGTTCGTCACCAGGCGAGACAGGCGCTGGCGCAACTGGACGTGTCCATGGATGTTCGGCGATCGGTCGACAGCTGCACGCTTGCTGAAAAACAGCAGATTTTGCTGGCGCGGGCGCTGTCCCATCATTGCCGTTTTTTAATTCTGGATGAACCCACCGCACCGCTGGATGCACACGAAAGCGAGCGCCTGTTTGCGGTGGTGAGACGCCTGCAGCAGCAGGGCATCGGCGTAGTGTTTATCTCACACCGTATTCACGAGCTGAAAGCCATCTGCGACACCCTGACGGTGCTGCGTGACGGCAAGCTGATTGAGTCCGGCCCGATGGCCGATCTCAGCGGCGAAGCGATCGTTGAGAAGATGCTTGGCCACGTGCTGAGCGATATTTACCCGCCTGCTCGCCCCCCGCACAGCGACGAAACGTTGCTGCGCGTAGAGGGCCTGCACGATGACGCGCTGCTGAAAGATATCTCCCTTCACCTGCGCAAAGGCGAAATTCTGGGCATTGCCGGGCTGGCGGGCGCGGGCAAAACCGAACTTTGCAAGGCGCTGTTTGGCGCCACGAAAAGCCGGGTGGCACAAGGCGAATTGAATCATCAGCCCTGGAAACCGCACGACCCGGCCGACTCGGTGCTGCGCGGGCTGGCGCTGGTGCCGGAGGAGCGGCGCAAGGAGGGTATTTTTATCGACGAGCCCGTGAGCATGAACCTTGCCGTGTGCGCCGATAACAGCTTCTCGCGCTGGAGCCTGTTTGGTCATCGTCAGGCGTGGCGCTGGGCAGAAGAGGTGATTGACCGCGTCGGCGTGCGCGCGCGGGGGCCGGGGCAGGTGCTGCGCCGTTTGTCCGGCGGCAACCAGCAGAAGGTCGCCATCGGTAAATGGCTGCGTAATGATGCCAGCGTGCTGATTTTCGACGAGCCGACTAAGGGCGTGGACGTGAAAGCCAAAACCGATCTGTTCCAGCTGATTGACGGCCTGGCGCGCGAGGGCAAAGGGGTGATTTATGCCTCGGGTGAATTTGCCGAGCTGGTCGGGCTGTGCGACCGCATCTGCGTGCTGTGGGACGGACGTATCGTGGCGGAAATCGCCGGGGCCGAGGCCCGTGAAGAGACACTACTTTATTATTCAACCGGAGGATCGGCGTCGTGAGTAAGGCCCTTTCAGTGACTGCGGCGGCGTCAGGCCGTCAGCATATTTTCGATTTTCTCTACAAGTGGGGCATGTTGCTGACCGTCGTCGCGCTGGTGGCGGTGTTTGGCCTGGCCTCGGACAACTTCCTCGATCCGAACAACATCATCAACATATTGCGCGCGATCGCCATCGTGACGGTGATTGCCATTGGCGTATCGATTTCGCTGACCGTCGGCGGGTTCGATCTCTCCGTGGGATCCACCGCGTCGCTGGCAAACGCGCTGGTGATATCGCTTTTCGTCTGGCACGGCTTCGGCACTACCGAGTCGATTCTGATTACCCTTGCGCTCTGCACGCTGGTGGGGCTGTTCAACGCGTTTCTGATCGTCATCCTGCGTATTCCGGACATGCTCGCAACCCTCGCCAGCCTGTTTGTGATCCAGGGCGTGGCGATGACTTACAGCTATGGCGGGTCGATTACCGAAAACATGGTGCTGCCGAGCGGTGATATGGCGGAAGGGACCATTCCGGCGGCGTTCAGCCTGCTGGGGCAGGTGCCGACCATCGTCATCATCATGCTGGTGGTGACGGTTCTCGCGCAGCTGGGATTGTCCCTCACCACGCATGGCCGACGCATGTACGCCATCGGCGGCAACCCGGAAGCCGCGCGCCTCTCCGGTATTCGCACCACGCGCTACAAGGTGGCAGCTTACGTGATCGCCTCGCTGCTGGCGGGGCTGGGCGGGATTTTGCTGGCCTCGCGCATTGGCTCGTCGCAGGTGAATGCCGGGGGCGGTTATCTGATGGATGCGGTGGCCGCGGCGTGGATCGGCTTCTCGCTGGCGGGTTCCGGCAAGCCGAACGCGCTGGGGACGCTGGTTGGGGCAGTTATTCTCGGCGTGCTGTCGAACGGGCTGGTGATGCTCTCCGTGCCGTATTACGCCATGGACATTATAAAAGGGCTGGTGCTCGCGGTGGCGCTGGCGATGACCTACATACAAAAACGCTGATAACACAACAGGATAAAAAATGAAAAAAATTGCACGCTCATTGGTAGCACTTGGATTATTGACTGCGCTGCCAGGCTTCGCGGCCACGCCCGCACCGGTGCCGGCTGCCATTGCGAACCACGAGGGTCCGATCCGCATCGCGGTGATCCGCAACCTCGGCTCCGACGACAACACCACGCAGTTTGTGGCGGGGGCGATTCAGGAAGGGAAGAAACTCGGCTTTAAGGTCAGCACTTTTTTAAGCAACGGGGACGATGCCAAATTCCAGGACTTCGTGAACCAGGCAATCAGCCAGAAGTACGACGGGATTATCCTGTCTCAGGGGCGCGATCCGTACTCCACCGCGCTGGTGAAGAAGGCGGTGGATGCCGGGATTAAAGTCGCCGTGTTTGATACGGCGGTGAACGGCGAGATCCCGGGCGTGACCGTTACTCAGCAGGATGATGCTTCGCTGACGAACCTCTCCTTCGGCCAGCTGGCGAAAGATTTCAACGGAAAGGCCAATATTGTCAAGCTGTGGGTGGCGGGCTTCCCGCCGATGGAGCGTCGTCAGGCGGCGTACAAGGAACTGCAAAAACAGTATCCGGAGATCAAAGAGCTGGAATCCATTGGTGCGGTCTCCTCTGACGTGCAGGGGGATACCGCCAACAAGGTGGGCGCTATCCTGGCGAAATACCCGAAAGGAAAAATCGACGCTATCTGGGGCACCTGGGATGCCTTCAGCCAGGGCGCGTATAAGGCGCTGAAAGAGAACGGGCGCACCGAGATCAAACTCTACAGCATCGATATATCTAACCAGGATCTGCAGCTGATGCGCGAGCCGGGCAGCCCGTGGAAGGTAAGCGTGGCGGTGGATCCGAAGTTGATTGGCGCAACCAACGTGCGTTTGATCGCCAATAAGATTGCCGGAGAAGCGACCCCGGCAACCTATGACTTTAAAGCCGCTGCCATTCCGCAGGCGCTGCTGACCGCCCAGCCGGGTGGGGTGAACGTGGCGTCGCTTGGGAAAATCATTCCGGGCTGGGGCCAGACGGACGATTTTATCGCGCCGTGGTTTGCGACGCTGGAAGCTAAAAATAAATGAGTGTGCTCCCTACGCCCGAATACAGCCGCAATATGCGGCTGATTGGCCATAGCGACCAGGGCGGTCGCCCGGACGGCGTGCAGCTGATGGTGCATCGCGGTTTCGCGTATATCGGTCATATGGTGTCGCAGGGTTTTTCCATCGTCGATGTGCGCGACCCGGAAAAACCGAAAGCGGCAGGTTATGTTCCCGCGCCGCCCGGCACCTGGAACGTGCATTTGCAGGCGCATGACGATCTGTTGCTGGTGATCAACGCCCGGGATCTGTTTGCCGATGCCCGCTTTGCCGATGAGAAGGTTTACTACACCCGTCAGGTGGGGGAGACCGTCAGCGACGTGCGGGACAAAGGCTGGAGCGCCGGGCTGCGGGTGTTTGATATCTCTACCCCGGACAAGCCGCGTGAAATCGGCTTTCTTTCGCTGAACGGCATCGGGATCCACCGCATCTGGTACGTCGGCGGGCGCTGGGCGTACGTGTCGGCGCTGATTGACGGCTTTACCGATTATATCTTTCTGACCATCGATCTGGCCGACCCGCGCAAGCCTGAAGTGGCGGGGCGCTGGTGGCTGCCGGGGATGAACCAGGCCGAAGGGGAAAAGCCCAGTTGGCCCGAAGGGAAGCGCCACGCGCTGCACCACGCGATTATCGCCGGCGATACCGCCTATGGGAGCTGGCGCGACGGTGGTCTGACGCTGCTGGACGTGAAAGACCGCACTCAACCAAAGCTGATTAGCCATCGCAACTGGAGCCCGCCGTTTGGTGGCGGGACGCATACCGCGCTGCCGCTGCCGGACCGTTCCCTGCTGGTGGTGCTCGACGAAGCGGTGCTGGATAACCAGGAGGATGGGGAGAAGCTGATCTGGCTGTTTGATATCCGCGAGCCGTCGAACCCGGTGAGTATCTCGACTTTCCCGCAGCCGGATGAAACCGACTACGTGGCGAAAGGGGCGCACTTTGGGCCGCACAACCTGCACGAGAACCGGCCGGGGAGTTTTGTCAGCTCGACGCTGATTTTTGCCACTTACCAGAACGCGGGCGTACGCGCGTATGATATTTCCAACCCGTATCGCCCGGTGGAGACCGGTGCGCTGGTGCCAGCTGCGCCGGAAAGAATGATGGATACGCGGCCGAATCGCCCGCAGGTGATCCAGTCCTGCGACGTGTTTGTGGATGCTCAGGGGATTATCTACAGCACGGATTATAACGGTGGGTTGTCGGTGATTGAGTATTTAGGGTGAGTGCGGTTTGGTGCCCTCACCCGGACCCTCTCCCACGGGGAGAGGGAGAAAACCAGAAGCACTCAGCTGTACTGCCGCACGCGTGCCACCAGCTCTTCCGCGCTGTCGATGCGCTCGGCAATGACAATCAACGCCTTGCCGAGGGTAATCGCATGGCGCAGGCATTCGTGGCGCATGGCGTCATCCTGAATGGTGTCGATATCCGCGACGTGGGAAAGCCCGACGCTGCGGCGAATCAGTTCGGTGCCGCAGAAACCAATGGCGTCATGCCAGACCTTTTTCAGAAACGCGGAAGCATAGCCCGGCGCACTGAGCGCGGCGTCTCGCGTTTTTTCGTTTGCTAATGCCTGGAAGCGCTCCGCGAAGGTGTTCCACAGCGCCTGAATGTCGATCAGGCGCTGCTCGCGGGCGGCGGCGGCATCGCGAATACCCAGATGCCCCGGCAGGCCGCAGAAGTTGAGCAGCAGGTTGCCAATGGCAGTGCCGACGTCAAAGCCAATCGGGCCAACGTAGCCGAACTCGGCGTCAATGGCCTTCAGGCTGCCGTCCGCCACAAAAATGGAGCCGCTGTGAATATCCCCGTGCAGCAGCGCTTCAGCGTGTGAGAAAAAGCGATGCTTCAGGGAGGCCACGGCAATTTTCAACTGGGCATCGTCGCGCAGGGCGGCGACGTCATTTTCCAGCTCGACCGGGTAGTTGTTGCGTTCGTGGATCTGGTACGGATCGTTGAAGAACAGATCTTCGGTGATCTCACACATCTCCGGGTTGATGAATTTCGCTACCTGCGCTTTTTTCGCGTGCGGATGCAGGTAGAAATCGCTGGTGTGGAACAGCGTGTATGCGAGGTATTCACCCAGCTGACGCGCGGCCTGAGGATAGTGATTGTTTTTAATCAGCTCGCCGCGCCAGATGCGATGGCTGGAGAGATCCTCCATCACCATCACCGCCAGTTCCGGGTCAAAGTGGTGGATTTTCACGGTGTGCTGCGGGCTGTGCTGGTAATGCTCGACCAGGGTTTGCGCCTCCAGACGGGCGCGGTCCAGCGTCAGCGGCCAGGACTCGCCGACACAGCGCACGTAGGGCAGCGCCTGTTTGACGATGACGCGGCTTGTGCCCTGGGCATCGAAAATTTTGAAAACCAGATTGAGGTTGCCGTCGCCCACTTCCTGCGCCTCCACCAGCGAGGAAGGATCGTCGAGTCCACCAAACTGCCTGGCATACTCCACGGCGTCCTGAGGGGTAAAGGTACGGTATTGCGACATGGCCTGCTCCTCACGAGTTTGCTAATAAAGACATGTAGACGTCTATACATCTGGATTTCATCCTGACACAATGTGCTACAACAACGCAACAGGGAATTAACGACATGCAGACATTACAGACGACCAGCCTGCGGGTGGCGGATAATCAGCTCTTTATTCTCGACCAGCAGGCGCTTCCGCAGGAGAAACGCTGGCTTGAGGCCTCCACGGTAGAGACGCTGGTCGGGCATATCCATGCTCTGCGCGTGCGCGGTGCGCCGCTGATTGGTCTCTCTGCAAGCCTGCTGCTGGCATTGCTGGCGGAAAGCGGCAAAAGCCGTGATGAACTCGCCGTGGCGCTGGAAACCCTGCGCGCGTCCCGCCCGACGGCGGTGAACCTGATGAACAACCTTGACCGTATGAAGCTGGCGCTCTGGCAGGAAGATTTCGTTTCGGCGCTGGTGTCTGAAGCGCTGCGCCTGATTTCTGAAGACAGGCAGTTGTGTGACGCTATCGCCCGCGCGGGCAGCGCGCTGGTGACGCCCGGTAGCCGCCTGCTGACCCACTGCAACACCGGCGGGCTGGCAACGGCGGGCGTGGGCACGGCGCTGGGCGTGATTGCCCGCGCCTATCAGGAGGGAAATGTCAGCAACGTCTGGGTGGATGAAACCCGTCCGCTGCTGCAGGGCGGCAGGTTGACCGCGTGGGAGCTTGGCGAGCTGGGCGTGCCGTATCGGCTGATTACCGATTCCATGGCCGCCAGCCTGATGGCAAAAGGGGAAGTGGACGCCGTGTGGGTAGGGGCCGATCGAATTGCCGCTAACGGCGACGTGGCGAACAAAATCGGTACCTATTCCCTTGCGGTGCTGGCGAAATTCCACGGCATTCCGTTCTACGTGGCTGCCCCGCAAACAACCCTCGACCCGGAGTGCCCGAACGGAGATGCGATCCCGATTGAGCAGCGCGCCGCCAGTGAGGTGACGGGCGTTGCGGGAAGCTTTGGGGCGGTGCAGTGGGCGCCGGAAAACGCCCTGGTCTATAACCCGGCGTTTGACGTTACGCCAGCCTCGCTGATTAGCGGCTGGGTGCTGGATACGGGCGTAGTGACGCCGGAAGAGGTGGCAAACGGGAAATTCGCCTGAGTCCGGCTATCCTTTAAGGGGTTCCCTTTAGAGGACGATATCGTGACGCTTGATCCTGATACTGACTTAAAACTGGAGCGCGTGGTGGATGCACCGCGCGACCTGCTGTGGCTCTGCTGGACCACGCCCGAGCACATCAAAAACTTCTTCATTCCTGCTCCCCATAAAGTGACCGAATGCGACCTCGACCTGCGCGTGGGCGGTCGGTTCAATACCGTATTTGAGGTGGACGGACAGCGGATGGATAACCGGGGTGTGTTTCTTGAAATCGACCCGGGAAAAAAACTGGTCTTTACCGACGGTTATACGGAAGGCTGGAAACCGGCCGAGAAGCCGTTTATGACGGCGATTTTGCTGCTGGAGGAGGTGGGCGAGGGCAAAACCCGCTATACGGCAATTGCGCGCCACCCGACGAAGGAAATCCGCGAGCAGCATGAACAGATGGGCTTCCACGAAGGGTGGGGGATTGTGCTGGATCAACTGGTGGGGTATGTGAAAGGGCTTAACGCGTAGTGCGCGTTAAGCCCTCACCCCAACCCTCTCCCACAGGGAGAGGGAGAAAAGATTATGCCAGACGTGGATACGCATCCGCGATCGCATCACCGGTAAACTGCGCCACCCAGCCTTCCGGATTGTCGAAAATACGAATCGCCGTAAAGTTCGGCTCTGAGCCCATATCAAACCAGTGCGGCGTGCCGGCGGGAACGGAAATCAGATCGTTTTTCTCGCACAACACCTGATAGACCTCATCGCCAATGTGTAGGCAGAACAATCCCGCGCCTTCCACGAAGAAGCGCACTTCGTCTTCGCCGTGAGTATGTTCGCTCAGGAACTTTGCGCGCAGCGCGTCTTTTTGTGGGTTATCGGCCCGCAGGCTGATGACGTCCCAGCTCTGATAACCTTTCTCTGCCACCAGTTTGTCGATCGCATGCTGGTAAGCCTCAATCACCGCCTCCGGGGCGGGATCCTGACCTAAATCGCGGTCCGCGTCCCAGCGTTCAAAACGTACGCCTTTGGCGTTGAGCTGCCGGGCGATCTCGGCGGCGTCGGTGCTGTGCCACTTTGGTTGACTGGCGTCTTTATCAGAATAGACAGTTAATGCGCTCATGAAGGGATCTGCTCCGGGTTTATCTCGTCAAACTGGTGGACCTGATGGTGATGGCTTGCCCCGTCATCATCGCCGCGAATCAGCTGCAGGGTACGAAAGCCTGCCTGTTCAGCCGCGTCCAGCTCCTGATGAATATCTGACAGGAACAGGATCTGCGACGGCGCGATGCCCGTTTGGGCCGCAATGTTCTGGTAAGACGCCACCTCGCGCTTGGCGCCGATGTGGGTATCAAAATAGCCGCTGAACAGATGAGTAATATCACCTTCGTCGCTGTAGCCAAATAACAGTTTCTGTGCGGCGACCGATCCCGAGGAATAAACATAGAGATCAATCCCTTGCGCTTTCCATTTTTCCAGCGCAGGCAGGACGTCCGGGTAGAGGTGGCCGGTAAAGTCGCCATTCACGTAGCCATCGTGCCAGATGATCCCCTGCAGCGCTTTGAGCGCCGTGGATTTACGGTCTTCATCCATAAAGGCAAAGAGGGCGTCAATAAGCTCGCTGACGCTGGCGTGCGGGTTACCGATTTCATCGCGCAGATTGTCCAGAATGGATTTGACCGGCTCGGCGTACTGCTGCGCGGTGACGAACGCCGCCAGCCGCTCACGCGCGTAGGGGAACAAAACATCGTGGACAAAACGGATATCGCTGGTGGTCCCTTCAATATCCGTCACAATTGCGCGAATCATACTCTCTCCAGTTGTCGTAAACGCATTTCGCATTCAAAAAGAAATTCCAGTCCTTCCAGATGACGGCGGGCCTCGGCCACATCGCGTCCCCAGCAGGTTAAGCCATGACCGCGCAGAAGAAAACCATAATTAAGCGGGCGTTCCTGCGCGTAATGGGCGATTCGCGAGGCGAGGGCGTCGATATCCTGGTCATTATCAAACACCGGGATGGAGACGGTATCCAGATGGGTGGCCTGTCCGGTAAGCGATTTTTGCATCTCAAAGCCGCTGATGTTCAGCTCGGTTTCCCTGACCAGACGTGACAGCACCGTCGCGTTGACGGTGTGAACGTGCAGGACAGCGTTGGCCTCGGGGAACAGGCGATAAATGAGGGTGTGTAGTCCGGTCTCTGCCGACGGCTTGCGGCCTGACGGCGCACGGTTTGTGGCGATCTCAACCTGCAGAAAATCCGCCGTGGTCAGGCTGCCTTTGTCTTTACCGGATTCGCTCAACCAGCAGAGGTGTTCATCCTGTCGCACAGACATGTTGCCACCGGTGGCGGGTGCCCAGCCTTTGGCGCCAATCCAGCGGCAGGCGTCGACAAGTTGTGTGAGTTGCAGGTTGTCTGCCATTGCCTTTTACCTCTCGACCAGGAATATTGATATGGTATAGACGTCTAAGCGTCTTGATTGCCAAATGGTAACATCGTGTTATAGTGGCAGCAACATAAGTATTACATGCAGGCACCGCATAATGAGTAATAACGCATTGATTCCTCAGAGTAAACTCCCTAATCTCGGCACCACCATCTTTACGCAGATGAGCGCTCTGGCACAGCAGCACAACGCCATTAATCTCTCTCAGGGATTCCCGGATTTTGACGGACCGGCCTGGTTGCAGGAACGACTGGCGTACCACGTTGCGCAGGGAGCAAATCAGTATGCGCCGATGACGGGCGTGCAGGCGCTGCGGGAAGCCATTGCGGATAAAACGGCGGAATTGTATGGCCATAAACCGGATGCGAATAGCGACATTACGGTGACGGCAGGGGCGACCGAAGCGCTGTATGCGGCCATCACCGCCCTGGTGCGCACGGGCGATGAGGTCATCTGTTTTGACCCCAGTTACGACAGCTACGCGCCTGCGGTTGAACTCTCTGGCGGCGTGGTGAAACGCGTGGCGCTGCAGCCGCCGCATTTCCGCCCGGACTGGCGGGCGTTCGCTGCGCTGCTGAGCGATAAAACGCGGCTGGTGATCCTGAATACGCCCCATAACCCGTCTGCGAGCGTGTGGCAGAAAGCCGATTTTGCCGCGCTGTGGCAGGCCATTGCCGAACGTGAAATTTATGTCCTGAGCGACGAGGTGTATGAGCACATCTGTTTTACTAAAGAAGGGCACGCCAGCGTGCTGGCCCATCCGCAGCTTCGTGAACGTGCCGTGGCCGTGTCGTCATTTGGCAAAACGTACCATATGACCGGCTGGAAGGTGGGGTATTGCGTGGCACCTGCCGCCATCAGCGCTGAATTACGTAAGGTACACCAGTACCTGACGTTTGCGGTGAATACCCCGGCTCAGCTGGCGCTGGCGGACATGCTACGCGATGAACCACAGCATTATCGCGACCTGCCGGATTTTTACCGTGCACGCCGGGATCTGTTTGTGACCGCACTGGCTCAAAGTCGCCTGGAAATTTTGCCTTCCGAGGGGACGTACTTCCTGCTGGCTGACTACAGCGCCATTTCCGATCTGGATGATGTCAGTTTCTGCCAGTGGCTGACAAAAGAAGTCGGCGTGGCCGCTATTCCGTTGTCGGTGTTCTGCGCCGATCCTTTTCCGCATAAACTGATTCGTCTCTGCTTTGCGAAGCAGGAATCGACGCTACTGGCTGCGGCAGAGCGTTTGAACACGCTCTGATTATTTCACCGTCCAGGCTTCTGAGTAACGACGGTCTGCAAACAGTTCCAGCAGGCCGTTGATTTGTTTGAGACGCAGCACCTCGTCACCATCCATACCGAGCTCTTCGCTAATTCTTTCATTGCTCCAGCCAAGCTGCGCAAGTTCTCGAACGATTTCAGACATCGCGTTGATTTGATGCCGTCCGCGTGCGCGGTTGTGTCGGATGGTCGAGGCCATGCGGTCATATTTACCGAGTCGTTCCTGACGCAGGCACGTGACAGGCAGGTAACCCTTCAGCTTGCGCTTTAACGCAGCCCGACTTTTGCCAATCTCATGACGATGAAAACCATCCACAATTTCATAATGTTGTGGTTCGTTTTCTGTTACAACAATAGGCTGGGTGAATCCATCAAGTTCAAGCGACTTAATGAGCAACCGTTTTTCCGGTGGGGCCACATTATTGGGGTTGTAATCGTTAGCCGTGATAGCGTCCTGTTTGATCCACAATACGCAGTCGATGGGTTGATCGTAAAACGGGCTATATTTATGCAGTGCCTGGCGAAAGGCATTAATGGCGTTAATTTGGTCCTCTTCAGGAAGTGACTGAAGGTACGTTTCGATTTCGTTGATTATTCTTTGTCGCATAAAATGCCCCACTCCTTGCGTTTTGCCTTCACTCTGTCGCTGTAGCGCTGATAATGTTTGGGTTTGTTTGGGCTGAAAGACAGCGCTCTGCACCAGTAGTCGTTATTAAGTAAAACCTTACAAACGCGGCGCCATGAAGGGATGTCTTTGGCACCGATATCGCCCTCCTGGGTATCGGGAATATCCTCCATGCCCCTCTTCTGGTACCAGTGCAGATATATGGCGATTTTATTGCGGTAATGCTCGGCCGTATTCTGCGGCATGCTGTCGAGAAGCAGCAGGGCATATTCCCGCCAGCAAAGATGGTCCGGCTTGAGTATTTTGCGGTGACCGTAAAAATGGTTGTCGTGCCCGGCGTAAATTCCGCCGCTGCGCGCGCCGCTGACACGTGCGCACATGGTCGCCCAGCGTTCGGGCTCTACAACATGATAGAGCCATAAGCCCTGACGCTGTTCCGGGCCAAAAGGTTCGCAGATGCGCATATAGCGCGGTGGTACGCCGGCCTGATACATAAGGTCATAGAGTGTGTTATAGCTATTGCCGGTTTTTGCAAACCAGGTCCAGATATCCGCGGTTTTCCAGTCGTAGAGAGGATAGATATACCAGGCATGCCCACCCGGTGCGACGGTCGTCCAAGGTTTATCATCGGCAAAGCGTTGTTTACGCGCTGATGCGATAGCCAGAAAACGGTTGTATGACTCATCGGCGCGTATCCCGACCATGACGGCGGCCGGGCGGTTGAGAGAGAACCAGTCCGAGAAACTGCGCACAAAGGTCTCAAAAGACATTCCCCCCTGGTAAAAGGGGAAAAAGGCGGGATCTGTTATGGCATCGTCAGGCGGTTTCCGTACCCACTCGGTATTGGGTTCCCAGCATTGCCACTCTGGCTGGAATTGCGACAGGGAATTTTGCGTGGTGAGGGGAAGCGCTACCCACCAGAAACGATCGATGACATCGCTGTATAAGGCGCGCATATGTTCGACATGATTAATGGTGTAAGTAAATTGCGCTTCCCAGTCTATAAAGAGAACGTCTATTTTGCGTTTCATTTTACGAGCGCATAATGCCGTCAGATGTAACATGACGGTGGAATCTTTTCCCCCTGAAAAAGAGACACACACCCTGGATAAATTCTCCAAGGTCCATTTTATTCGCTCTTGCGTGGCATCGACTACGTTTTGATTCAATGGAAATTTGTAAAGTGACATATCAATCCATTACTGAGTGATACTGATCAGATGGAGCATGAATAATGGGGATGATACTCTTAGAAAGAAGATAATTATAGGTAAAAATTAATCATATAATTACGCTAAATACATTTCCCTTGTGAATATATAAAAAGGACTGACTGCTGAAAACAGTCAGTTATAATTATTGGGGTAAGTTTAAGTCATCAATAAAATTGGAGAAGGAAGCATTATTCAGTGCTGAGCGATTGTACATCATATAAACCGGGACTGTCGGGAAGGTAATGTCAGTCTCAATCTTACGGAGATTTAATGCCGGACCATACTGCTCATAGGCTGGCGTAGGGGCTAATCCAATCAGATCGGAATTGCCTATCATCGACAGCAGTGAGATAAACGAGTCGCTGCGGAACAGGATATTTCGTTCGGGAAGCAGTTGCTCAGTATGCTCCTGAAAATTCTTTACGCTCAACTCATCACTCAGGTAGGCCGTAAATTTTTCCTGAAGAATTTCGTCACGCGTCGCCTGTAAACCCAGGCGGGGGTGATCCTGACGGCAAACCAGCGTAAAAGACATCTGCTGGAACAAGCAGCAGGCCGTTGAACGGCTATTCAGCGGGACGAAAGAGAAGACAAGGTCCGCTTTTCGGTATGCCAGCAGGTCTTCTGCTGAGTCCGGGGCAAGGAAGACATCATGCAGCTCAACCTGATAGTTATACTTCTCGATCAGGATTTTCATCGGATCCAGCATGATTTTAGGCGTCATAAACTGCGGACCGTAAATGACAAAGCTCTTCTTCAACCCGTTGCTGTGCATCATATTGATGGTTTGCTCAAGCTGATTGAGGTTTTGTTCAAGGTGATGATGAAGGTTGACGCCAACCGTAGTGGGGGTGATGCCCTTACCTGAACGGATAAACAAGGGATCGTTGAGTTGTCCGCGCAGACGTTGCAGTGACTGACTCACTGCTGAGGGGGTAATATAGAGCGTCTCAGCCGCTTTACTGATACTCAAATGTTGATAGATACATTCAAAAATGACTAACAGGTTGAGATCAAATTTTTTAAGATCGTAGAGATTTGCCATGTGTCGTCCTGAGGATGCCGTGTTTGCATGGGTTATCATATCACTGATAACTATAGTTTGAAGTTAACCATTTACAATCCTTTCGGTTAACTCTCTTAATTTTAAATTAAACGCGCCTTAATATATCACGACGTCAGATTATTAAAATAGTACTTCAAAGATGATTAAGATAATTTTATCTCCCTAAGAGGCACCTTAATTGACAATTGTCATTTATATATTGAGTTATTTTTATAATAAAAATTAATTTATAACGCCCCGTCATTATGTTCGAAACTGCCTATCACAGCCATAGGCAGGAATGCCTCTCCCGTGGATTGCTCAAGCCTGGCACGGGTGGTGTAATTAAACGGCTGTTACCACCTTGATGTTAAGGGCGTAGAGCGCAACGCAACGCCAGCTTTAGCTGGCACTGAATGTACCTGCGGGGAATTCAGGTAAAAGGGCCGCCCGTAGAGGCGGCCTTTTTACTTTTGGCGTTTCCTTTAAAAGGTTCACCTTACTGTCTTGTTGATGTTGTTAGGTATGGCTGATTGATTTGATAAAGCAAACGCATTAGCTCCGATGAGCAAAGTTAGTTACCTTACATCTCAACGAAAACACGGAGGAAGTACAGATGTCTTTGATCAATACCAAAATTAAACCTTTCAAAAACCAGGCGTTCAAAAACGGTGAGTTCATTGAAGTCACTGAGAAAGATACCGAAGGTCGCTGGAGCGTGTTCTTCTTCTATCCGGCTGACTTTACCTTCGTTTGCCCGACCGAACTGGGTGACGTGGCTGACCACTATGAAGAACTGCAGAAGCTGGGCGTAGACGTTTACTCTGTCTCTACCGATACCCACTTCACCCACAAAGCGTGGCACAGTAGCTCTGAAACCATCGCGAAAATTAAATACGCGATGATCGGCGACCCGACTGGCGCCCTGACCCGTAACTTCGACAATATGCGTGAAGATGAAGGTCTGGCCGACCGCGCGACCTTCGTTGTTGACCCGCAGGGCATTATCCAGGCTATCGAAGTTACCGCTGAAGGTATCGGCCGTGATGCGTCTGACCTGCTGCGTAAAGTGAAAGCCGCTCAGTACGTGGCTTCCCACCCAGGCGAAGTGTGCCCGGCGAAATGGAAAGAAGGCGAAGCGACGCTGGCTCCATCTTTAGACCTGGTCGGCAAGATCTAAGTCTGCACAGCCTGGCGGCGCCGCGTTTGCACAGGCCTACAGTATCGTAGGCCGGGTAAACGAAGTGCCACCCGGCAATCCATGGGCGCGCCCGCGCCCATTTCATTAGCACCATGATGCAAGTTGCATTCAGGCCGCCCCTATAAGGCAGCTTGCATGATGACGTCTTAAGAGAGGGAAGAACAATGCTCGACGCGAATATGAAAACCCAGCTCAAGGCCTACCTTGAGAAACTGACCAAACCTGTTGAGCTGATTGCCACGCTGGATGACAGCGCGAAATCGGCAGAGATCAAGGAACTGCTGGCAGAGATCGCTGAACTGTCACCGAAAGTGACCTTCAAAGAAGACAATACGCTTGCTGTCCGTAAGCCTTCTTTCCTGATCGCCAACCCGGGTTCTGATCAGGGGCCGCGCTTTGCCGGCTCTCCGCTGGGGCATGAATTTACCTCACTGGTGCTGGCGCTGCTGTGGACCGGTGGGCATCCGTCTAAAGAAGCGCAGGCTCTGCTGGAGCAGATCCGCGACATCGACGGTGATTTCGAGTTTGAAACCTATTACTCACTCTCCTGTCACAACTGCCCGGACGTGGTGCAGGCGCTGAACCTGATGTCGGTGCTGAACCCGCGCATTAAACACACGGCGATTGACGGCGGTACGTTCCAGAATGAGATCACCGAGCGTAACGTAATGGGCGTGCCGGCGGTCTATCTGAATGGTCAGGAGTTTGGTCAGGGCCGCATGACGCTGACGGAAATTGTTGCCAAAGTGGATACTGGCGCAGAAAAACGCGCAGCAGAAGCGCTGAACAAACGTGATGCCTACGATGTGCTGATCGTCGGTTCCGGCCCGGCGGGCGCGGCAGCGGCGGTTTACTCCGCGCGTAAAGGGATCCGTACCGGTCTGATGGGTGAACGCTTTGGCGGCCAGGTACTGGATACCGTGGACATCGAAAACTACATTTCCGTGCCGAAAACCGAAGGCCAGAAACTGGCTGGCGCACTTAAAGCGCACGTCAGCGACTATGACGTGGATGTCATCGACAGCCAGAGCGCCAGCAAGCTGGTTCCTGCTGCGGTCGAAGGCGGTTTACACCAGATTGAAACGGCATCCGGCGCGGTGCTGAAAGCGCGTAGCATTATCATTGCCACCGGCGCGAAATGGCGCAACATGAACGTTCCAGGTGAAGATCAGTACCGCACCAAAGGTGTGACCTACTGCCCGCACTGTGACGGTCCGCTGTTTAAAGGTAAACGCGTAGCGGTGATCGGCGGCGGTAACTCCGGCGTGGAAGCGGCTATCGACCTGGCGGGGATTGTGGAACATGTGACCCTGCTGGAGTTCGCGCCAGAGATGAAGGCCGACCAGGTTCTGCAGGATAAAGTTCGCAGCCTGAAAAACGTCGACATCATCCTGAACGCGCAGACCACGGAAGTGAAGGGCGACGGCAGCAAAGTGACCGGCCTGGAATACCGTGACCGCATCAGCGGCGACGTGCACAGCGTTCAGCTTTCGGGGATTTTCGTGCAGATTGGTCTGCTGCCAAACACCACCTGGCTGGAAGGCGCGATTGAGCGCAACCGTATGGGCGAGATCATCATTGATGCGAAATGTGAAACCAGCGTAAAAGGCGTCTTCGCCGCAGGTGACTGTACGACCGTGCCGTACAAACAGATCATCATTGCCACGGGCGAAGGTGCGAAAGCGTCCCTGAGTTCGTTTGACTATCTGATTCGCACCAAAACCGCATAAAAAAAAGTAAGACGATACCTGCAGTAGCCACCTCATCATGGGGTGGCTTTTTTATTGGTTTTTTTTATTCTCAATTATTGTCGTGATTGAACGCTTCATGCGTTAACTACCTGCTTCGATCAAAGAAATTAATAAGCCTGCTGATAATATCTCGTCGTTTTCTGTTGATAAATATTTATATTTAACATGAATGATAAAGATATATTCACACCTTCAATATATGAGGCGTTAACACCCTTTGAAATAAATGGGTTGATGTTTCGTGATTTCTTCAACGCGGCGGATATGACCTCGCGATGCGCCTCGTTACGCTATTTTTTCCCTGAGAGTGAGTCCTGGCCGCAGGATGAGGCGTTAAACGTCGAGTATGACTTCAATGTGCTGTTTGTCGGCCCGGCGACGCTGCTGGCGCCACCTTATGCCTCGGTTTATCTGGACGACGAGCCTCTGCTAATGGGGGCGACAACGCTGAGCGTGCGCGAATTCCTGCAGAGCATTGGGCTGTCCGTTACCGCGGAAAATAGCGTCCCCGACGACCATATCAGCTATGAAATTGAACTGGCCGTAATGCTATTAGTGCATGCCAGACATTCACCGCAATATCATGAAGCACTTACCCGTTTTGTCCGCGCGCATCTCGAATTATGGCTCCCGGCATTTATCGCAAAAATAAAGGATTGTGCGAAAACAGCCGTAATTAAATGCCTCGCCGTGCTACTGACTAATTGGTTTGATGAATTAAAAACGAGAGTAATATTATGACTATTGATAAAGGGCAGCTTAACCGGCGCTCCTTTTTAAAAGGACTGATTGCGCTAGGTACCGTCGCCGCATTACCCGGCGGATTATTATCCTCCCGATGTGCCATGGCACAACCGCCCATTCCGTTTAACCCGAAAACCTACAAAATCTTCCGTAACGCCTGTCCGCGTAACTGCTATGACACCTGCAGCTTAAAAACGTGGGTGAAAGATGACGTGATTACCTTCGTCGAGGGGGCAAGCGAATCCACCTTTACCCACGGTGCGCCGTGCGTGAAAGGGCTGACCTACCCGCGCCGGGTCTACTCGCCGGACCGTATAAAATACCCGATGATTCAGGACGGACGCGGCAGCGGCAAATGGCGACGCATCTCCTGGGATGAGGCCATGCAGCGGATCGCCAGCAAGATGCTGGAGATCAAAAAGAAAGATGGCTCCCTGCTTGGCCTGGCGCTGACCAAATATTCCGGCAACCTGGGGGTGATGAGCTATGCCGTGGAGGGGATGATGTCCTCGCTCGGCTACACCACGCGTTTTGCCGGTACGCCGTGCTGGCCTGCGGGCATTGACGCACAGCACTACGACATGGGCGACATGTGGTGTAACGACCCGGAAGATCTAGTTAAAGCCAAATACATTATCCTCTGGGGGGCGAACCCGGCCTGGTGCTCCATGCACACCATGAAGTACATCTATCAGGCCCGCGAGAAAGGGGCGAAAGTGGTGGTTATCGATCCGCTGTTCTCGCAAACTGCCGCGAAAGCCGACCTCTATCTGCGCGTGCGTTCAGGTTCAGACGGTGCGCTGGCGCTGGGTATGGCGCGCCATCTGGTGGACACCGGCCGCGTGGACCAGGAGTTCGTCAATCATTTCGCGCACGGGTATCCGGAGTTTGAGCAGTACTTGCTCAACAACATCACGGTAGAGTGGGCATCGGAAATTTGTGGTCTGGCGCCGGATGTGATTCGCCAGCTTGCCGAGGAGTTCACGGCGGTTAAGCCTTCCACCGTCTGGATTGGTTACGGTATGCAGCGCCACGTGAACGGCGGCGCGAACGTGCGTGCGATTGATGCCTTTGTCGCCATGACCGGCAATATCGGCGTAGAAGGCGGTGGCGCTCGCTACGGCCATCTGCAGACCTGGGGCTATAACTACCACGCAATGACGCAGACACCCCCGGTGGGTTCTGTAGGGATGGAAGGGGCATCAGGCCCGGTGGGCGAGTTTGTCAGCGATAGCGGCGAAAAGCGCAAGTACTCTGACCGCGCGCTCAACCTGAACCAGACTGCGCAAAGCATTCTGGACGCCAACGATCCCCCTATCCGCATGCTGTGGGTGGCCTGTAAGAACCCGTTTGCCCAGGACTTCGACCGCAACAAGATGAAAAAAGCGTTCGACAAGCTGGAAATGATGGTGTGCGTGGATCAGTTCTTTAACGAGACGGTTCAGCACGCGGATATCGTTCTGCCTGTCACCACCACCTTCGAGCACTGGAGCGCCTCTTCGTCTTACTGGCACTACTGGCTGACGGTAAACGAACCTGCCATCAAGCCGATGTACGAATGCAAGAGCGACCTGGATATTGCCGTGTTGCTCTCCCGTACCATCAACAAAATGGAACCGGGCTCTTGCACCTTCCCACAGGATGTTGACCAGAAAAAATGGCTGGATCTGGAATTCAACGACGGGCTGGCGAAGCAGTTTGGCATCAGCTCCTGGGACGATCTGCTGAAGGGGCCGGTGAAGGCCAAAATGCCGAGCAGCGCAGCCTGGCACGATCGGAAGTTCAAAACGCCGTCAGGCAAGTATGAGTTTTTATCCGCGCGCTGCGAAGAGAACGGCCATAAAGCACTGCCGGAATATCTGCCAGCCGCAGAAGGTAAACTGCCGTTCCAGCTCTTTACGCCGCACCTGCAGTACGGCCTGCATTCGCAGTTCGTTAACCTTGACTGGATGCAGGTCTTCTGGCCGGAGCCCTTTGTCTATATCCACCCGGTTGCTGCGAAGAAAAAGGGGATCCGAGACCTGGCGACAGTGCGGGTATTCAACGAGATCGGCGAGGTTCAACTGCGTGCCAAAGTCACCACCAATGTACCGGAAGATTTCCTGGTCATGTACGAATCCTGGTTCAACAAGCTCAGCTATAACGTGCAGAACGTGGTGAAAGATACCCCGGCCGATATGGGTAAAATGGCCACCGGTGCACCGGGCGCGGCTATTCACGATCAGTTTGTCGATATTGTCCTCATTGCCAATGAAGGAGCGGACGCATGAGACGCGCATTTTTAGTGAACAGTGATAAATGTATTGGTTGCCGCGGATGCGCCATGGCCTGTAAGAGCTTCAACCAGCTCGAACCCGAACGTTTCTGGCGCTATGTCTACCCGCTGGATAAAGAAATTTACCCGCATGAGGAGCGTGCGTTCTTTTCGCTGGCCTGTAACCACTGTGAAAACCCCGCTTGTCTGGCGGCGTGCCCGGTGGAAGCCTACACCAAACGTGATGATGGCGTGGTGGTGCATAACCCTGAGCGCTGCATCGGCTGTAAAAACTGTATCCGCAATTGTCCGTATGGCGCTCCGCGCTTCAATGAGGAAACGCAGAAGGCCGAGAAGTGCAGCATGTGCTATGAGCGTCTGGATATCGGCTTGAATCCTGCCTGCGTTAACGCCTGTCCGGTTGGGGCGCTGACCCTGATCGATCTGGATGCCGATCCGCTGCCAAATAATGCCGTGCAGTATCCGCCGGGCTTCCCAAAAATGCCGCAGCTTAATCCGGGTACGCGCTTCATTCTGGCACGCCAGCCGAAACAGCCGGGGGACAAATAATGGAAAAGTACGAACTGCCGTTGGTGATTTTTACCGTGCTGAGCCAGATGTCCGTTGGGATGACGCTCCTGTTGAGCTGGCGCACGCTGCGTGGCGAAGTGCAGGGCAACCGTCTTCACTGGCTGATCACGGGGCTGATCCTGGGGGTTGCCTCCATCGCCGCGGTATTGCATCTGGCGCACCCGGAACACGCTTATAATGCGTTAATCAACCTGAAACATGCCTGGCTGAGCCGTGAGATTCTCGGCGCGACGCTGTATGGCGGCACAATTGGCCTGGCTTTTCTTACGAAAGGCAACAAAGGCGCAGCGCTGCTGGCGTCCCTGTTCGGGATACTGCTGGTGGTGCAGGGGATGACCTACGCCGCGCCGGCGATGCAGGCCATTGCCAACGGCATCACCATGATGCTGTTCTTTGCCACCGTCTGGGTGTTGGGCTGTGCAGCTACACCGCTGCTCGGGATGAAAGCGTCAGCTGTCGCACTGCGTCAGGGCATTATCGCCCTGATGGCGCTGCTGATTGCCGCACCGGTACTCTGGCTCAGCGGCGGCACCATCATGAAAATGACCGCTCACGCCTGGTTAAGCTCGCCGCTCTATCTGGGCTGCCTGCTGTGCTGCGTCGTGGGGTTCACGTTGTCGCTAAGGCGCCATCCGATGCAGAAAGCCGTATTTGTTATCCTGCTGGTGGGCGTGGTGCTCAGCCGCCTGACCTTCTTCGGTGATACCGTCAGTACCATCGTCAATATTGGTCATCTGTACTGATAAACAAAACCCCGCGCAAGCGGGGTTTTTTATGGGCAGTTAACGAACCACCATCACCGGAATGTGGGTATGGCGGATCACGCTGGAGGCGTTTGACCCTAGCAGGTGAGTGGTGATGGAAGGATTGCGTGAACCGATCACCACTACGTCTGCATTCAGCTCCGCGGCCAGTTCATTGACGGCATCGCGTACGCTACCGAACCGGACGTGGGTTTTGATGCGCGACGGGTCGATGCTGAAATGCCCGACCATGGTTTGCAGGCGCGTCTCGGCTTCGTGCTGTAAGTGCTCTTCGAAGCGACGCACATCGGCGGCAAAGCGGTGCAGACTCAGGCTGGCGGAGCCCGGCAAGACATGTAAAAGGTGAATAATACCGTCCTGCTGTGCGAGAAATTCCGCGTGACGCACTGCTTTGTCACTCAGTTCCATTTCAAAAACATCAACCGGCATAATGATTCTCTGATACATACCCGTTTCTCCTTGTTTATAAACGCTGAAATCATTCAACCACAAAATAGTTATGGATTCTGTAATCACTCCGTCAATTTTGATGACGATCGTGATGCCGCGAAAAAAATCATTGCGCAGCGTGCGGGGCAGAGCGGTGACGTGAGCGTTCACCAGTGGCGTTCAAGGTAAAGCACAGCCGAGACGATGATGGCCACAAAAAGTAAAAAAATGAATGTGATAACCACTATCTCACCCATGACCGTCCCCACGGCACCAAAACAGATTAAGCGTGTATTAAGGGGAATAAGGGTGATATAGGAAAATCAGGTGAATTTGCGGAAAGAGGATGCGGGTGCATCCTCTGTGCAAAGCGAGTGGGCGCTTGTTCAGAAGGGATTAACGCAGGTAATCGCCCGCAGCTTCTGGCTGGTAGAGCAGTTCCAGCACTTCCAGATGAGTGGAGGCCCCGCCCGGTAAATCCCAGTGGATGGTATCTCCTGTGCGCAGTCCCAGCAGTGCGGCGCCGACAGGGGCAAGAACCGAAAGCTGCGCGCTGCTGTCAGTCATCTGAGCCGGGTAAACCAGCGTGCGGGTCAGCTCTTCACCGGTGGTCAGGTTGCGGAATTTTACCCGGCTGTTCATGGTGACCACGTCATGCGGCATTGACTCAGGTGTGCACATCTGCGCGCGGTCGAGTTCCTCATTCAGGGCATCGGCCACCGGAAGTGAGGCGAATTCGGCTTTTTCCAGCAATCGGTCGATACGTTCTGCGTCGAGTTCATTGATGATAATGGTGGGTCTGGACATTTTTTACTCCATGTCGTTAATGCTGCGTCTAACGCAGAAACCAATCCAAAAGAAAACCCTCGCCGTCTGGCAGCGAGGGTTTAACTTACCCGATGATACTGGCTGAACGCTCAAGTTTGAAGTGATGAAGGTCACATTCATGTCCCATATGAATTTTCGCTGAAATTTATTCAGTCTTAATTCCAGGCGGATTGCGTTACGCTGAGTATCCTGAACCCGGGTGTTGCGCGAAGCATTATGCGTGTCTGCCCCATCAACGAGAGAGCACTATGTACTTCTATCAACCGTCTCAGGGGCACGGCCTGCCGCATGACCCGCTGAACGCCATTATTGGTCCCCGTCCGATTGGCTGGATCTCCTCTTGCGATCGGGCCGGTCAGTTGAATCTCGCGCCGTATAGCTTCTTTAACTGTTTTAACTATCGCCCGCCGATCATCGGCTTTTCCAGCAACGGCTGGAAAGACAGCGTGCGAAATATTCACGAGACAAAGGAGTTTGTCTGGAATCTGGCGACGCGCGATCTGGCACATGCCATGAATCAAACCTCGGCTACGCTTCCTCACGATCGGGATGAATTTACCTTTGCAGGATTAACCCCCGCCGCAAGCCAACTGGTGAGTGCTCCTCGTGTGGCGGAAAGCCCGGTCAATTTTGAGTGCCGCCTTTCTCAGTGCATTCAGCTTACCGGAGCCGATGGCACCCCGGTTGATACCTGGCTGGTGCTGGGTGAAGTGGTGGGGATCCATATAGCGGAAACGCTACTGGAAGAGGGGATATACCAGACGGCGAAAGCGCAGCCCATCCTGCGAGCGGGTGGGCCGACGGCGTACTATGGGATCAGTGATGAACACCGGTTCGATATGGTGCGCCCGGTGGTGGGTCAATAACCGGCTTTATCAATGACAAATTGTTTTCCGCAGTTACCAGGATGTGGCTGCGGGGCAAAGGACGTTGCGGAAAGCGGTTGGTTAATGGTGTCTGCTTTCAGCGAAATCTGCATCTCAGTGAGATAGGCCGGGTTGCCATTGCAGGTCAGCTTAAAGGCTTTGATGTTTTCTTTGCCCCAGCTTTTGGCAATGGCGTTGTCAAAATCACGACGACTGACGGCTTTACCGTAGTTAGCCGCGAGGAATTGACCGACGGCACTGTTTTTCATTTCCTGATTCATTCTCACCATGGTGCCGAAATAGGCATCGGGATCAAAACCAAAACAGACGCCATGCTTGGCGTATTCGTACCGTTCCAGGCAGGAGTTTCCGCCCGCGCCCGGCATCACCTCGTTAAGTTTTGCCGCACCGGAAAGCGACAGCCCGGTTTCGGCAGCAGCACATTTGCGGCTGGCCTTTGCTTCCGGCATATTCGGGATGGGACGCGTGGCACAACCAAATCGCATCCATCGACGTTCATCCACGCCTCGTGCCGCTATCGATTTCGGCAGACCAGGCCATAACCCGTGGACGGTCAGAAAATCGGCTTTATTTTCGCTCTCTTTTTGCAGACGACATTCATCCGGTTCATTGCGGTTACGCTCAACCATGCTTTGACAAAACCCGGTTTGCCAGGACAGCGCCAGTACATAGCGATCGAAATCGCCATATTGCGTAGCGTTGAGCGGTTCTGCCTGTGCGGAGAAGACACCGAGTGCAAGCGCAACTGCGCCAGACGAGATAACGATATCCTTCCTGAACATGTGATTTCCTGATTGGTTGTGCTCGATTAATTTTTGGGAGTTATTAAAGCACAAAAAGCGCCAGCAGGCGCTTTTTGGAAATCAGGAATTTTACTTAGGCAGCGCCGGGAACCAGCACTTCGGTAGCAATAATGACGATGATCAGGCCAACCAGCACCGGGACTGACGTGCGTTTGACGACCTCAAACGGAGAGATTTTTGCCATACCGGCAACCGCAACGACCACGCCTGAAACAGGAGAGATAGTGCGACCCAGGTTTGAGGCCTGAAGCATCGGAATAGACAGGTAAGCCGGGTTGATGCCAGAGGAGTGAGCCAGCTTAGGGATCATCTCAACGAAAGCGTAAAACGGCGCGTTACCAGAACCGGTGGTCATCGCCGCCAGCATGGTCAGAACGACCAGCACCAGCATCAGGATAATACTGGCTGAGCCGAACGACGTGGCGATGGAGATCAGGCTCTGGATAAAGCCAATCGTGCTCAGACCTTGGGCAAACACGCCTGCCGCAACCAACAGCATCACCACGCCCGCGAAGGCATCCGCCATTCCACGATACGCTACTTCCAGGCCGGAGAAGACTTTTTGCGTGTTGAAACCGCGCACGAATTCCAGCACGGCAGCCAGCAGCATACAGATGACCAGAATAGTAATAATGTGCAGCTGTGGACCCCATTTGCCGTCAAAAATCAGCACGCCGATAATCGGTGTGAACGGCAAAATGGCGTAGAACGCTGGAGCGGTGGTGGTGATTTCGCTGACATCCATCATCTCATGGCTGATGTTCTCTTTTTTATCGAGATAGCGCTGCCAGAAGAAATGCGCGACCCCCATTCCCACAATGGCGACAATCGAGATCGGCAGCGTGGTCTTAAAGGCGAAGTCGATCAGCGACATCTCGGCTGCTTTGGCGGCCAGCACAACGTCGCCAGAGGTTGGGGAAAGAATAATGGCGGCCGGTGATGCGCAAATGGCTGCCGCTGCACCGCGGCTGATGCCCACGTTCACCATCACCGGGAACAGCGTGGCCATTAACAGTACGCCAAGACCGGTGGCCGATGAAACGGCCAGCGACATCAGACAAGCGAGGAAATAGGCGGCAACCATTAACAGATACGGGGAGTTAATATACTGCAGGGGTTTCGAGGCAAGCTTAACCACCATGTCATTAGCGCCGATATGGGTCATGTAGGCGGCAAAACCGCACAGCATCATGATCATCATACCGAGATCGCCGCCACGGCTCATGAGCAGTATTTTAATATATTCAACAATATCCGTGGCAGTATAACCCGTGCTGGCTGCGCTGGCAGGTAATACCTGATGCCCCATTAATGCGCTGACAATCAGGAGAGTTAAGCCGCCAACAAATAAAACGCCCGTGGCTGAGTACCCTTTAATGATGTAGCGGGCTACACCGACAATGACGACGACCCCAATAAGGAGTTCCATAAACGTAAGCATGATTTCCCCTGTATCCTATGCCCTGAGGTAGAAAAAAATTAATAAAATAAGAAGGATGAAAATGTGCCGAATTAATGGCCTGTCCTTGCTGATTAAAATCAATAAATAGACGACTAAAGAACAGTATCACAGCGTTTTTGCCATGGCCCAGGTAATGGTGCCAACTTACTGATTTAGTGTACGATGGTGTTTTTGAGGTGCTCCCGTGGCTTCCATCTCCATCAGTTGTCCCTCCTGCTCAGCTACTGAAGGCGTGGTGCGTAACGGTAAAAGTACTGCCGGACATCAGCGCTATCTCTGCTCTCACTGCCGTAAAACATGGCAGCTACAGTTCACTTACACCGCCTCTCAGCCCGGTACACACCAGAAAATCATTGATATGGCCATGAATGGTGTTGGATGCCGGGCAACCGCCCGCATTATGGGCGTTGGCCTCAACACGATTTTACGTCACTTAAAAAACTCAGGCCGCAGTCGGTAACCTCGCGCATACAGCCGGGCAGTGATGTGATTGTCTGCGCTGAAATGGACGAACAGTGGGGCTACGTCGGTGCTAAATCACGTCAGCGCTGGCTGTTTTACGCGTATGACAGGATACGGAGGACGGTTGTGGCGCACGTCTTCGGTGAACGCACTCTGGCCACACTGGAGCGTCTTCTGAGCCTGCTGTCGGCCTTTGAGGTCGTGGTATGGATGACGGATGGCTGGCCGCTGTATGAATCCCGCCTGAAGGGAAAGCTGCACGTAATCAGCAAGCGTTACACTCAGCGAATTGAGCGGCATAACCTGAATCTGAGACAACATCTGGCAAGGCTGGGACGGAAGTCACTGTCGTTCTCAAAATCGGTGGAGCTGCATGACAAGGTCATCGGGCATTATCTGAACATAAAACACTATCAGTAAGTTGGAGTCATTACCCATGGCCCAGGCATTTATGTCATCAGGAAGTTGACCGCCAGAAACAGCGTAGCATGTCTCTTTAATGATAACAAAATGTTAAAATTATGTGTTTTCCGGCCTGTTAATCGGGATGGATGAAAATGTTATAGTCATACATATTGTGGGTTTATTTGGACCAGCCTGAACGCTGCCTTAAGAATATTCCCGAAAAGAGGCCTGATATTTAGGAGTAGTGCTGATGCCGTTAAGACGTGGTTCAACTATTGTGTGGTAAACTTTGCTTCGAATATTAAGAATGGTAATTGCATTGTGAGCTTACGTAATACTTTTTTCTCTCTTTTATTGTTTATTTTTGGTCAGTTAACGTTTTCATCTGTTGCACAGGCAGAAGACAACGCGACGAATAAAGGCTGGTTCTCTACTTTTACGGATAATGTTTCGCAGACCTGGTCAGCACCTGAACATTATGATCTCTATGTACCGGCAATAACGTGGCATGCGCGCTTTGCTTATGACAAAGAGAAAACAGATAAATACAACGAGCGCCCGTGGGGGGCTGGTTTTGGTCAGTCGCGCTGGGATGAGAAAGGAAACTGGCACGGCATCTATCTGATGGCCTTTAAAGACTCGTTTAATAAATGGGAACCGATTGGGGGTTACGGCTGGGAGAAAACGTGGCGCCCGCTGGCGGACGAGAATTTCCACGTCGGGTTAGGCTATACCGCAGGGGTGACGGCGCGTGATAACTGGAACTACATTCCGATCCCCGTGCTGCTGCCTTTGGCCTCGATTGGCTATGGCCCGGCAACGTTCCAGATGACCTACATCCCCGGGACGTACAACAACGGTAACGTTTACTTCGCCTGGATGCGTTTTCAGTTTTGACTGAAAAAAGGTTACCAGCTGGTGAAAAAACGCGCAGGCATTGATTCCTAAGCGATAAAAATCTGCCAGTGAAAATTAACGCGACTTTAGTCACTTTTTGTCAAAGATCCGCTGGACAAAAGGTCCCACAATTGTTGTACTGGTAACCGACACAGCATTTGTGTCGTTTTTTAATGTAAAGGTAATTTTGATGTCTAAGATTAAAGGTAACGTTAAGTGGTTTAATGAGTCCAAAGGATTCGGTTTCATTACTCCTGAAGATGGCAGCAAAGATGTGTTCGTACACTTCTCTGCAATCCAGTCTAATGGTTTCAAAACTCTGGCTGAAGGTCAGCGCGTAGAGTTCGAAATCACTAACGGTGCCAAAGGCCCTTCTGCTGCTAACGTAATCGCTCTGTAATTCAGACGCGTCAGCAAGAATTTCAAAACCCGCTCATTGAGCGGGTTTTTTTCGTTATGAATCAGCCAAGCAGGTACATTTTCAGGAAGCTGGCAACGATCAGTACGCTCAACAACACCATTCCTGCGCTCATCAGATTCTGTTTCATTCTGTCACCCTCGTTCAGTATGGCCTCCAGAGTGACAGAGAAAAATTAAGCCAACATTAACGCCCCCGACGGTTAATGCGTGCTTACTGAGGAAAATAGCCAAAATGCGATCCCCGTCATCGCGAAGGATCCAAGCATGTTGATCGCGATATTCACCAGCGCCCAGCCGATACGGCCTTCCTGAAAGAGAAAAACCGTTTCCGCAGAAAAGGTTGAGAAAGTCGTTAAACCGCCACAGAACCCGGTGGTAATCAGGACCTTCCACATGGGATCGATGTGCGTCATCCGGTTAAACCAGGCCAGCCCCATACCAATGATAAAAGCACCAATCAGGTTGGCAGCCAGTGTCCCCATGGGAATCGCTTGGTGCAGGGGGTTAAACCGCATACTCAGGAACCATCTCGCAACGCTCCCTGTGCCTCCACCAATAAAAACAGCCAAAAGGAGTTGTAACACGCTAAATACCTGCTATTTGATGTGTAAGAGTAGCGAGTTTAACGCTGTTTATGATGAGGGGACAAATATGTATGTGGCGGTAGGGCAGTTTGCAGTCACGCCTGACTGGCAGGTTAATGCACTACAATGCGTGAACCTGATGACACAGGCCCGGCAGAAGGGCGCGTCGCTGTTGGTTCTCCCGGAAGCGCTGCTGGCAAGGGATGATAATGACCCGGATCTGTCCGTGAAGTCCGCGCAGCCGCTTGATGGCGACTTTTTACAGCCGTTGCTCACCGAGAGCGTGGGTAACGCGATGACGACCATCTTAACAGTGCACGTTCCTTCAGCGCCGGGGCGCGCCGTAAATACGCTGGTGGCTATCCGTGATGGCGTGATTATCGCGCGCTATGCCAAGCTTCATCTTTATGATGCGTTCAGCATTCAGGAGTCACGGCGTGTTGACCCTGGAGACCGCGTTGCGCCGTTAATTGATATTGACGGGTTTAAGGTTGGGTTAATGACCTGCTACGACCTCCGTTTTCCTGAGCTGGCATTGCATCTGGCCCTGCAAGGGGCAGACGTACTGGTGTTGCCTGCTGCATGGGTTAAGGGACCGCTGAAAGAGCAGCATTGGGCAACGCTGCTTGCGGCGCGCGCGCTGGACACGACCTGCTATGTCGTTGCTTCCGGGGAGTGTGGCAATAAAAATATCGGGCAGAGCAGGGTGGTTGATCCACTGGGAGCCACGGTTGCCGCAGCAGCGGAAGCGCCGGTGCTGCTGATGACGGAGATATTTTTAGAAAGAATTGCGCTTGCGCGTCAGCAATTACCTGTTCTTCGTAACCGACGCTTTGCGCCACCGCAATTAATGTGATGTTTTTTTCAACAATGCTTGATTCACCTTGTTACAGATTGCTATTGTGTGCACGCGCCAAATGACCGTTAATACAGTCAGGTTTTGGCGCTGAATGCAGCCTGTTTTATGTAAAGAAGGTATCTATGGGTGAGATTAGTATTACCAAACTGCTGGTGGTTGCCGCACTGGTCGTCCTGCTGTTTGGTACCAAGAAGTTACGCACGCTGGGTGGTGACCTGGGGGCTGCCATCAAAGGCTTTAAGAAAGCGATGAACGACGATGATGCCGCCGCGAAGAAAAGCGCTGAGGACATCCCGGCAGAGAAGCTTTCTCACAAAGAGTAATAGCAATGCCTGAGGGCTTGCGAAAAAAACCGGCTCATCAGGCCGGTTTTTTTGCATTACTGTAAATGGATATTACAGCACTATTTGACTTCTTCGCCTTTTGCCTGCATATCAGCATGGTAAGAAGAGCGAACAAACGGACCGCATGCTGCGTGGGTAAAGCCCATCGCCAGCGCTTCGGCTTTCATCTCATCAAACTCATCCGGGCTAACGTAGCGCTGTACCGGCAGATGGTGACGGCTTGGCTGCAGATACTGGCCCAGCGTCAGCATGGTCACACCGTGGCGGCGCAGATCGCGCATCACTTCGATGATTTCGTCATTAGTTTCACCCAGACCGACCATCAGACCTGACTTGGTAGGGATATGCGGATGGGCTTCTTTAAAGCGCTCCAGCAGCTTCAGAGACCAGTTGTAATCCGCACCCGGTCGTACCTGACGATAAAGACGCGGCACGTTCTCCAGGTTGTGGTTAAACACATCTGGCGGCGTCGCGGTCAGGATGTCCAGCGCACGGTCCATACGGCCGCGGAAGTCAGGAACCAGCGTCTCGATTTTAATGTTCGGGCTTTTCTCGCGAATAGCAGTAATGCAGTCAGCGAAGTGCTGAGCTCCACCATCGCGCAGATCGTCACGGTCAACGGATGTGATGACCACATAACGCAGCGCCATGTCAGCGATGGTTTGCGCCAGTTTTTGCGGCTCGTTAGCATCGGGCGCGACCGGGCGGCCATGAGCAACGTCACAGAATGGGCAGCGGCGGGTACAGATGGCACCCAGAATCATAAACGTCGCGGTGCCGTGATTGAAACATTCAGCAAGGTTAGGGCAAGACGCTTCTTCACAGACGGAGTGAAGGCCATTCTTGCGCATCGCCGCTTTGATCCCCTGGATACGCGAAGAGTCAGCCGGAAGTTTGATTTTCATCCATTCCGGTTTTCTTAACAGCGCCTCGCGCTCGGTAGCCACGTTTTTAACCGGGATAAGGGCCATTTTATCGGCATCGCGGTATTTAACACCGCGTTCCATCACAATGGGTTTACTCATAGCGTGCGTGTTCCAGTTGCGAATATCGAAGGAAAGCGTTTCAATTCAAGGGAATGTTGTATTTATCAACTATTTTTGAACGAACGACAGGCAGTATATCATTGAAACGGCCATGAAAGCAGCCTGCCACGTCGCCAATTTGTAAAATAGTTGTTGTTTTGTGCCTTTCGCCCTGCTTGTGGCAGGGGCTTGTGCTGACACTCGCTGTCAGAAGGCCTGACGGATAATGCGGATGACGTTTTCCAGTACCGGATCGCGCAAACTGAGTTTGTTGTAATGCAGTGAAATCTCGATAGATTCCGCATTGAGCTGGCTGAGCGGAATACTCTCCAGCGACCAGCATTTCCGCAGCAGGTGATACAGGCGTGAAGGCATGATGCACAGCATATCGCTGCTGCCAATCAGGGAGGCGGTGGTAAACATATTGTAACTGCTGAAACTGATCTGACGTTCCGGGAAAATTTCATCAATGCGCTGGCGCAGACCATGGTTGGACTGCCCTTCGGTCATGAAAGACGAGTGGTCGTAATTGCGCAGGTTCTCAATGGTTAACGGCTCGCTGAGCGCGGGATGCTGCTGGCGGCAAACCAAAACCAGATTATCGGCATAAAGCACGTTTTGCCCCAGCGCTCTGGCGCTGAAGCTGCCGCTCTCAATAACCAGATCCGTCTGGAACTGGGCAAGCTGAACGTCAGGTTCGTTGAGTGGCACATTGCGCAGCAGAAGCTGGGGAGCATGCTCTTTCACGGCCTGGTAGATGGCGGGCATGACCAGCACGCCCACTGAAGGAGAGCAGCCGATGGTGATCGTTCTTTGTTTGTCATAGCTCCCGGTTAAATCCAGCGCACCCAGAATCGACTCCAGCCCCTGGCTGATGTATTCGTGGAGGTGGGTCGCATAGGCCGTCGGCGTGACGCCCTGGCCTTTACGGATAAATAACGGGTCAGGAAATATAGCGCGTAGCTTTTGAATCGACTGACTTATTGCCGATGGCGTGAGATTAAGAATTTTCGCAGCGTTAACGATACCCTTATGGACATATACTGCCTCAAAAATAGTCAGTAAATTGAGATCAATATTACGTAAAGTCCGAAAAATTTGTGGCTTGTCTTCGCCACCGGGTTCATTCAGTCGTTTGGCTGGTAAATTAGTAGACTCCACGCTTTCACTCCGTATACATTCACAACATGAATGATAGTTGAATTTATTTATTATGCTTGTAGAGATTCGTAAAGTGTTGGTTTTGTTTCACTTGTTTATCAAAAACAAACAGTTGTGTGATTATCACTCACGTTACTTAGCCTGTGTATGCCGTGCTGTCCGGAGGCTAAATAATATGTAACGGCAATATTCGGGCGCTTCGAAAATATAGAATCTGCGGATTATTGTAAAGCGTAAAAGCGGTAAATAAATAGTTGCCCGTCAAATTAACGGGCTCCCCTGTATGATATATTAAGCAGGGATATATTCATGCGGGGGATTGTTAAGTAGCGCTAACACATTCTTCAGAAGAACAGGGCGTATATTATCTGGCGTGGCGGTATCTACCCACTGGCGCATCTGCGTCATTTCCATACCGGCGTAGCCGCAGGGATTTATGCGCTGGAAAGGCGTCAGATCCATATTAATATTCAACGCCAGACCATGGAAGGAACAGCCTTTACGAATACGTAGCCCCAGCGAGCAGATCTTCATTTCGCCAACATAGACGCCTGGTGCATCAGCCCGCGGATGCGCGTCAATACCATATTCCGCCAGCGTGTTGACGACGGTTTGTTCCAGCAACGTCACCAGCTCACGCACGCCAAGCTTTCTGCGCTTCAGATTAAGCAGGACGTACATCACCTGCTGGCCCGGGCCGTGATAAGTCACTTGTCCACCCCGATCGCTCTGGATCACCGGGATATCGCCCGTCATTAATAAATGTTCCGCTTTACCGGCCTGACCCTGGGTAAATACCGGCAGGTGCTCAACCAGCCAAATTTCATCAGGGGTCGTGTCATCGCGTGAATCGGTGAAGTCATGCATAGCCTGGGAGACAGGCTCATAAGGTTGCAGCCCGAGATGACGGACCAGAATTTTATCCTGATACAAAACAGCGTCTCCGAAGACGAGGAACCAATGATGAGGGGGAGTATATCACAGCGGGGGAGAGGGGTTACCCGGTAAGCCGGGTAACCGCAAAGGGACTACAGCACCATACGCACAATTTCGATATTGCCGAGTTCTTCGTAGAGCGTCTCAACCTGTTCGATATGGGTCGCGGTGATAGTAATAGAAACCGAGTGGTAGTTGCCCTTGCTGCTTGGTTTTACTGACGGAGAGTAATCACCGGGCGCATGGCGCTGTACCACTTCAACCACCTGATCAACCAGCTCAGGTTTCGCCAGACCCATTACTTTGTAGGTAAATGGGGTAGGGAATTCAAGCAGTTCGTTAAGTTTGGTTTTCATGTCAGCTCCGGCGTAACGTCAAAAAGAATAACTCCCACGTCAGGTGGGAGTTATCAGGATACTTAGTATATGGGGATCAAAATCACACTTTCAAGTGTTCGATTTTTAGCCAAACCAGTGATGGAACATCAATTTAATGTAATCAATGATTTTGCCGAAGAAATTGCCTTCAGGAATTTCCTGCAGAACAACCAGCGGACGCTGATCGATAGTCTTGCCATCCAGCTGGAAGTTGATGGTACCCACGACCTGATTTTTCTGCAGCGGGGCATGCAGTTCGGTGCTGTTCAGGACGTAGCTGGCTTTCAGATCCTTCATACGACCGCGTGGAATGGTCAGGTACAGATCTTTATCCACGCCGAGGGAAGCACGGTCGTTGTCGCCGAACCACACTGGCTCAGACGCAAACTCTTTGCCTGCTTTCAGCGGATTCACGGTTTCGAAGAAACGGAAGCCCCAGGTCAGCAGTTTCTTGCTTTCGGTTTCACGACCTTTAAAGGTACGACCGCCCATCACGGCAGAGATCAGACGCATCTGGCCTTCAGTGGCAGAGGCCACCAGGTTGTAACCGGCTTTATCGGTATGACCTGTTTTGATACCGTCAACGTTCAGGCTGTTATCCCACAGCAGGCCGTTACGGTTGGTCTGACGAATACCGTTGAAGGTAAACTCTTTCTCTTTATAGATGGAGTATTCGTTCGGTACGTCGCGGATCAGGGCTTGACCAATCAGTGCCATATCACGTGCGGAGCTGTACTGACCGTCTGCATCCAGGCCGTGTACGGTCTGGAAATGGCTGTTTTTCAGACCCAGCGCGGTGACGTAGCTGTTCATCAGACCGACGAAGGCATCCTGGCTACCGGCGGCGAAATCAGCCATTGCTACGCAGGCATCGTTACCTGACTGCAGGTTAATACCCCGGATTAACTGGGAAACTGGAACCTGCATACCGGGCTTCAGGAACATCAGAGAAGAACCTTTGAACACAGGGTTCCCGGTTGCCCACGCATCGTTACCAATGGTGACCAGATCCGTTTCTTTGAATTTACCGGCTTTCATGGCCTGGCCGATAACATAGCTGGTCATCATTTTGGTCAGGCTGGCCGGGTCACGGCGGGCATCGGCGTTCTGTTCTGCCAGAACTTTGCCAGAGTTGTAATCGATCAGGATGTAGGATTCCGCGTCGATTTGCGGAACGCCAGGGATCATGGTCTTGATATTCAGGTCATCGGCATGAGCAGCAGAGAGTGCTGCTGCGCAAAGGGCCGTGGTCAGCGCCATGCGCTGCACAAAACGAGCAGAAAAAGTGGTCTTCATGGTCAGAACTACGACATCCGTGATGGAATTAAAAAAAGTGCCTTACTATAGCAAATGCTATTCAGGCAGGCATCCGACTTTAAGCATGAGTTTGTGAATGCGTTTTACACAAACTGACATTTCGGATACCGCCGATTAATTATTTTGCAACAGTGACGAAGGACTGCAGTTGTGCTTCGCTCTGCAAACGCTGTTGCAGAGACGCTGCCTGCGATTTACTGGCAAAAGGCCCCATCTGAATACGCCAGACCGCGCCGTTCTGCTCAACGCGTCCAGGTACGCCAAACTGCTGGCTTAGACGCTGTTGATACTGCTGGGCTCGGGCCTGATCGCTCACTGCCCCCACCTGAACGACAAAGCCGCCGCTGGCTGCTGCTGGCGCAGCGGCTGCCGCGCTTTGCGTGGTCGCTGGCGCTGTTACCGGCGCTGGCTGCGTCACCGGAGCCGCAACCGGGGCTGGCGTCGGCTCACTGCCTTCCAGCACGCCCGTCGCTAAGGTCGTCGGTGCGCCTAAAAAGCCGCTACTTTTTACCGGTGCGCCAGTGGAATCATCGCTTTGCAGCGTATCATTGCTGATTGGACGTATTTCTCCCGCCGGCTGAGAAGGCTCTGCCGGAGAAGAGACGCTGCCCATTCCGCCGTCAAGATTTGGGCGGTCTGGCAGAGCATAGGTCTGCTTCGCCACCGTCGTACAGGCGGTACCCGGCCCGGACAGCGAGCCATCCTGCGCCACGATAATCGGGTCAATGCGAACTTTGGTGTTGTTCGACGTGTTCAGGCGATCGGCAGACGCGCGGGACAGAGAAATCACCCGGTCATTACCATATGGACCACGGTCATTAATACGCACGACGATCATGCGACCATTAGCCAGGTTGGTGATACGCGCGTAGCTTGGAATCGGCAGCGTTGGGTGCGCGGCAGTGAGCTGCATGGGGTCAAATGTTTCACCGGATGCCGTGAGGTTACTGCCCGGTTCTGCATCATAAATGGCAGCAAAGCCCGCCTGGCTGAAGCGGGAAGGGTCCTGCACGATTTTGTAGCTTTTGCCGTCGCGCTCGTAATCCTGATTCGCGCTGGCATTCAGCGGTTCATAAACGGGATCGGCCCCACTGATTTCAACGATCGGACCATTACACACCGCAGGCTGCGGCGGCGCGACGGTTGCCTGTTGCTGACCATCATCACTTGTGCAGGCCGCAAGTAAACTTGCCGCGATGCAGATCCCCAGCCACTGCTTACGCATTCCGATCCCCTTATTTTTAAACGCTTTTTGACAACATTTTTCTGTGGGTATGGATCGACATCACGATCCCAAACCCGGCCATCAACACGATCAGTGCCGAGCCTCCGTAACTGACCAGCGGCAGCGGTACGCCTACTACCGGCAGAATACCACTCACCATACCAATATTTACGAAGACATAAACGAATAAAATCAGCATCAATCCGCCTGCCATGACGCGGCCGAAGGTGGTTTGCGCCCGGGCGGCAATCCACAATCCTCGCATGATCAGCAGCACGTAGAGCGCGAGCAAAATCAGGATACCAACCAGCCCCAGCTCTTCAGCCAGTACCGCAAAGATAAAGTCGGTGTGACGTTCCGGTAAAAATTCCAGCTGCGACTGGGTACCGTGCAGCCAGCCTTTACCGCGCAGGCCGCCGGAGCCAATCGCAATCTTGGACTGAATAATATGATAGCCCGCACCGAGCGGGTCAGTTTCCGGGTCGAGAAGCATCATAACGCGCTGGCGCTGGTAATCATGCATCAGGAAGAACCAGAGGATAGGGATAAACGCCGCAATCAGCACCACAGCGATACCAATCAGACGCCAGCTTAAGCCCGACAGGAAAAGGACAAACAGACCGGAGAGCGCGATAAGGATCGAGGTGCCGAGATCAGGCTGCGCAGCAACCAGCAGCGTCGGCAGGAAGATCAGCACCAGCGCGATCGCGGTGTTTTTCAGCGACGGCGGACAGACATCACGGTTGATAAAGCGCGCCACCATCAGGGGGACGGCAATTTTGGCAATCTCCGAGGGCTGGAAACGAACAACGCCCAGATCCAGCCAGCGCTGAGCCCCTTTTGAGATGGCGCCGAACGCGTCTACTGCCACCAGCAAAATAATACAGAAGATATAGAGATAGGGCGCCCAGCCTTCATAGACGCGCGGTGGGATCTGCGCCATCACCACCATGATGACCAGACCCATCGCGATCTGGCCGATTTTGCGTTCCATCATACCGATGTCCTGACCACTGGCGCTCCAGATAACCAGGGCGCTGTAAACCAGCAGAGCCAGCAGGATCAGCAGCATGGCTGGGTCGATGTGGATTTTATCCCACAACGATTTTTTGTTTGGATTATCCGTCATGATTATTGGTCCTCCGCCGCAGCGGCGGCCGGGTTTTCAGCCGGCAGTTCGGTGTTGTTATCACCCAGCATAATGTGGTCGAGGATTTGGCGCATGATGGTCCCTACCGCCGGGCCAGCGCCGCCGTTTTCCAGAATCATCGCCACCGCCACCTGCGGGTTATCGTAAGGGGCAAATGCTGTCATGAGCTTATGGTCACGCAGACGTTCAGCAATGCGGTGTGCGTTGTAGGTTTCGTTGGCTTTCAGGCCAAAGACCTGCGCTGTACCGGATTTTGCAGCCACTTTATACGGCGTTCCGGCGAAATATTTGTGCGCGGTACCGTTCGGACGGTTTGCTACGCCGTACATACCGTCTTTCGCGATTTCCCAGAAGCCGGAATGAATGTCACCCACGGGCGCTTCATGGGGCTGTACCCACGGCACCTTTTTGCCGTCTTCAACGGTGCTTTGCAGCAGATGCGGGACTTTGACCACGCCATCGTTAATGAGGATCATCATCGCTTTGTTCATCTGAATCGGCGTTGCGGTCCAGTAGCCCTGGCCGATACCCACCGGAATGGTATCACCCTGATACCACGGCTTCTTAAAGCGCTTCAGCTTCCACTCGCGCGTCGGCATGTTGCCGGATCGCTCCTCTGAAAGGTCGACGCCGGTGTAGTGCCCGTAGCCGAACTTGCTCATCCACTCTGACAGGCGGTCAATCCCCATGTCATAGGCGACCTGATAGAAGAAGGTATCCGCTGACTCTTCCAGAGATTTGGTCACGTTCAGATGGCCGTGGCCCCATTTTTTCCAGTCGCGATAGCGTTTTTCAGACCCGGGTAGCTGCCACCAGCCCGGGTCAAACAGGCTGGTATTACGGTTGATGACACCCGCACTCAGCGCCGAGACCGCCACATACGGTTTCACCGTAGATGCCGGCGGGTAAACGCCTTGCGTGGCGCGGTTTACCAGCGGCGTATTGGGATCATTCAGCAGGCCGGAATAGTCTTTACTGGAGATGCCGTCAACAAAGAGATTCGGGTCATAGCTAGGCATGGACACCATAGCCAGAATTCCCCCGGTACGCGGATCGGTGACCACGACGGCGGCGCGACTGCCCGCCAGCAGGGTTTCAATATACTGCTGCAGTTTGAGGTCGAGCGTCAGATAGACGTCATGCCCCGCCTGAGGCGGAACTTCTTTCAGCTGTCGAATGACGCGGCCACGGTTGTTAACCTCAACCTCTTCATAGCCGGTCTGTCCATGCAGGACATCTTCGTAGTAGCGTTCGATCCCGAGCTTGCCGATATCGTGCGTCGCGGCATAGTTCGCCAGCTTGCCGTCTTTATCAAGGCGGTCAACGTCTTTGTCGTTAATCTTGGAAACGTAGCCAATGACGTGCGTCAGCGCGGAGCCGTAAGGATAGTAGCGACGTTTGTAACCCTTCACTTCCACGCCGGGGAAGCGGTACTGGTTCACCGCAAAACGGGCCACCTGAACTTCCGTCAGATTGGTTTTCACCGGAATGGAGGTAAAGCGGTGGGAACGGGCGCGCTCTTTTTTGAAGGCTGCGATATCGTCATCGTTGAGATCGACAACGCTTCTTAGCGCCTCCAGCGTGTCCTGAACATTATCGACCTTTTCCGGCATCATCTCGATTTGATAGATGGTGCGGTTTAGCGCCAGAGGGGTGCCGTTACGGTCGTAGATAATGCCGCGGCTGGGCGCGATAGGCACCAGCTTGATGCGGTTTTCGTTTGAACGTGTCTGGTAATCGGTAAAGCGGACGATTTGCAGATTATAAAGGTTGGCGATCAGCACGCCGGTAAGCAGCAAAATCCCCGTAAAGGCGACCAGTGCCCTGCGCACAAACAGCGCGGACTCAGCCGTATAGTCGCGAAAAGAATTCTGTAGTTTCATCCGCTGCTTAATCTACCCTGGTCAGTCATTACTCGCGGTGATAGGGGTGGTTGGTAGTAATGCTCCACGCGCGATACAGACTTTCTGCCACCAGGACCCGAACGAGCGGGTGGGGCAGCGTCAGCGCGGAGAGAGACCAACTTTGTTCTGCTGCCGCTTTGCAGGCAGGGGACAACCCTTCAGGTCCGCCAATCAGCAGACTAACGTCACGGCCATCCTGCTTCCAGCGCTCCAGTTCGTGCGCCAGCTGCGGCGTATCCCAGGGTTTACCCGGGATATCGAGGGTGACGATGCGGTTCTTGCCAGCGGCAGCCAGCATCAGTTCGCCCTCTTTATCGAGAATACGTTTAATATCCGCGTTCTTACCGCGCTTCCCGGCAGGGATCTCCACCAGTTCGAACGGCATGTCTTTTGGAAAACGACGCAGATATTCAGTAAAACCGGTTTGTACCCAGTCCGGCATTTTGGTGCCGACGGCGACCAGCTGCAACTTCACGCATTAACCCCAGAGTTTTTCCAGCTCATACAGGCGACGGCTCTCTTCCTGCATGACATGGACAATCACATCGCCGAGGTCAACCACCACCCAGTCAGCGGTCGCTTCACCTTCAACGCCAAGCGGTAACAGTCCTGCTGCACGCGATTCCTGAACCACATGGTCGGCAATCGAAACAACATGACGCGTAGACGTCCCGGTGCAGATAATCATGCAGTCGGTGATACTGGATTTACCCTTAACGTCGATAGCGATGATGTCCTGACCTTTCAGGTCATCAATTTTGTCGATAACAAAATCCTGGAGTGCTTTACCCTGCAAGTTTTCCCCCTGGGTGAATAAGATGGTGCAACTATGAATTTGTAGCCAGACAGTATACCTGAACTGGCGCCCTTGTCGGGACAAATGTCACCGGCCGGGATTTTGAAGGCGGGTATCATCCCACCCTCTGCCAGAGATTGCATCGCCATTTTTGTAAAACAATTTCTGTAAAGCAATGACTGGCGGGAAAGTCTGGCAGCGGAGGATAACAGTATGGCTTAACCTGTCAAGGCAGGAGAATCAATAAGCCGCTTTTTATGACGCCTGACTAAACATCTGCGCTTTTCTGATACAACCCGTGCGTATGAATATACGCCAGCACCGGGGCAGGCAGCAGATCGTCACACGTTAAACCGTGTTGTAAACGCTCACGAATAAGGGTGGCGGAGATATCGAACCACGGGGTTTCCGCCAGATAAATCTTCCCGGCGGGCTGGTTGTGAAGATCCTCTACGTTATCGGTAAGATGGTCTTCAAGCCACTGCTGATACTGCTCTTCACGCATGGTCAGCGGATAGCCTGGGCGGCGGCAAACGAGCAGGTGGCTGTTCTCCAGAATGGTTTCATACTTGTGCCACCCAGGAAAGTTGAGCAGAGAATCCTGACCAATGATAAACGCCAGCGGCTGGTCAGGCCCTTGCTCGGCTCGCCACTCCTGCAGCGTTTGCGACGTCCACGAGGGGGTGTCGCGACGCAATTCCCGTTCATCAAGCCTGAAAAGCGGTTTATCCGCAATGGCAAGCGTTAGCATCTCTTTTCGCTGTTCGCTGGTTGCCTCAGGCTGAGGGCGGTGCGGCGGAACGTTATTGGGCATAATGGTGACGCGCTGCAGGCCGATCAAATTCGCCAGAATTTCCACCGGCTTAAGATGCCCGTAGTGTACCGGGTCAAAGGTGCCGCCATACAGGGCCTGTAAAGAGTGCATACTATCCATCAATAAATACGTCAGCCAGCGCCTTGTGGCAGAGCAGCAGGGAAAGGCTTTCCAGCTCCGCCCAGACCGACTGGCCGTAATCTTGTTTTAAGGTGAGCTCAGCGCGCATCAGAAGCTGCACAGCCTGACGAAGCTGTTCATGGCTCAGGCGGTTGATGGCCTCGGTGGTCATTGCGCGGCGATTTTGCCATACCCGGTGTTTATCAAACAGCGCGCGCAGCGGCGTATGGGCAGACTGTCGCTTGAGCGTAATCAGCAGCAACAGTTCACGCTGCAGCGTACGCAGCAGAATAACGGGCTCGCTGCCTTCCAGGCGCAGCTGCTGAAGGATATGCAGGGCGCGTTTACTTTTCGCGGCCAGCAATGCATCCACCCAGTGGAACGGCGTGAAGTGCGCGGCGTCATTAACGGCCTGCTCGACGCGGGGGAGTGTAAGTTTGCCATCCGGCCAGAGCAGGGAGAGTCTGTCCAGCGCCTGTGCCAGCGCCAGGAGGTTACCCTCATAGCAGTAGCAGAGCAGTTGATTTGCCGCATCATCCAGCTGAAGATTGTTCTGCTTTGCTCTTGCGGCCACCCATTTTGGCAGATGCGCCTGCTCAGGTGTCTGACAGGTAACCAGCACCGAGTGGGTCGCCAGTTGAGTGAACCACGCGGCATTTTCCTGCGCTTTGGTGAGCTTATTGCCGCGGACAATTAACAGCAGATCGCTGTGTAGCAGGCTAACCAGAGTGGCAAGCTGCTCATTGATGGCCGCGTTAGGGCCGTTTTCCGGCAGCAGGATCTGAATTGTCTGACGCGACGCGAAAAGGCTCATCGCCTGACAGAGTGAGAAGAGGGCGTCCCAGTCGGTATTGTTATCCACCTGGACGGTATGGTGTTCATCAAAGCCCTGAGCACCTGCAGTATGTCGCACGGCATCCAGGCTTTCCTGCAGCAGTAAGGGATCGTTTCCAAGCAGCAGATACGCCGCGCGCAGCCCTTCATTGAGCTGCGCGCGGAGTTGTTCAGGATACAGCCTGATCATCAGTTACCCATAGAGGTAGAAACCGGGGGCGTACTGGCATCCGGTTTTTCAATAATGTCAGAGCCTTCTTTTGTCGACGCGGCAATACCTGGCAGTTTACGGATCAGCTGTTCCGCTGCCTTGTCGTACATTTCGTTGATGATAATCTGCTGTTCGGCATCTTTCGCCAGCGCCGTTTGCGGGTTATCAAAGAACGAACGGTACACTTTTGTGCTGATCGGATAGATGTCTTTACCCGGGATCAGCACGGCTGCGTTAACAGTCATTACCATCTGATACTCTGCGGTACGGCCATCCTGGAAGATAGACGCTGTATCTTTGCTCAGGGTCGTCCCCAGAACGCGGAGAGACGGTACATCCTGGCGCAGCGTGTCTTTCTCAATGAGTTCGACACCGTTCAGGCGCAGCTGGTTACGAACTGCCCGGCTGAATGGGCCATTCGGATCTGATGAGTCGAAAATCATCGTTTTCATCTCAGCAGGCACTGCCGTGGTATTGCGCAGGTGCCAGCCACAGCCAGCGGTGACAAGCACCGCCAGTGATAAGAGTATTGTTGCCAGTTGTCGCACGTTTCCTCCCGCGCTTAGCCAACGACCAGATTGAGCAGTTTACCGGGTACGTAGATCACTTTACGTACGGTAATGCCCTCAAGATATTTCGCGACCAGAGGTTCCTGGCCTGCACGCTCGCGAACCTGTTCTTCGGTTGCGTCGACCGCCACGGTAATTTTACCGCGCACTTTGCCGTTGACCTGGACTACCACCAGCGTGGTGTTTTCCACCATTGCTGCTTCGTCCGCAACCGGCCACGGCGCGTTGTCGATATCGCCTTCGCCTTTCAGTTCCTGCCACAGAGTAAAGCTGACGTGTGGCGTGAACGGGTTCAGCATGCGAACGACGGCCAGCAGCGCTTCACGCATTAAGGCACGATCCTGCTCGCCATCCTGCGGGGCTTTCGCCAGCTTGTTCATCAGTTCCATAATAGCCGCAATTGCGGTATTGAAGGTCTGACGACGACCAATATCATCGGTGACTTTTGCAATTGTTTTATGAACATCACGACGCAGCGCCTGCTGATCTTCCGTCAGGGCAGCAGCGTTCAGCGCCGGAGCATCACCCTGTGCGGTATGTTCGTAAACCAGTTTCCAGACGCGTTTCAGGAAGCGGTTCGCGCCTTCAACACCGGATTCCTGCCACTCCAGCGTCATGTCAGCCGGAGAGGCAAACATCATGAACAGACGCACGGTATCTGCACCGTAACGCTCAACCATCACCTGCGGGTCGATACCGTTGTTTTTCGACTTGGACATCTTGCTCATGCCGGTATAAACCAGCTCATGACCTTCAGCGTCTGTCGCCTTCACGATACGGCCTTTCTCGTCGCGCTCTACGATCGCTTCCACCGGAGACACCCAGTTACGCTCGCCGTTCGCGCCAACGTAGTAGAAGGCATCAGCCAGCACCATGCCCTGACACAGCAGCTGTTTGGCTGGTTCGTCAGAATTCACCATGCCAGCATCGCGCATCAGCTTATGGAAGAAGCGGAAGTAGAGCAGGTGCATGATGGCGTGTTCGATGCCACCGATGTAGATGTCTACCGGCAGCCAGTAGTTGGCCGCGTCAGAATCCAGCATGCCTTCCTGATACTGAGGACAGGTGTAGCGTGCGTAATACCAGGAAGACTCCATAAAGGTGTCAAAGGTGTCGGTTTCACGCAGCGCAGGCTGGCCGTTAACGGTGGTTTTCGCCCACTCAGGATCGGCTTTGATCGGGCTGGTGATGCCGTCCATGACCACATCTTCCGGCAGGATCACCGGCAGTTGATCTTCTGGCGTCGGCATCACGGTGCCGTCTTCAAGGGTCACCATTGGAATTGGCGCGCCCCAGTAACGCTGACGGGAAACGCCCCAGTCGCGCAGACGGAAGTTGACTTTACGCTCACCTACGCCCAGCGAGGCCAGCTTGTCAGCGATGGCATTGAAGCCCTCTTCGAAGCTCAGTCCGCTAAATTCGCCGGAGTTGAACAGGGTGCCTTTTTCGGTCAATGCCTGCTCAGACAGGTCGGGTTCAGAACCGTCTGCGGCCAGGATCACCGGCTTAATGGTCAGGCCATATTTGGTGGCAAACTCGTAGTCGCGCTGATCGTGTCCCGGAACGGCCATCACCGCACCGGTGCCGTATTCCATCAGCACAAAGTTCGCCGCCCAGACAGGAATAGCTTCACCCGTCAGCGGGTGAATCGCTTTAAAGCCGGTATCAACGCCTTTTTTCTCCATCGTCGCCATGTCGGCTTCAGCCACTTTGGTGTTGCGGCATTCGTCGATGAAAGTTGCCAGTTCCGGATTGTTCTCTGCCGCTTTCTGCGCCAGCGGGTGACCTGCGGCCACGGCCAGATAGGTCGCCCCCATAAAGGTGTCCGGACGGGTAGTGTAGACGGTCAGCGTTTGGTCGTAGTTCTCAACGTTGAAGGTAATTTCCACACCTTCAGAACGGCCGATCCAGTTGCGCTGCATGGTCTTAACGGTGTCAGGCCAGTGATCCAGTTTATCCAGATCGTTCAGCAGTTCGTCAGCGTAAGCGGTGATTTTGATAAACCACTGCGGGATCTCTTTACGCTCAACTTTGGTGTCACAGCGCCAGCAGCAGCCGTCGATAACCTGCTCGTTCGCCAGAACGGTCTGGTCATTTGGGCACCAGTTAACCGCAGACGTCTTCTTGTACACCAGGCCTTTTTTGTACAGCTCAGTGAAGAATTTCTGCTCCCAGCGGTAATATTCCGGGGTGCAGGTCGCCAGCTCGCGGCTCCAGTCATAGCCGAAGCCCAGCATTTTGAGCTGGTTTTTCATGTACGCGATGTTGTCGTACGTCCATGGTGCCGGTGCCGTATTGTTTTTTACTGCTGCACCTTCTGCCGGCAGGCCGAACGCATCCCAGCCGATAGGCTGCAGCACGTTTTTGCCCAGCATACGCTGGTAACGGGCGATCACATCACCAATGGTGTAGTTACGCACGTGGCCCATGTGTAGTCGACCAGAAGGATAGGGAAGCATCGACAGGCAGTAATACTTCTCTTTGCTCTCGTCTTCGGTTACTTCAAAGGTGCGCTTCTCGTCCCAGTGTTGCTGGACTTTTGATTCTATCTCTTCCGGGCGGTATTGCTCTTGCATGGCAGCCAGTGGTCCTGTTTTTAATACAGCTACAAATGTAGCCAATGGATGTGGTAATTCAGATCCGCATAGCATAGCCCAAACGTCCGCGTCAAAACAGCCTTTCGCACAAAAGCACTTTGCAGGAATTTACCGGGTCTGTGCTTCACCTGACAAAGCGGCGGTGAAATAAGGTCTATTATTAGAGTTAGTTACTTACCCGGGAGGCAAAATGATGAACAAGGTTGCTCAATTTTACCGCGAGCTGGTGGCGACACTGACGGAGCGGCTGCGTAACGGCGAGCGTGATATTGATGCGCTGGTCGAACAGGCGCGTGCCCGCGTGACGCAAACGGGTGAGTTAACGCGAACCGAAGTGGAAGAGGTGACGCGTGCGGTACGTCGTGACCTGGAAGAGTTTGCGCGCAGCTATCAGGAGAGCCAGGAAGAGGTCTCGGACAGCGTGTTTATGCGGGTGATCAAAGAGAGCCTGTGGCAGGAGCTGGCGGATATCACCGATAAAACGCAGCTTGAGTGGCGCGAGGTGTTTCAGGATTTGAACCATCACGGTGTGTACCACAGCGGCGAAGTGGTAGGGTTGGGAAATCTGGTGTGTGAGAAATGTCATCACCACATCGCGGTGTATACGCCGGAGGTGCTGCCCTTGTGCCCGAAATGCGGTCACGACCAGTTCCAGCGCCGGCCGTTTGAGCCCTAGGTAAAAGCAAAACGGCAACCCTGTTGCCGTTTTTAGTGTTTGCTCCCTCTCCCCGTGGGAGAGGGTTGGGGTGAGGGCATCAGGCCGCACTATAGTAAGCCAGTCTCTCCGCCAGCAAATCTACAAACGCTTCCCGGTCGATATTCACCATCACCGCAGTATTCGGCTCGTTCCCCGTCAGCGAGTAGTAATCCACCACCGTCATTCCCTGGGTATATTTCCCCTGCGTTTCCACACCAACCCAGCGGTCAACCGTGGTAAACATCTCAGGTTTCAACAGCCAGGCAATCGTGCACGGGTCATGCAGCGGTGCGCCATGGAAGCCCCATTTCTCGGCTTTGTGGTACACCATAAAGAAGTCGAGCAGTTCTGCCACAGTCGTTGCCACCGGATTACCCACAGAGCGGAAGCGTTCAATATCGTCTGCCATAATTTGGGCCCGATGCGTCACATCCAGCCCCGCCATCACAATCGGCAGACCGGACTGGAAAACGATCTCTGCGGCTTCAGGGTCAACATAGATATTGAACTCCGCGGCTGGCGTCCAGTTTCCGAGCCCCATTGCGCCGCCCATGATGACGATCCGGGCGATTTTACCGTGCAGTTCTGGATGGCTGTTAAGCAGCAATGCCACGTTCGTCTGCGGACCTGTAGCCACCAGCGTCACGGGCTCTGCACTTTCGCGCAGCACCTTCGCCATCAACTCAACGGCGGTGCAGCCTTGTGGCGCGAAGCCCGGTTCCGGCAGTTCAGGGCCGTCCAGTCCACTTTCGCCATGAACGTTATCCGCAATGATCAGCTCGCGCATCAGCGGTTTCACGGCCCCGCCAGCGACAGGAATATCGGTGCGTTTGAGCAGGGTCAGCATGCGCAGCACGTTGCGCAAGGTTTTATCCGGCGTCTGATTTCCGGCGGATGAGGTAACCGCTTTTACGACCAGTTCAGGGGAGGCAAGAGCGAGGACGAGAGCAATGGCGTCATCATGACCCGGATCGCAATCGAGAATAATAGGCTGTGCCATAGCGTTTTCCATACGTAGCGTTATTTTGTGACAAGGTTAACGCTGCAATGTGACGCCGACGAGAACAAGAGCGCGAAAGCGTGAGGCAGTGCGCAATCCGCAGATTGCGCACTGAGAAGATTAATGCAGGATTTTGGCGAGGAAATCTTTCGCACGTTCGGATTTCGGGTTCGCGAAGAACTCTTCTTTCGGCGAGTCTTCCACGATCTTCCCTTCGTCCATAAAGATGACGCGGTTGGCCACTTTACGGGCGAAGCCCATTTCGTGCGTCACCACCATCATGGTCATCCCTTCGTGCGCCAGCTCGACCATAACGTCGAGCACTTCGTTAATCATCTCTGGATCGAGTGCCGATGTTGGCTCATCAAACAGCATTGCCACCGGATCCATACACAGCGCGCGGGCGATCGCGACACGCTGCTGCTGACCACCCGAAAGCTGCGCCGGGAACTTATCGGCATGTGCAGAAAGCCCAACGCGCTCCAGAAGCTTAAGGCCTTTCTCACGCGATGCTTTTTTATCGCGCTTAAGCACTTTCACCTGCGCCAGCGTCAGGTTCTCGATGATGGAGAGGTGAGGGAACAGCTCAAAGTGCTGGAACACCATACCAACGTGAGAGCGAAGCTGGGCAAGGTTGGTTTTTTTGTCGTTCACTTTGGTGCCGTTAACAACAATTTCGCCCTGCTGCACAGGTTCCAGACCATTAACGGTTTTGATCAGCGTGGACTTACCGGAACCGGACGGGCCGCACACTACCACCACGTCGCCTTTTTTCACTTCCGTGGAGCAGTCGGTCAGCACCTGAAAGTGCCCATACCATTTAGAAACATTTTTCAGGGAAATCATTATACCGTCCTTTTCTTCAGCCAGCTGACCAACAGCGACGCGCTTAAACTAATCACAAAATAGACCGCGCCCGCGAAGAGCACCATCTCGACCTGCGTACCATCACGTTCACCGATGGTTGACGCGGTACGGAAGAAGTCTGCCAGACTCAGGACATACACCAGCGAGGTATCCTGGAACAGCACAATGCCCTGGGTCAGCAGGAGCGGAACCATGGCGCGAAACGCCTGCGGCAGAATAATCAGCTGCATGGACTGCCAGTGCGTCATCCCCAGCGCCAGCGCGGCGCTGGATTGCCCGCGGGAGATGCTCTGAATGCCCGCGCGGATAATCTCTGAGTAGTAAGCGGCCTCAAACATCGAGAACGCCACCATCGCCGAGATCAGGCGGATATCGGTTTTTGGTGACAGCCCCAGGACGTTTTGCAGAAAGCCGGGAACAATCAGGTAAAACCACAGCAGCACCATCACCAGCGGGATGGAGCGGAAAACGTTAACGTAGGCGGTCGCAAACCAGGCGAGCGGCTTAAAGCTCGACAGGCGCATCACCGCCAGCAGGGTGCCCCAGACGATACCAATGATGATGGCAATAACGGTGATTTTTAAGGTAATCACCAGGCCATCCAGCAGGTAAGGTAAGGAAGGAACGATAGAACTCCAGTCAAATTCGTACATTATTTGCCCCCCAGATTGCCCGGCAGGCGTACTTTGCGTTCAACCAGGTTCATCACCAGCATGATGAAAGCGTTAATCAGAACATACGCGAGCGTGATCGCGGTGAAGGATTCCCACGCGTGAGCGGAGTAATCCAGCAGCTTGCCCGCCTGGGCCGCCATATCGACCAGGCCGATAGTGGAGGCGATGGCCGAGTTTTTCACCAGGTTCATCATCTCCGAGGTCATCGGTGGCACGATAACGCGGTAGGCATTAGGCAGCAGCACGTAGCGGTAGGTTTGCGGCAGGGTCAGACCCATCGCCAGACCCGCATTTTTTTGTCCGCGGGGTAATGACTGAATGGCGGCACGCACCTGCTCACAAACGCGCGCAGCGGTAAACAGCCCCAGACACATCATGGAGGAGACAAAGAACTGCACATTTGGATCCAGCTCCGACTTGAACCACATGCCAATATTTTCCGGCAGCAGTTCCGGGATAACCAGATACCAGGTAAAGAATTGCACGATGAGCGGAACGTTACGGAACAGTTCCACATAGAGAGTGCCCAGTGTTGAAAGAAAACGGTTAGGGACGGTGCGCAGAATACCGAACAGCGAACCGACAAGAAACGCGATAATCCACGCTGTTATCGATAGTGCCACGGTGACCTGGAAGCCGCTCCACAGCCAGCCAAGATAGGTGGTGTTGCCGAACGGGGCTTGTTGCAGGAATATGCCCCAGTTCCAGTCTATTGACATAATAAACTCCAGAAAAAAAAGGGTAACAGCGCTACCCTCGAAGATTGGTGAGAAGCTCATTTTTCGCGCTGAGTGGGGAACGACCACTCAACGTATAGTCTGTCCATGCTTCCCGACAATCGAGAGGGCAGGAGATCCCGCCCCTGTTGTTCTAATTAGTTAAGAGCCTTGTCATTTGGAGATTTGAACAGCGCTTTCATGTCATCAGACAGTTCAAAGTTCATGTTGAGATTTTTTGGTGGAATCGGGTTCTTGAACCATTTGTCGAACCATTTTTCCGCTTCGCCGGAAGTCTGTACCTGGGCGATAGTGTCATCGATCAGCTTCTTGAACTGCGGATCGTCTTTACGCAGCATGCAGCCGTAAGCTTCTTTTGACTGCGCGGTGCCGACGATGTCCCAGTTGTCTGGTTTCTTCGCTTTCGCACGCTCACCCGCCAGCAGGGCGTCATCCATCATAAACGCGACGGCACGGCCACTTTCCAGGGTACGGAAGGAGTCGCCATGGTCTTTCGCGCTGATGATGCGCATATCCATTTTCTTCTCGTCGTTCAGCTTGTGCAGCAGCACTTCTGAGGTGGTACCGGACGTTACGACGACCGCTTTGCCTTTCAGGTCAGCAAAATCTTTGATATCACCGCCTTTCTTCGTCAGCAGACGGGTGCCCACGACGAAGATGGTGTCAGAGAAAGCGGCCTGTTTCTGGCGCTCGAGGTTGTTGGTGGTAGAGCCACACTCAAAATCAAAGGTGCCGTTTTGCAGCAGTGGAATACGGTTCTGTGAAGTGATTGGGATCAGCTTCACCTGCAGGTCAGGTTTGTTCAGCTTTTTCTTCACAGCTTCAACGATGGCGTTGGAGTAATCCTGTGAATAGCCCACGACTTTTTGCGTGTTGTCGTAGTAAGAGAACGGGACGGAAGATTCACGGTGGCCGACCACGATGACGCCGTTTTTGGCAATCTTGTCGAGAGTACTGCCTGCTGCCGGAGCATCTTCAGCGTGAACCACGCCGGCAGACATTCCCATAACCAGCATTGCTGTGGCCAGTTTACGTAATTGCATACCCAACTCCTTTCTTATCAGCGCCAGTGACGCATTGATACCCATTGTGATGTTGTTATATCTCGCGCGATGCGAGTGCAGTGTTATGCAAGCTTGTTAACATTTAGTCTGGCTTAATGTAAAGATTTTGCTGCGTTATTGTTTATTTTTGCGAAGCGCGCCGCACCATTCAGAGGCAAATATCTCCCGTTGCACCGTTTCGGTGCTACCGATGATCTACGCTGGTGCGACAAGGTTGTACGTTAAGCCAAACTGCGTTTGCGTGAATAAACAAAGCAACAGGCGTGCCAGATTTGGCACCGGAAGGAAATTGTCGGGTGGCGGCTACGCCTTACCCGAGCTACGGGAGTCAAAATGTAGGCCGGGTAAGCGTTAGCGCCACCCGGCAACAGAAGGTAAGATTAGCGACGACGCTGACGCAGGCTCATCAGCACGGCACCGAAACCGAACAGCGCGGTCAGGATCCACAGCGGCCAGTTGCCGGTGCGGGCATACGGCGTCAGGCCGGTGGTTGGTGTGACTTTTGTGGTCAACACCTCACGGGTGAACTGCGGGATCATGGCCTGGATTTCACCCTGTGGACCAATCACGGCGGTGATGCCGTTGTTAGTGCTGCGCAGCAATGGGCGCGCCAGCTCCAGAGAACGCATACGCGCCATCTGGAAATGCTGCCACGGGCCGATAGATTTACCGAACCACGCATCGTTGGAGATAGTCAGCAGGTAGTCGGTATCCGGGCGGAAGTTATCGCGAACCTGCTCGCCGAGAATGATTTCGTAGCAGATGGCCGCCGTCAGGGCAAGGCCGTGCGCATGCAGCTGGGGCTGTACGTACGGGCCACGGCTGAAGGAGGACATCGGCAGATCAAAGAACGGGGCCAGCGGGCGCAGAATCGACTCCAGCGGAACAAATTCACCAAACGGCACCAGGTGGTTCTTGTTGTACCGATCCGTGGAGTTGTAGCTGTATTCGCTGTCTTTGCCGAGCGTAATGATGGTGTTGTAGGTGTCATAACGGTTCTGCTGATTCAGACGCGCATCGACAATCCCGGTAATCAGCGTGCTGCCGCGAGCCAGCAGCAAGTCGTTCATCATGTTCAGGAACGGCTGCTGATTGATCTCCAGATCGGGAATGGCGGATTCCGGCCAGATGATCAGCTGCGATTTACCCATCACCTCTTCGGTGGCGTTGGCGTAGATCTTTAGCGTGTTCAGCAGCTCTTTTTCATCCCACTTCATAGATTGCGGGATATTTCCCTGCACCATAGAAACCTGCATGGTGCGCTCGGGCTCAGGCGTGAACCACTGGATATACCGCAGCGGGAAGGGCAGGGCAAACAGCACCAGCGCCACGGCCAGCGGTTTCCAGCAACGCGTGACCAGCGCCAGGATCAGCAGGCCGCTCACCACCATCAGCAGGAAGTTGATTGCCTCAACGCCCATGACCGGGGCCAGGCCTTTCAGCGGGCCATCAATCTGGCTGTAGCCGAACTGCAGCCACGGGAAGCCGGTCAGTACCCAACCGCGCAGGAATTCGGTGATTTGCCAGACCACCGGCGCGGCAATGGCGACGCGCAGCCAGGTGGTTTTAGGCCACAGGCGGGAAAGGATCCCTGCGAACAGACCAGTATACAGTGAGAGATATGCCGCGAGCAGGACGACCAGGAAGACGTTAACCGGGCCCGGCATACCGCCAAACTGGGCGATGCTGACGTAGACCCAGTTAATGCCGGAGCCAAAGAGCCCCAGTCCCCAGAAGTAACCGATGGCGGCAGCCTGTACCGGACGCCGGTTTAGGGTCAGACCCTGGAGCCCCATCAGGGAGAGAATAGCCGCAGGCCAGATATCGTAAGGAGAAAAAGCCAGCGTACCGCTGGCTCCGAGTAACAGCGCCAGCAGCAAACGGACGCGCTGGCGTTCAAGTAATGGGGCAAATGCCATTTACATTAATCTTCCAGTTTTGGCACCGGTGAGTCGTCCGGCGTTCTGACATGAACCTGTATAATACGGCGGCTGTCGGCCATTGCCACTTTGAACTGGTAACCGTCGATGTCAACGGTTTCACCGCGCGCCGGAAGGTGGCCAAAGGCCTGCATCACCAGCCCGCCAATGGTATCGACCTCTTCATCACTGAAGTGAGTGCCGAAAGCGTCGTTGAAGTCCTCAATCGAGGCCAGCGCGCGCACGGTCCAGGTATGGCGGCTGAGCTGACGGAAGTCGATATCTTCCTCTTCGTCATACTCATCTTCGATTTCTCCCACGATCAGCTCAAGAATATCCTCGATCGTGACCAGTCCGGAAACGCCGCCAAATTCATCAATAACAATCGCCATGTGGTAACGCTGAGAGCGAAACTCTTTCAGCATCCGGTCCACACGTTTACTTTCCGGCACAACCACGGCCTGGCGTAACACTTTTTCCATGCTGAAGGCTTCGGCATCGCTGCGCATAAACGGCAGCAGATCTTTCGCCATCAAAATCCCTTCGATGTGATCTTTATCTTCGCTGATGACCGGGAAACGCGAGTGGGCGGATTCGATGATCACATCGAGGCACTCGTCCAGGGTCTGGTTACGTTTCAGGGTGATCATCTGCGAGCGGGGGATCATGATATCGCGAACACGCTGGTCAGCAATGTCCATCACCCCTTCGAGCATTTCGCGCGTATCTTCGTCGATAAGGTCGTTTTGCCCGGAATCACGAATCAGCTCCAGCAGTTCATCACGGTTCTTGGGTTCGCCGTGGAAAAGCTGGTTCAGAATGAGGGAGAAAAATCCCTTTTTAGTGTTTGTCGTGTCGCTACTGTGTGAATTGTCGTCGCTCATGGCGTTTGTTAAGGGTTCTCTTGTTAGTTCAACATTTACCGCCACGCGAATTCCCTGCGCGGCGGCATAGTCGTCAGTAAGTTAACTGACTATTCTTTCTCGGCAATGTACGGATCCTCATAGCCCAGAGCAAGCATTATCTCTGTCTCGAGGGACTCCATCTCTTCCGCTTCGTCATCTTCAATATGATCGTAGCCAAGCAGATGCAGGCTGCCATGCACCACCATATGCGCCCAGTGGGCTTCCAGCGGCTTTTGCTGCTCTTTGGCTTCCTGTTCAACCACCTGACGGCAGATGATCAGATCCCCAAGCAGCGGCATCTCGATACCCGGCGGGGCTTCGAACGGGAAAGAGAGCACGTTGGTTGGCTTATCTTTCCCACGGTAAGTCAGGTTAAGCTCATGGCTTTCTGCCTCATCCACCAGGCGAATCGTCACTTCTGATTCTTCCTGAAACTGGGGGATAACGGCATCCAGCCATTTCTGAAACTGTGCCTCATCTGGCATACCGGAATTGTCTTTACAGGCCAGCTGTAAATCGAGGATCACCTGACTCATTTCTGTTCTTGCTCCTGCGCGTCGCGCTTACGTTCTGCGGCCAGTTCGGCCCTGCGTTTTTGATCCGCCTCTTCCCAGGCTTCATAGGCGTTAACGATGCGCGCAACCACCGGATGGCGTACCACGTCTTCACTGTGGAAGAAGTTAAAGCTGATTTCATCGACTTCGGCCAGCACTTCAATGGCGTGGCGCAGGCCCGATTTGGTGCTGCGCGGCAGGTCGATCTGGGTAACGTCACCGGTAATGACCGCTTTCGAGTTAAAGCCAATACGCGTCAGGAACATCTTCATCTGTTCGATGGTGGTGTTCTGGCTTTCATCAAGAATGATGAACGCGTCGTTTAACGTGCGACCACGCATGTAGGCGAGTGGGGCCACTTCAATCACGTTACGCTCAATCAGCTTTTCGACCTTCTCAAAGCCGAGCATCTCGAACAGCGCATCGTATAAAGGACGCAGATACGGGTCGACCTTCTGACTCAGGTCGCCCGGCAGGAAGCCCAGTTTTTCACCCGCTTCCACCGCCGGACGGGTCAGCAGGATACGGCGGATTTCCTGACGTTCAAGCGCATCCACCGCCGCGGCAACGGCCAGATAGGTTTTACCCGTACCCGCCGGCCCCACGCCGAAGGTGATGTCGTGGTCGAGAATATTGGCGATGTACTGCGCCTGGTTTGGCGTACGCGGCTTAATGACGCCACGCTTGGTCTTGATGTTGATGGCCTTACCGTAGTCCGGCACACTTTCCGCGCTCTGCTCAAGCACGCGCGCCTCTTTAATGACGAGGTGAATTTGTTCCGGTTCGATATCCTGAATTTCGCCGCGCATCGGGGCGGTATCGACATACAGGCTGCGCAGGATATCTGCAGCCGCATTGACGCAGATAGGGCGTCCGGTAAGTTTGAAGTGATTATCGCGACGATTGATTTCGATACCCAGACGTCGCTCCAGTTGTTTGATGTTGTCATCAAACGGTCCGCACAGGCTCAGCAGGCGAGCGTTGTCTGCGGGCGTTAGGCTGATTTCACGCGTATCTATGTTCAAACTGTTCCTCTTTGATTGGTTAGCTGACCCGCTGCCACCTGGCGTAATAAAACGGTCATTACCGAAATTATTCACGCCATAGAATAAAGGCGCAAGCATTGCAGATGATATTGGGGACGATGAGAGGAAATACAAGGCCTGCCGAAGCGGCAGGCCCGAAGGATTAAGGCTGGTAAATCCCCACGCCAGAATCGTTTTCTTTGCGGGTACGCGAAATGACGGATTCCGGTGACTCGGCAATACGCAGGCCCATTTCGTCTTCAGTGCGGACCACTTTCGCACGCAGTGAGTTGGTGAGCACTTCGACAATCTCAACGTCCACAAATTTACCGATCATATCCGGGGTGCCTTCAAAATTCACCACGCGGTTGTTTTCTGTACGACCGGAGAGTTCCATAATGCTCTTGCGCGAGGTGCCTTCTACCAGTATGCGCTGGACGGTGCCGAGCATACGGCGGCTCCAGGCGTTGGCCTGCTGGTTGATGCGCTCCTGCAGAATATACAGACGCTGCTTTTTCTCTTCTTCCGGCACATCGTCAACCATATCGGCCGCAGGGGTTCCAGGACGCGCGGAGAAGATGAAGCTGTAGCTGACGTCAAAATTCACTTCACCAATGAGCTTCATGGTGCGCTCGAAGTCATCCGCGGTTTCACCAGGGAAGCCGACAATAAAGTCGGAGCTTATCTGGATATCCGGACGCGCTTCACGCAGCTTACGGATGGTGGATTTGTACTCCAGAACCGTATGCGGACGGCCCATCAGGTTCAGAACGCGGTCAGAGCCGCACTGAATCGGCAGATGCAGGAAGCTCACCAGCTCTGGCGTATCGCGATAGACATCAATGATGTCATCGGTGAATTCCATCGGATGGCTGGTGGTAAAGCGAATACGGTCGATACCGTCAATCGCGGCCACCAGGCGCAGCAGTTCAGCAAAGGTGCCGGTGGTGCCGTCGTAGTTCTCCCCACGCCAGGCGTTAACGTTCTGGCCCAGCAGGTTCACTTCGCGAACGCCCTGCGCGGCAAGCTGCGCGATTTCAAACAGAATATCGTCTGCCGGGCGGCTGACTTCTTCGCCACGGGTATAAGGCACCACACAGTAAGTGCAGTATTTGTTGCAGCCTTCCATGATGGAAACGAAAGCGGTCGGGCCATCTGCGCGCGGTTCTGGCAGACGGTCAAATTTCTCGATCTCCGGGAAGCTGACGTCAACGACCGGGCTACGATTACCGCGAACCTGGTTGATCATCTCCGGCAGGCGGTGCAGGGTCTGCGGGCCAAAGACGATATCCACATAGGGGGCTCTCTGGCGGATCAGCTTACCTTCCTGTGATGCGACGCAACCGCCCACGCCGATGATCAGGTCCGGATTTTTTCGTTTGAGAAGTTTCCAGCGGCCTAACACGTGGAAGACTTTTTCCTGCGCTTTTTCACGAATTGAACAGGTGTTCAGCAGCAACACGTCGGCTTCTTTCGGATTTTCAGTCAGCTGGTATCCGTGGGTGGTGTCCAGCAGATCGGCCATCTTGGATGAATCGTATTCGTTCATCTGACAGCCCCAGGTTTTTATATGGAGTTTTTTAGTCATCGACTTGCTCAGCTCAGGATTGCAAGCCGCGTATTGTAATGCTTTGGTGGGGTTGTGACCAGTATGAAGGTTATGTGTCTCAGGACCGCAAAAATCCGGTAAACTTAAGGGATTCTCCAATAAGGAAAAATGACCATGACACTCCAACACACCGAAGTTGCCGTTGTCGGCGGCGGTATGGTCGGCGGCGCACTGGCGCTGGGGCTGGCGCAGCAGGGATTTGAGGTAACGGTAATTGAACAGGCTGCACCGCCGGCATTCGATCCCGCCAGCAAGCCGGATGTGCGCATTTCTGCTATCAGCGCGGCGTCAGTCGATCTGCTGCGCGGTCTGGGCGTCTGGGAAACGGTGCAGGCGATGCGTGCGCAACCTTACAGCCGTCTTGAAACCTGGGAGTGGGAAAATGCCCACGTTGCGTTTGATGCTGCGGAGCTGAAGCTGCCGCGCCTGGGCTACATGGTGGAAAACAATGTGCTCCAGCTGGCGCTCTGGCAGGCCCTGGAGGCGCACCCGAAGGTGACGCTGCGTGTTCCTGCGTCACTTAAGGCACTTCATACTCACGAAAGCGGCTATTTACTGACGCTCGACAGCGGTGATGAGCTGGCTGTGAAGCTGGTCGTCGGGGCGGATGGTGCCAATTCTCAGGTCAGACAGATGGCAGGTATTGGGGTACATGCCTGGCAGTATGAGCAGTCTTGTATGCTGATTACCGTCCAGTGTGAGAATTCGCCGGGTGAGAGCACCTGGCAGCACTTTACGCCGAATGGCCCGCATGCCTTTTTACCGCTATTTGATCATTGGGCGTCACTGGTGTGGTACGACAAACCGGCGCGCATTCGCCAGCTACAAGGGCTTTCAATGGAACAACTGCAGCGCGAGATCCTGCTGCACTTCCCGAGTCGTCTGGGGCATATCACGCCAGTCGCCGCTGGCGCATTCCCGCTCACGCGACGTCACGCTTTGCAGTATGCCCGTGACGGGCTGGCGCTGGTGGGGGATGCGGCACACACCATACACCCGCTGGCCGGGCAGGGGGTAAATCTTGGGTATCGTGACGTTGACGCGTTACTGGACGTTTTAAGTCATGCGCGCGGGCATGCGGAAGCGTGGTCCAGCCATCAGGTACTGAAGCGTTACCAGACGCGACGTATGGCGGATAATTTTATTATGCAGTCGGGAATGGATCTGTTCTATGCCGGATTCAGCAATGACTTAGCGCCAGTACGTATTCTGCGTAACATTGGCCTCATGGCGGCGGAACGTGCCGGTGGGTTGAAACGTCAGGCCCTGAAATACGCTCTCGGACTTTAATCGCTGCTTCGACTATTCCCTCGCCCCTTTGGGGAGAGGGTTAGGGTGAGGGGGCATCAGGCCGCACAAACAACAAAAACAAAAAAGCCCGCAGAGCGGGCTTATTTGTTTTTAAGTGGCTGGGGTGCAGGGATTCGAACCCCGGAATGCTGGTATCAGAAACCAGAGCCTTACCGCTTGGCGACACCCCAATTGCGTTAAACAAACTGCTTAACGACTTTTTAAATTGGCTGGGGTACGAGGATTCGAACCTCGGAATGCCGGAATCAGAATCCGGTGCCTTACCGCTTGGCGATACCCCAACAATTTGTCTTGATTACCGAAAAATCGACAATCTTAATTTGGTGGCTACGACGGGATTCGAACCTGTGACCCCATCATTATGAGTGATGTGCTCTAACCAACTGAGCTACGTAGCCAGTACTGCAATCTTCGATGGCTGGGGTACCTGGATTCGAACCAGGGAATGCCGGTATCAAAAACCGGTGCCTTACCGCTTGGCGATACCCCAATACCGCGGAGAACCGCAAAATCGAAGAAATATGGCTGGGGTACCTGGATTCGAACCAGGGAATGCCGGTATCAAAAACCGGTGCCTTACCGCTTGGCGATACCCCATCCGTGCAACGCTTACCTGGGAATGGTGCGGGAGGCGAGACTTGAACTCGCACACCTTGCGGCGCCAGAACCTAAATCTGGTGCGTCTACCAATTTCGCCACTCCCGCAAAAAAGATGGTGGCTACGACGGGATTCGAACCTGTGACCCCATCATTATGAGTGATGTGCTCTAACCAACTGAGCTACGTAGCCATCTTTTTTCGCGTTACCTTATCGGCGTTGCGGGGCGCATTATGCGTATAGACCCTTGCAGCGTCAACACCTTTTTCAACGAAAATAGCCGGAATGTGACTGTTTGGTTAGGTTGCGAACAGCGTGACCGAATATTCGGCAATTATTGGTTATTAATCGTTTTTCGAGAGTGAAATGCAAGGCAAAAAAAAGGCCCCAGAGGGGCCTGATTAGAATCGTCGCGATTATTTGTAGGCAGACTGGTGAACGCCTACCGCACGGCCTGATGGATCGTTCATCGCTTTGAAAGATTCATCCCATTCAATCGCTTTGGCAGACGAGCAGGCGACGGATGGGCCACCCGGAACACACTCTGCCGCACTCGGCACCGGGAACAGCTCTTCAAAGATTTCGCGGTACAGGTACGCTTCTTTCGAGCCCGGCGTGTTGTACGGGAAGCGGAAGCTTGCCGTTTCCAGTTGCTGGTCGGAAATCTGTTTTGCTGCCACCTCTTTCAGGGTGTCGATCCAGCTGTAACCTACACCATCAGAGAACTGCTCTTTCTGACGCCACGCCACGCTCGCGGGCAGGTATGATTCAAAACATTCGCGCAGGATATGTTTTTCCATTTTACCGTTGCCGCACATTTTGTCCTGCGGGTTGATACGCATCGCCACGTCGAGGAATTTCTTATCCAGGAACGGGACACGCGCTTCTACTCCCCATGCCGACATTGCTTTGTTGGCACGTGCACAGTCAAACATATGCAGTGCCTGCAATTTACGCACGGTCTCTTCATGCAGCTCTTTGGCGTTTGGCGCTTTATGGAAGTACAGGTAGCCGCCAAACACTTCGTCAGAACCTTCACCGGACAGCACCATCTTGATGCCCATCGCTTTAATCTTACGTGACATCAGGTACATCGGCGTTGAGGCACGAATGGTAGTAACATCATAAGTTTCAATGTGATAGATCACATCGCGGATTGCATCCAGGCCTTCCTGCACGGTGAAGTGAATTTCATGGTGCACGGTGCCCAGATGGTTTGCCACTTCCTGCGCAGCTTTCAGGTCAGGTGCCCCTTCAAGACCCACGGCAAAGGAGTGCAGCTGCGGCCACCAGGCTTCGGAGCGCTCCTGATCTTCCACGCGGCGAGCGGCGAATTTCTTGGTGATCGCGGAGATCACGGAGGAGTCCAGACCGCCGGAGAGCAGCACGCCATAAGGTACGTCCGACATCAGGTGGCTTTTCACGGAATCTTCCAGCGCCTGACGCAGCTCGGCTTTATCCGTCACGTTGTCTTTAACCGCGTCATAATCGAACCAGTCGCGCTGGTAGTACGGACGGATCTCACCGTCTTTACTCCACAGATAGCTGCCTGCCGGGAACTCTTTAATGGTGCGGCAGACCGGTACCAGAGCTTTCATTTCAGAGGCAACATAGAAGTTGCCGTGTTCATCGTGGCCCATGTACAGCGGGATAATGCCGATATGGTCGCGGCCAATCAGATACGCGTCTTTTTCGCTATCGTACAGGGCGAAGGCAAACATACCCTGCAGGTCGTCCAGGAATTCCGGACCTTTCTCCTGATAGAGCGCCAGAATCACTTCACAGTCAGACCCGGTCTGGAAGGCGTAGCGATCGCCGTACTCGGCGCGCAGCGCCTGATGGTTATAGATTTCACCGTTAACAGCCAGCGCGTGCGTTTTTTTCTCGTTATACAGCGGCTGTGCACCGGCGTTGACGTCTACGATAGACAGACGTTCGTGAGCCAGAATCGCTTTATCACTGGCGTAAACGCCTGACCAGTCCGGGCCGCGATGGCGCATCAGGCGGGACAGTTCGAGTGCTTTTTTACGCAGTTCGCCCGCGTCAGTTTTAATATCCAGTACGCCAAAAATTGAACACATAACCTTCTCCGTTAACCCTGTTGCTTTGTAATGTTGCTTGCTTATGAAAATGCCGCAAAGGGCGAAGGGGCGCAAGAGATTTACGGGCGAAAACGGAAATAGTGCAATGGCGATTGCGGAATAGTGAAAAAAGAGTACGCCATGAACACTTTTATTGATGATTATGCAATAAAGTGCGCTTTTTGTTAGATATGGTTTTATTTGTAAGGGCTAAAAATGAAAAACCACGCCCTGAGCGTGGTTTGGTATCAGATAATGTCAATTTCATCGACGGAGGGGTAAATCCAGCTTGGTCGGAACGGCATCGAATCAATGTCATCAAGCTGCGAGACGCCGGACAGCACCAGAATGGTTTCCAGACCCGCCTGGAAGCCGGCCAGAATATCCGTACGCAGGTTATCGCCGACAATAACCGTTTCTTCTGAGTGGGCCTGCATTTTATTGAGCGCGGCGCGGATGATCCACGGGCTTGGTTTGCCGACATAGAATGGCTTGCGCCCGGAGATTTTTTCAATACCGGCACACAGCGCGCCACAGGCCGGATAAAAACCTCGACCGTGGGTATCCGGGTTGGTGGCAATGAAGCGCGCGCCGTTGGCAACGAAGAACGAGGCTTTATGCATCATCTCCCAGTTATAGGAGCGCGTTTCACCCACAATCACGAAGTCCGGATTGACATCGGTAATCGTAAAGCCCGCTTTATACAGCTCGTGGATCAGCGCGCCTTCGCCGACCACATACGCTTTTTTGCCTTCCTGACGTTTCAGAAAATCCGCCGTTGCCATCGCCGAGGTGTAAAACACACTGTCCGGGACATCGACGCCCGCCGTCGCAAAGCGGTTTGCCAGATCCTGACCGGTCTGAGAAGGGTAGTTCGTGAGAAGAACCAGAGGCATTCCTTTGTCGATGATGCGGTGAAGAAACTCCGCAGCACCTGGTACGGCAACGTTGTCGTGCATCAGCACGCCGTCGATATCACAAATTACATTCTTAATGGTCATGGACGTTCCGACATCAAAAAAAGAAGGCGTTACTATAAGGTCCGATCAACTTTCCAGCAAATGCTGCAGCAGAATACCGTTGAGCATAGCGCGTTTCACCAGCGCAAAAGCGCCAATTGCCGAGCGATGGTCAAGTTTTGAACGAACCACAGGAAGATTCTGGCGGAATGCTTTCAGCGCCTGGGTGTTAATACAGCCTTCAATCGCGGGGAGCAGCACCTTTTCTGCTTCAACAATTTCTCCGGCTATCACCACTTTCTGTGGGTTAAACAGGTTAATGGCGATGGCGATAGTTTTCCCCAGATGGCGCCCAACCTGCTCAATCACCTCACAGGCCAGCGCGTCGCCTTTATTGGCGGCTTTGCAGATGGTGCCTATCTTGCAATCAGCCAGCGTGACGCGACTCTGGTAACCTTGTTCAAGCAGATGGCGAACGCGCTGCTCAATGGCCGTGTTGGCGGCAATGGTTTCAAGGCAGCCGAAGTTACCGCAGTGGCAGCGTTCGCCCAGCGGCTCGACCTGAATGTGGCCGATCTCGCCGACGTTACCGTTGCGACCAATAAAAATCCGACCGTTAGAAATAATACCTGCGCCTGTCCCGCGGTGGACACGCACCAGAATAGAGTCTTCGCAGTCCTGACTCGCACCAAAGTAGTGCTCTGCCAGTGCCAGAGAACGAATATCGTGGCCGACAAAACAGGTCACTTTAAAGCGTTTTTCCAGCGCATCGACCAGCGCCCAGTTTTCCACCTGAATGTGCGGCATGTAGCGAATCACGCCGCTTTCCGGGTCGACCAGTCCGGGTAAAATCACTGAAATTGCAATGAGCTCGCGGATCTTACGCTGACAGCTCTCAATAAAGTGCGCGATGGTATTCAGCAGCGCGTGCTCCAGCGTCTCCTGGGTGCGCTCGGGAAGGGGATAGTGCTCTTCCGCAATTGCTTTGCTGCTCAGATCGTAGAGCGTGAGCGTGGTGTCATGACGGCCCAGCCGAACGCCAATCGCCTGAAAATTGCGGGTTTCGGTAATAATTGAGATAGCGCGGCGGCCCCCGGTAGAGGCCTGCTGATCGACTTCTTTGATCAAACCGCGCTCAATAAGCTGGCGGGTAATTTTTGTCACGCTGGCGGGAGCAAGCTGGCTTTGTTCGGCTATCTGAATTCGAGAGATTGGCCCGTGTTGGTCAATCAGGCGATATACCGCCGCACTGTTAAGTTGTTTAACGAGATCGACATTACCGATTTGAGCTTGTCCGCCTGGTGTCATACTTTTACTTACTCAGTGACGACCTCGTTACCATTAACGATGGTCTTAATAATTTTATAATCGTGTGTGAATGCCGTCAGGTTTGCAACCATACCCGGTGCAATTCCGCCAAGCTGTTTATCCACGCCGATTGCGCGAGCCGGATAAAGGGTAGCCATACGCAGGACTTCATCAAGCGCAATCCCACAGTGCTCAACCAGGTTACGCACCCCTTCAATCATGGTTAAAGAGGAACCGCTCAGCGTACCGTTTTCATCCACACACAGTCCATTGCGGTAGTATATTGTTTTACCGGCAAAAATGAACTGCTCAATATTTGCACCTGCTGGTGCAGTGGCATCGGTAACCAGGCAAAGCTTGTCACCTTTCAGGCGCTTGGCATTACGAATGTTGGTGTAATCCACGTGCATACCATCAGCAATAATGCCGCAGTAGACGTCTGGCTCGTCCAGAATCGCCCCGACCAGACCCGGTTCGCGACCGGTGATATAAGGCATGGCGTTGTAAAGGTGCGTGGCGAAGGTAATGCCCGCGCGGAAGCCCGCTTTGGCTTCTTTCAGCGTGGCGTTTGAGTGCCCTGCTGAAACCACAATCCCGGCGGCAGCCAGTTTGCTGATCACGTCAGTGCCGGTCATCTCTGGTGCCAGCGTCACTTTAGCGATCACATCGGCGTTCGCACACATGTAGTCGACCAGTTCAGCGTCAGGCTTGCGCACGTAATCCGGGTTATGGGTGCCTTTCTTCACGATATTCAGCCATGGCCCTTCCAGGTGCAGACCGAGCGCCTGATTAGGATGTTTGGCGAGGTATTCGCGCATCACGCGGATACCCTGTTTCATCAGGTCATCACTGCTGGTGATGAGCGTTGGCAGATAGCTGGTGCAGCCCGATTTCTCGTTGGCTTTCTGCATGATTTCCAGCGTTTCAACCGTCACCGCCTCGGCAGTGTCATTGAATTGCACACCGCCGCAGCCGTTCAGCTGTACGTCGATGAAACCGGGGGAGATTACTGCTCCATTGAGTGAGCGCTGTTCAATCCCTGGTGGCAGCTCTGCCAGCGGACAAACACGTTCAATCAGGCCATTGGCGATAACAATCGCATGGTCATCCAGAATTTCGTGGCCGGTATAAATCCGACCGTGGGTTAAAGCGTACATAACGACCCCCGGTTAAAAAAAGCGGCCGCCTCTTAGAGAAGAGGCGGTTAATCAATTACAGACCTTTGATGTTCTCGGCTTCTAACTCGTTGAAGTATTTCAGCGTTTTCACTTTCAGCTCCATCGTGGACGGTTCGTCGCAGACGATGACTGATTTTGGATGCAGCTGCAGGCAGCTGATGGTCCACATGTGGTTAACGTTGCCTTCAACGGCAGCCTGGAGTGCCTGCGCTTTCACGCCACCCAGCACCAGAATCATCACTTCTTCGGCATCCAGCAGGGTGCCTACGCCAACGGTCAGGGCGTATTTTGGAACCTGGTTCACATCACCGTCAAAGAAGCGGGAGTTTGCCACGCGGGTGTCATGGGTCAGCGTTTTAATACGCGTGCGGGAAGCCAGGGACGATGCCGGCTCGTTAAACGCGATATGACCATCGTTGCCCACGCCGCCCATAAACAGGTGGATTTTACCGTAAGAACGGATTTTTTCTTCGTACTGACGGCATTCTGCGTCAATATCAGGCGCATTTCCATTCAGCAGGTTAATATTTTCCGCTGGGATATCAACGTGATCAAAGAAATTCCGGTGCATAAAGCTATGGTAGCTTTCCGGGTGGTCTTTTGGCAGGCCGACATATTCATCCATATTGAAGGTCACAACATGTTTGAAGCTAACCTGGCCCGCTTTGTGCATTTCAACCAGGGCTTTATACGCCGTCAGCGGAGTACCGCCGGTTGGCAGGCCAAGAACGAAAGGACGATCGGCGGTAGGCTTGAAGGCATTAATGCGGTTAACGATATGGCGAGCGGCCCATTTACCGACTTGTTCAGCAGTTGCCAGGGGAATCAGTCTCATTGTTCACCTCAAGAGTTAAAGTAGAAGAGTGGGCGGATGGCTACCGGAACCTGATACTTAAGCGTAACCTGGAACCTTTCAGGCTGGATCAATCCGTCTTGATTTTTTGAATGATAAAATAAGTTTTCGCTGTTAGCCAGTGAAAGGGAGGGCTTAATACGATATTTGGTGACAAAAATCACAAAAAATGGGTATTTAATTTGCGATACGAATTAATTTTTCACACACTCACACTGCCAGTGAATTATCGACGGTACTTATCGTTAGCAACACAATAAAAACATAGTTAATGCGCGAGCCTGGAAAGGGTCTCGTAGGGGGAATAGGATGAATATTTTAGGTTTTTTCCAGCGCCTCGGTAGGGCTTTGCAGCTCCCTATCGCCGTGCTACCGGTTGCAGCGCTGCTGCTGCGATTCGGGCAACCCGATCTTCTCAACGTGCCGTTTATTGCCCAGGCTGGCGGCGCAATCTTTGACAACCTGGCGCTGATTTTCGCCATCGGCGTTGCTTCCAGCTGGTCTAAAGACAGTGCAGGGGCCGCAGCGCTGGCAGGGGCGGTTGGTTACTTCATCCTGACGAAAGCGATGGTAACGATTAACCCGGAAATCAACATGGGCGTACTGGCGGGTATCATTACCGGTCTGGTCGGCGGTGCGGTATATAACCGCTGGGCAAACATCAAGCTGCCAGACTTCCTCAGCTTCTTTGGTGGCAAACGCTTCGTGCCAATCGCGACCGGCTTCTTCTGTCTGGTTCTGGCCGCGATCTTTGGCTACGTTTGGCCGCCAGTGCAGCATGCTATCCATGCGGGCGGCGAGTGGATCGTCTCTGCGGGTGCGATGGGTGCGGGCATCTTCGGCTTCATTAACCGTCTGTTGATCCCAACCGGTCTGCATCAGGTTCTGAACACCATCGCCTGGTTCCAGATTGGTGAGTTTACCAATGCGGCGGGTACCGTTTTCCACGGCGACATTAACCGCTTCTACGCGGGTGATGGCACCGCGGGCATGTTTATGTCCGGCTTCTTCCCAATCATGATGTTTGGTCTGCCGGGCGCTGCGCTGGCCATGTACCTGGCTGCGCCGAAAGCGCGTCGTCCAATGGTCGGCGGTATGCTGCTGTCAGTCGCCATTACTGCATTCCTGACCGGTGTGACCGAGCCTCTGGAATTCCTGTTCATGTTCCTGGCTCCGCTGCTGTACCTGATGCACGCGGTGTTAACCGGTATCAGCCTGTTCGTGGCGACTCTGCTGGGCATCCATGCGGGCTTCTCCTTCTCTGCAGGCGCGATCGACTACGTGCTGATGTACAACCTGCCAGCGGCAAGCAAGAACGTCTGGATGCTGGTGGTGATGGGTGCGGCCTTCTTCGTTATCTACTTCGTTCTGTTCAGCGCGGTTATCCGTATGTTTAACCTCAAAACGCCGGGCCGCGAAGATACCACTGATGACGTCGTGACTAGTGAAGCCAACAGCAATACCGAAGAAGGTTTAACTCAGCTGGCAACCAGCTACATTGCCGCAGTCGGCGGTACCGACAACCTGAAAGCCATTGATGCCTGTATTACCCGTCTGCGTCTGACCGTGGGTGACTCCGCTCGCGTAAGCGATGCAATGTGTAAACGCCTTGGCGCATCTGGCGTCGTTAAACTGAACAAACAAACTATCCAGGTTATCGTGGGCGCCAAAGCGGAATCCATCGGTGACGAAATGAAGAAAGTGGTTGCGCGTGGCCCGGTCGCAGCGGCAGCAGCTGACAGCGCACCTGCGGCAACGGCGACTCCGGCCGCGAAGCCACAGGCCGTGCCTAACGCCGTGACGGTGGCGGCTTTGGTCTCTCCGGTAACGGGTGAGGTCGTTGACCTTGAACAAGTGCCTGACGAAGCGTTCGCCAGTAAAGCGGTAGGCGACGGCGTGGCGGTGAAACCAACGGACAAAACCGTCGTCTCTCCTGCTGCGGGTACTATCGTGAAGATTTTCAACACCAACCACGCGTTCTGCCTCGAAACCGAAAACGGCGCGGAGATTGTTGTCCACATGGGCATCGATACCGTTGCGCTGGAGGGTAAAGGCTTTACTCGTCTGGTGGAAGAGGGCGCTGAAGTGGTGGCCGGGCAGCCGGTTCTGGAGATGGATCTGGACTTCCTGAACGCCAATGCACGCTCCATGATCAGTCCGGTTGTTTGCAGCAACATCGACGACTTCAGTGGCCTGGTTATTCAGGCAAAAGGTCAGGTGGTTGCAGGTCAAACGCCACTGTATGAGATTAAAGGCAAGTAATCGCTCCTGAGTAGAGTCATGCCTTAAGCGGCGGGGGATATCCTCCGCCGCTTTTTTTTGCAGCAAATGCCCCCATTATTTTCATCTGATACGTATTTTCCGTAACTAAGGGTTGTCACTACGTCCGGCTTATAAGATCATATGCCGTTATACGTTGTTTACGCTTTGAGGAATCCACGATGAGTGAGGCTGAAGCCCGCCCGAGTAACTTTATTCGTCAGATCATCGATGAAGATCTGGCCAGTGGTAAGCACACCACGGTGCATACCCGCTTCCCGCCGGAGCCGAACGGCTACCTGCATATTGGTCATGCGAAATCCATCTGCCTGAACTTTGGCATTGCGCAAGACTATCAGGGGCAGTGCAACCTGCGTTTCGATGACACCAACCCAGTAAAAGAAGACATCGAATACGTTGAGTCCATCAAGAACGACGTGCAATGGCTGGGCTTCAACTGGTCTGGCGATATCTGCTACTCCTCTGACTATTTTGATCAGCTGTACGCTTACGCGGTTGAGCTGATCAACAAAGGTCTGGCGTACGTCGATGAACTGTCCGCGGATGAAATCCGTGAATACCGCGGTACGCTGACGCAGCCTGGCAAAAACAGTCCGTTCCGCGATCGCAGCGTGGAAGAGAACCTGGCGCTGTTTGAAAAAATGCGTGCGGGTGGTTTTGAAGAAGGCAAAGCCTGTCTGCGTGCCAAAATCGACATGGCTTCTCCGTTCATCGTGATGCGCGATCCGGTGCTGTACCGCATTAAGTTTGCTGAACACCACCAGACCGGTAACAAGTGGTGCATCTACCCGATGTACGACTTCACCCACTGCATCAGCGATGCGCTGGAAGGCATTACCCACTCGCTGTGTACGCTTGAGTTCCAGGACAACCGTCGCCTGTACGACTGGGTGCTGGATAACATCACCATCCCTGTGCATCCGCGTCAGTACGAGTTCTCTCGTCTGAATCTGGAATACACCGTGATGTCCAAGCGTAAGCTGAACCTGCTGGTGACTGACAAGCACGTTGAGGGCTGGGACGACCCGCGTATGCCGACCATTTCTGGTCTGCGTCGTCGTGGCTACACCGCTGCTTCTATTCGTGAGTTCTGCAAGCGCATCGGCGTGACCAAGCAGGATAACACCATTGAAATGGCGTCGCTGGAGTCCTGCATTCGTGAAGACCTCAACGAAAATGCCCCGCGCGCGATGGCGGTTATCGACCCGGTAAAACTGGTTATCGAAAACTATCCTCAGGGTGCGAGTGAGCTGGTTGCCATGCCTAACCATCCGAACAAACCGGAAATGGGAAGCCGTGACGTACCGTTCAGCGGTGAAATCTGGATCGACCGCGCTGACTTCCGTGAAGAAGCCAACAAGCAGTACAAGCGTCTGGTGCTGGGTAAAGAAGTCCGTCTGCGTAACGCCTACGTGATCAAAGCCGAGCGCGTAGAGAAAGATGCAGAAGGGAATATCACCACCATCTTCTGTTCATACGATGCCGAAACGCTGAGCAAAGATCCTGCCGATGGTCGCAAGGTGAAAGGCGTTATCCACTGGGTAAGCGCTTCTCACGCGCTGCCGGTAGAAATCCGTCTGTACGATCGTCTTTTCAGCGTGCCTAACCCGGGTGCGGCGGAAGACTTCCTGGCGACGATCAACCCGGAATCTCTGGTGATCAAACAGGGTTATGCTGAGCCATCGCTGAAAACAGCTGAAGCAGGTAAAGCGTTCCAGTTCGAGCGTGAAGGTTACTTCTGCCTGGACAGCCGTTACAGCACTGCGGAAAAACCGGTATTTAACCGTACCGTCGGTCTGCGTGACACCTGGACCAAGATCGGCGAATAATAACGCCGCTCTGGTCAATGAGAAACAAACGCCGCTTATTGCGGCGTTTTTTTTATTAATGATCATATCGTTAAAGTGGCGTTGTAAAAATGTCCGCCGTTATTTTTGGTCAATGTGGTGCTACTTATTTTTTTTAAAAAAGTTTGTCTGTTTTTGAAAATGGCAAATTTCGCAAAATACGCGATTTCTAATGTTCTAATACCCTGAAATACGCTGCTATACCCCCGCCAAATCACGCTTCCGGCCAAATGTTACAAAGCACTACCAATTATGTGCACTTCGTCATAATCCTGACTTTTGCCTGATGAAAAGCATTGATAATTCGCGTCGCGAAAAATAACCTAAAGACGGTAGTTAATTCGAGGGTATTTATAACTACCCCTGACCGCCTGGTCTTTTTTATTTTCGCCGTTTTAGGCGCTTTAATTCGTCAAAGAGGAATAATCTATGCGTACGTTCAGTGGCAAACGTAGTGCGCTGGCGCTGGCTATTGCCGGTGTGACAGCAATGTCTGGCCTGGTTGTTACACCTGAGGCGAAAGCTGCGGGTTTCATCGACGATTCTACCCTCACGGGCGGCATCTATTACTGGCAGCGTGAACGTGACCGTAAAGACGTCGCCGAAGACAAATATAAAACCAACCTTTCTCACTCCACATGGAACGCCAACCTGGACTTCCAGTCAGGCTATGCCGCAGATATGTTCGGCCTGGATATCGCTGCATTCACCGCGATTGAAATGGCGGAAAACGGCGACAGCGGCCACCCTAACGAAATTGCCTTCTCCTCCAGCAACAAAGCTTACGATGAAGACTGGTCCGGTGATAAGAGCGGTATCAGCCTGTACAAGGCCGCAGCGAAATTTAAATACGGCCCGGTCTGGGCGCGTGGAGGGTATATTCAGCCAACCGGCCAGACGCTGTTAGCACCACACTGGAGCTTCATGCCAGGTACCTATCAGGGTGCAGAAGCCGGGGCGAACTTTGACTATGGTGATGCGGGTGCGTTGAGCTTCTCCTATATGTGGACCAACGAGTATAAGGCTCCATGGCACATTGAAATGGACAAGTTCTACCAGAACGATAAGAAAACCAAAGTCGATTATCTCCACTCGCTGGGCGCGAAATACGACTTTAAAAACGATCTGGTACTGGAAGCCGCATTTGGTCAGGCGGAAGGCTATATCGATCAGTATTTTGCTAAAGCCAGCTACAAATTTGATATCGCAGGAAGTCCACTGAGCACCAGCTACCAGTTCTATGGTACGCGTGACAAGGTCAGCGATGGCGGCGTCAACGACATTTATGACGGCACCGCGTGGCTGCAGGCGCTGACTTTCGGCTATAAAGTGGGCCAGGTTGATTTACGCCTGGAAGGGACATGGGTGAAGGCGGAAGGGCAGCAGGGCTACTTCCTGCAACGTATGACGCCAACTTACGCGTCATCTAACGGTCGTCTGGATATCTGGTGGGATAACCGCTCAGACTTCAACGCCAATGGTGAAAAAGCGGTCTTCTTCGGCGCAATGTATGATCTGAAAAACTGGAACCTGCCGGGTTGGGCAGTGGGCGCTTCTTACGCTTACGCCTGGGACGCAAAACCTGGCGACATGGCCACACCGGATGCGTACTACGATCCAAACTATCGCCTGAAAGAGTCCTCCTACAGCCTGGATGCTATCTATACCCTGCAGGATGGGCGCGCGAAGGGCACGATGTTCAAACTGCACTTCACTCAGTATGACAACCACTCCGATATCCCGAGCTATGCGGGCGGTTACGGCAACATCTTCCAGGATGAACGTGACGTGAAATTCATGGTTATTGCCCCATTCACCATCTTCTGATGAACCTTCCGGCGGGTTAAGGCCCGCCGGACCGGAGACTGCATATGATGAAAAAAATCGTAATTGTCGCGATGCTTGCATCGGGGCTGGTGGCCTGCGCTCAGCCTCAGGCACCGAAGGAAGATTCCAGGCTGAAGGAGGCTTACAGCGCCTGTATTAATACCGCACAAGGCTCGCCGGAGAAAATTGAAGCCTGTCAGAGCGTACTGAATGTGCTGAAGAAAGAGAAGGCGCATGAGCAATTCGCGACGCAGGAGAATATTCGTGTGATGGATTATCAGGCCTGTATCCAGGCGCGTAAAACGGGTAACGATCAGGAAGTCGCGAAGCGTTGCGATAAGATCTGGAACGAGATACGCAATAACAATAATTAAGTTGCTTTACGCCCGGTGGCGCTGCGCTTACCGGGCCTACAAAGGCGTCATAGTCCGTAGGCCCAGGCGCAGCGCCACCGGGCTTTTTAAGGCAAAAAAAAGCCAGCCTTACGGCTGGCTCAGAGTATGAACGTGACTTATTTTGCGTCGTGCGCGTGTTCATTTTCGCGGCAATCACCTTCAGCGCAGTGACCATACAGGTACAGGCTGTGGTTGGTCAGGCGGATGCCATGACGAGCGGCGATTTCACGCTGACGCGATTCGATGGAATCATCGCTGAATTCAATGACCTTGCCGCAATCGAGGCAGATCAGGTGATCGTGGTGATGCTGCTGGGTCAGTTCGAATACAGATTTACCGCCTTCGAAATTATGACGGGTAACAATGCCCGCGTCATCAAACTGGTTCAGCACGCGATAAACGGTGGCCAGACCAATCTCTTCACCCATGTCGATAAGACGTTTATAGAGGTCTTCCGCACTGACATGGTGGTTGTCTGGACCCTGAAGCACTTCGAGGATTTTTAACCGAGGAAGCGTTACTTTCAGGCCAGCCTTCTTTAATGCGGTATTGTTGTCAGTCATGCGGAATCTGTCCTGTTGCTAAACGATTCACTTCTGAAAGAAGTGACAGAAAATGCACCTTGGATATTGCGTCTCATTATAGAACTGCCACGGCTAAATGAAAACTGCAAGTCTCAGGCAAAGTATGCTTATAAAAATGGGGTATCACCGACAAACTTGTGAAATGAAAACCACATTTTACCAGGGAAACATTGTACAGGTCTGAGCGAAAAAGTTAAAAGTTTGTAGCAATTAATTTAATCGGTTTTACCTGGAAAACGGGCGCAACCGCCGTTGCGCCGCGAAAATCAGGCGTTGAGAATATCGTCCAGGTGCAGTTCTTCACGGATCTGCTTAACCCACTTCTCTACGCGCTCAGCGGTCAGCTCAGGCTGACGGTCTTCGTCGATGGCCAGACCCACGAAGTGATCGTCATCGGCAAGACCTTTGGAGGCTTCAAAGTGGTAACCGGCAGTGGGCCAGTGACCGACAATAACGGCGCCGTTCGGCTCAATGATGTCGCGGATGGTGCCCAGTGCGTCGCAGAAGTACTCGGCATAGTCTTCCTGATCGCCACAGCCAAACAGGGCAACCAGCTTGCCGTTGAAGTCCACCTCTTCCAGCGTTGGGAAGAAATCATCCCAGTCGCACTGTGCTTCACCGTAGTACCAGGTTGGAATACCCAGCAGCAGAATGTCGTAGCCCTCGAGATCTTCTTTGCTGCTCTTGGCGATGTCATGCACATCAGCAACGTCTTTACCGAGCTGTTTCTGAATGTTTTTTGCGATATTTTCGGTATTGCCGGTATCACTGCCGAAGAAAATGCCGATGATTGCCATGAGTAAAATAACCTCTTGAAACTTAATGGTATGGTGGCGCAATTCGGCCACGGATAAGGGCAATAATAGCAGAACAGGCAACCCTGCGGAAACCGCTATCGCGCAGGACTGCACTCTGTGCTACATGAAAAGGGTAAAAAAGGGGTTTTTCAGACTTATGCCTGGCTGCGCAATGTCTCAAGCTGGGCGATCAGCATCTCTTCAATGAGCTCGCTGCGGCTGATATTACGCGCTTCCGCCAGCTCGTTAAGCGCATCGACTGCGTCAGCATTGAGCTTCAATTCGACACGCTTAAGCCCACGATTTTTATCGCGTTTAAGCTGGTTGCGTTTATTAATACGCAGCTGTTCGTCGCGCGAAAGCGGATTCGTTTTCGGTCGTCCCGGTCGACGCTCATTCGCGAACAGATCTAGTGTCGTACGGTCCGTTTGTTCTTTGGCCATGATTCAGAGACTTCGGGGGAAACAAGCCGCCCTGCTAATGCCCGGGCGATAAGCGCGCCATCATACATCAGCAAAAACGGCACGCCAACGACTGGAAGCCCGTCGTCTTCCAGTCGCTCTCTTTTTAATCAATTTGCCGTATCAGTGAGATAGCGACGAATGGCGCGCAGGACTGCATCAGGTTTTTCCGCATGTACCCAATGCCCGGCACCGGCAATTACATGGGCGCGCGCCTGCGGGAATTGTGCCAGCAGCGTGTCGCGGTAAGCATCAGTAACGTAAGGCGAGTTACCGCCACGAATGAAGAGGGTAGGATGCGGCCAGGCGGGGACGGCCTCCCAGCCCACGATGTTATTATACTGGTCCCACAGCACCGGGACGTTAAAACGCCATTGCCCCTCAACAAACGATTTCAGCAGGAATTGCACTACGCCTTCTTCATCAAGATGCTCACGCATCACGGCTGCTGCCTGCTGACGGGTGGAAACGCCGGCCTCCGTCACCGCATTAATTGCCGCGAAGATCTCATCGTGACGGCGAACGTCGTAATCCACTGGGGCGACATCAATCACCACCAGCCCGGAAATTCGCTCAGGTGCCAATGCTGTGAGCGCCATAACCGCTTTACCACCCATCGAATGCCCGATGAGGGTCACTTTCTGCAGGTTGTGGGCGTCGAGCGTATCCAGGAGATCCTGCGCCATTGCCGCGTAGGTCATCTCGTCTGCGCGCCCGGAAAGTCCGTGGTTGCGCATATCGACCTGTAAAATATCGTGATCGGTAACCAGATCGCGCGCCAGCACGCCCAGGTTATCCAGGCTGCCAAAAAGTCCATGAACCAGTACGATGGGAGAATTATTGTTCGGCGATTGTGCAGTTTGCGCTCGGGTATTCAATTTCATGGCAAAGTTCTTTTTTTACGTTTGTCAGGTTAGGGTATCATGTTGACCATTCTGCCGCCCGGCCGCAAGGTTCCAGTTTAATCTGACTTTTGCCGCCAACCTGGTTTGACGCTATCCGCTGTTGGGATTTGACCTTATAATCCCAATGACTTGTATTCAGATAAGATATCGCACTGGATTAAGATGAAAACAATCGAAGTTGATGACGAACTCTATCAGTATATTGCCAGCCAAACGCGGCATATCGGGGAGAGCGCGTCCGACATTTTACGGCGCATGCTTAAAATTTCCGCCGCTTCACAGCCTGCTACCCCAGTCACCAAAGATGTCGTGTCTCAGCCGAGCGTTGTTGCACAAGCAAAGCCTGCCGTGACGCCGGTAAAAGATAAAGTACGCGCGATGCGCGAGCTGCTGCTGTCCGACGAGTATGCGGAGCAGAAAAAGGCGGTTAACCGCTTTATGCTGGTGCTGTCTACACTTTACTCCCTGGATAACAAAGCGTTTGCTGAAGCGACCGAGTCGCTGCACGGTCGTACTCGCGTCTATTTCGCGGGTGACGAGCAAACGCTGCTGCAAAATGGCAACCAAACCAAACCTAAACATGTCCCTGGCACCCCATACTGGGTGATCACCAATACCAATACGGGCCGCAAGTGCAGCATGATTGAACACATCATGCAGTCCATGCAGTTCCCGGCGGAATTGATTGAAAAGGTTTGCGGTACAATTTAACCCTTGCATCAGAAGGACCCGGTAATGGCAAATCACAGCCGTGCAGGCCAACCTGCACAACAAAGCGATTTGATTAACGTCGCTCAGCTGACCGCGCAGTATTACGTGCTGAAACCGGTCGTGGGCAACGCAGAACACGCAGTGAAGTTTGGTACATCTGGTCACCGCGGTAGCGCGGCACGCCATAGCTTTAACGAACCGCACATTCTGGCCATTGCTCAGGCCATTGCGGAAGAGCGCGCTAAAAACGGCGTTACCGGTCCGTGCTACGTGGGGAAAGATACCCATGCGCTGTCTGAACCGGCGTTCATCTCTGTGCTGGAAGTGCTGGCGGCAAACGGCGTCGACGTGATTGTGCAGGAGAATAACGGCTTCACGCCAACGCCGGCGGTGTCTAACGCTATCCTGGTGCACAACAAAAAAGGTGGCGCGCTGGCTGACGGGATTGTTATCACTCCATCCCACAACCCGCCGGAAGACGGGGGCATTAAATACAACCCGCCTAACGGTGGCCCGGCAGATACTAACGTCACCAAAGTGGTAGAAGACCGCGCAAACGCGCTGTTGGCTGACGGTCTGAAAGGCGTGAAACGCATCTCTCTGGATGCGGCAATGGCGTCCGGTCACGTAAAAGAGCAGGATCTGGTTCAGCCGTTCGTGGAGGGACTGGCGGATATCGTCGACATGGCGGCGATTCAGAAAGCAGGCCTGAAGCTGGGCGTGGACCCGCTGGGCGGTTCCGGTATCGAGTACTGGAAACGTATTGCCGAGCATTACAAGCTGGATCTGACCATCGTGAACGATCACGTCGATCAGACCTTCCGCTTTATGCACCTGGATAAAGACGGCGCGATCCGTATGGACTGCTCCTCCGAGTGTGCGATGGCGGGCCTGCTGGCACTGCGCGACAAATTCGATCTGGCGTTTGCGAACGACCCGGATTATGACCGTCACGGTATCGTCACCCCTGCCGGGCTGATGAACCCGAACCACTATCTGGCTGTGGCGATCAACTACCTGTTCCAGCATCGTCCGCAGTGGGGCAAAGAGGTGGCTGTTGGTAAAACGCTGGTCTCTTCCGCGATGATCGACCGCGTGGTCGACGCGCTGGGCCGCAAGCTGGTGGAAGTGCCGGTGGGCTTCAAATGGTTTGTTGACGGTCTGCACGACGGCAGCTTCGGCTTCGGTGGTGAAGAGAGCGCCGGGGCATCCTTCCTGCGTTTCGACGGCACGCCATGGTCAACCGATAAAGACGGTATCATCATGTGCCTGCTGGCGGCGGAGATCACCGCGGTCACCGGTAAGAACCCGCAGGAACATTACAACGACCTGGCGGCACGTTTTGGTGCGCCAAGCTACAACCGTATTCAGGCGAGCGCGACCTCAGCCCAGAAAGCGGCGCTGTCTAAACTCTCTCCGGAGATGGTCAGTGCTAACACCCTGGCAGGTGATCCGATCACCGCGCGTCTGACGGCTGCACCGGGTAACGGCGCGTCTATCGGGGGGCTGAAAGTAATGACCGACAACGGCTGGTTCGCTGCACGTCCATCCGGTACGGAAGACGCGTATAAAATCTATTGCGAAAGCTTCCTCGGCGCTGAGCACCGTCAGCAGATTGAGAAAGAAGCCGTAGAGATTGTCAGCGAAGTGCTGAAGAACGCGTAAGTGCGTTATCGGTGCGGGCTGATGCCCTCACCCCGGCCCTCTCCCACGGGGAGAGGGAGAAAACAATAAAAACGGCAACCCTCGGGCTGCCGTTTTGTTTTTACCTAACTATGCTTATTCTTCAATTCAAACCGTGGTGACACCAGACCGTACAGCGTCCAGCCCATAAAGGTCACCATTGCCCCATAGAGCATCGCTTCCTGACCGGAAGAGTAGAGCGCATAGAAGCTGTAAATCGCCCCAATGAGCGCCACGATATTCGCTGCTCGTGCTTTACGCGGATCCACCTTCGCGACCTTCTGAATAATCACCAGCGCGGCCATCGACAGAATGTACGGAATGATGTTCGTCACCACCGCCAGGTTGACCAGCACGTTGAACTGGCTGTTCAGCGACGGGCTAATGGTCATCAGCGACAATCCACTCTGGAAAATCACGATGGCCAGCATGCCCTGCACCGGTGCGTCCGCTTTGGTGACGCGGGAGAAGATTTTGGGGAAATAACCTTCGTCAGCCGAGGATTTAAACACCTGCGCGATGGTGAACTGCCAGCCGAGAAGCGAACCGCAGCAGGACATCACCATCAGACCCATAATCACCTTCCCGACTTCCGGGGTGAACATCTGGGCGAAAGCCAGCCCGAACGGTGCCGTGGAGTTAGCCAGATCCATATTCGGCACAATCCCGGCAATCACGTTGGTTGAGACGATATAGATCACCGCCGCCCCCAGCGTTCCGCCAAGTACCGCAATTGGCACGTTCTTTTCCGGGTTCTCAACCACTTCCGCATTCGCGCAGGCCGATTCCAGTCCGAGGAAAGCCCACAGCGTCATGGCGATAGAAGAGCCCACGGCGGTAAAGAACGGCACATGATGCGGGTTCCAGGAGTTGGCGTAGAGCGTAGGACTAAACCAGAACCACCCGATGATGCATAAACCGACGACCGGGATAATCACGCCCCAGACGGTGATGCTGCTCAGTTGTCCGGTGATACGCGCGCCGCCGAAGTTCGCCACGGTGCAGATCCACAGCACCCCGATGGTCGCCAGCCCAATTTGTACCGGGGTGAGCGTGGCGCCAAACAGTTCCGTCCCGTAACCCACGGCGGAAATGGCAATCGCCACGTTGGCGATCAGCAGCGATACACCATAGGTGTAGTTGGCCATAAAGTTGCCGGACTTACCAAAAGCGTATTCCGCATAGCCGCCCATCCCGCCGGACTTGCGGCTGAACATCCCGCATTTGGCGAATGCCCACGCCAGCGCCATTGACCCCACCGCCGTCACCAGCCAGGAGATAATCGAAATGGTGCCCACTTCGGCAAGCTTGGTGGGCAGCATGATGATCCCGGACCCCATCATGTTGACCATGGTGAGGATGGTCAGCTGCACCACGCCCATCTTATTGGATTTACTCATAATGTCTCTCCTTTCAGCAGCGCGGGCTGAGCAGCGGGTTGTTTGATGACGTTACAGCGAACCTGTTTGCGACCCTCACACTCTTCAACGTATACGCCCTGCAGCTCAGGCGCGAAGCCTGGTAGCAGGTTGATACCGTCTTCCAGCGCGGCAAAGTAGCGCAGCACGGAGCCGCCCCAGACTTCGCCCGGGACAACGCACAGCACCCCAGGCGGATAAGGCAGGGCGCCTTCAGCGGCAATGCGGCCTTTCGCGTCGCGCAGGGAGACCAGTTCGACTTCACCCCGCAGATACGCATAGTTCGCCTCCTGCGGGTTCATCATCACGCGCGGGAAGTGAGACTTGCGGAACATCTCTTTTTGCAGTTGCTTCACGTTATGGCGGGCATAGAGATCGTGCATTTCCTGGCAAATCTGGCGCAGCGTGTAATCCGCGTAACGTTCCGGATGTTGTTTGTAGAGAGAAGGCAGGACCTCTTTCAGCGGAACATCGCTCTCGAGCAGTTTTTCGAAGCGCACCAGCTGCGCCACCAGCTGCTGCAGTTTGCCCATATCTTCCGCAGGGGTGAGCAGGAACAGGATCGAGTTGAGATCGCATTTCTCCGGCACGATGCCGTTTTCACGCAGGAAGTTGGCGAGGATGGTGGCGGGCACGCCGAAATCCTCATACTCGCCGGTGCGGGCGTTAATACCTGGCGTGGTCAGCAGGAGCTTGCACGGGTCGATAAAGTACTGGTGCTCGGCATAGCCCTCAAAAGCGTGCCAGTTTTCACCCGGTACGAAGTGGAAGAAGCGCAGATCGGTGGCAATTTCCGCTGTGTCGAAGCTTTCCCACGGACGGCCATCCACCGTCTCCGGCACAAACGGACGAAGGTACTGGCAGTTCTCCAGGATCAGTTTGCGCGCTTCAATACCGTTAACCACGCAGTCCATCCACATGTTGCGACCGCTCTGACCTTCATGCATACGGGCGTTAATATCCAGCGCAGCAAACAGAGGGTAGAACGGGCTGGTTGAGGCGTGCATCATAAAAGCATTATTCAGCCGCTTGTGGGGTACATAGCGCTGCTGGCCTTTGATATGGCTGTCCTTTTTGTGGATCTGCGAGGTCTGCGAGAAGCCTGCCTGCTGTTTATGTACCGACTGGGTGACCAGAATTCCCGGGTCGTTTTCGTTCAGCTCCAGCAGCAGCGGCGAGCAATCTGCCATCATCGGGATAAACTGCTCGTAACCTACCCAGGCCGAGTCGAACAGGATGTAATCACACAGATGCCCAATCTTATCCACCACCTGACGGGCGTTATAGATGGTGCCATCGTAGGTACCCAGCTGGATCACCGCCAGACGGAACGGGCGTGCATCGCGTGCACGACCTGGCGCCACCTCGGCTACCAACTCGCGCAGGTAGCTTTCCTCAAAGCAGTGCGCGTCAATACCACCAATAAAGCCGTACGGGTTGCGCGCGGTTTCCAGATAGACCGGTGTCGCGCCAGCCTGAAGAAGAGCGCCGTGATGGTTCGATTTGTGGTTATTACGGTCAAACAGCACCAGGTCGCCAGGGGTGAGCAGGGCGTTAAGGACCACTTTGTTGGATGAGGAGGTCCCATTCAGCACAAAGTAGGTCTTATCGGCATTAAAGACCTTTGCGGCATGTTGCTGCGCAATGCACGGCGCGCCTTCGTGGATCAGCAGATCGCCCATTGCCACGTCGGCGTTACACAGGTCGGAACGGAAAAGCGTTTCACCAAAGAAATCGACAAACTGATTGCCCGCAGGATGACGGCGGAAGAATTGCCCCCCCTGATGCCCCGGGCAGTCAAATGCGCTGTTACCCTGTTTCACGTAGTCTACAAGGGCACGGAAAAACGGCGGTCGCAGCTGGGTTTCGTACTTCTGGGCCGCCGCTTCCAGCTGGCGGCCATAAAAATCGTTGCTGGTGTCTGAATGCTCAAATACGCCGTGAATGCGCGATAAATAATCTGCCGGAATGATCTCTTCTTTATGCGTTGCGACAAAGACGGGAATGCCAAATCCGGTGGCTTCTATTTCTTCCAGTATGCCGCTGGAAATATCGCTAACGGCCAAAACAATGGCCGCGACGTCGATATAATCAGAAGCGCGGACATCCACAAGCTCACGCTGGGTGGTAAAGCAGTCCGGACATGCACGGCTGGCCGCGATTTTTAAACTTTTCATCTTTCTCTCTTTATTTTAGGTAATAAGCGTCCTTCGATTTCTTGTCAGAAAGAAATCGATAATTTTCCGGAAAAAAAGCAAGGTGTGGCCGCTGATTAAAATCAGTAAATTGCTTTTTGATGATTGAAATTCAGTCCGCCCGGTTGCAGATGAGTCTGAATTAAGTGGAATGAGCGCACGACTTCACAGGCAATGGCCTGTAAAATAAGGTATTTCAGGATAACCTGTAAGCGAGTGCGCCAGAAGTCGAAGGACTACCGGGCATTAAAGAGGTGAAAGTCAAAGCAGTTTCGGTGGGCAAACATCATGATATGTGTTGTCCGCCTTATATGGGGCATTAAGCGATTGTTGTTTTCCATGTTTCATTTTCCTTTCAGTAATTGAAAGCATGGTCATTTTATCCAGGAAAAAGGGATTAACTGTGAATCAGATCACCCTTAACCGATCATTTCAGAAATAATTAGTCGTTTTTGATGAATAACGCAGATCAAAATGCTGATTTGTTGTTGAAGTGTTAATGATTGGTTTTGTTAATGTTTTAAACGAGAAAAAATAATCCATGGAATAATGTATTGATTATTTTTTTAATATTGATCGGGAGGGTTTTTGATTATTTAGAAAATAATATGAATAGTTATTCAAAGCATAAATCGATAACCGATACCGGTTTCAGTTAATAAATGGCGAGGGCGAGCGGGATCGACTTCCAGTTTCTGACGAAGGTGACCCATATATATGCGCAAATAGTGACTATGTTCCACCGCGTTGGGTCCCCACACCTGACTCAACAGCTGGCGCTGTGTGAGAACCTTGCCGTGGTTATTAAGCAGCACGGCGAGCAGGCGGAATTCGATGGGGGTAAGATGGATTTCCTCTTCACCGCGCACAATGCGCCGTGCGGCGAGGTCAACCCGAATATCACCAAACGTGTAGGTTGTGTCGGCAGGCGTGGTGGCGCTATGACGACGCAGCGCCACACGCAGGCGAGCCTGCAATTCGCCAATGCCAAAGGGTTTAATCAGATAGTCATCGGCGCCGGCATCCAGCGCGGCGATTTTATCCGTCTCTTCAGTACGGGCAGAGAGCACGAGAATCGGCATCTGGCTCCACTGACGAACCTCACGAATAAAATCGATGCCGTCGCCATCCGGCAGCCCAAGATCGAGGATCACCAGGTCCGGCTTGCGGGTGGCGGCTTCAATTAAACCCCGTTGAAGCGTACCCGCATCGTGAACGCGCAGACCGTCTCCTTCCAGCGCAGCGCGCAGAAAACGGCTAATGGCGATCTCATCTTCGACAATCAGAACGTTAATCACAAATCCTCGGGTAATTCATTCAGTTCTGGCGGGGTTTCCAGAGGAAGTGTAACACAAAAACGCGCGCCGCCTTCCGGACGATTCTCTGCGGAAATGGTTCCGCCATGGACGTCAACGATCGCCTGACAAATCGCCAGCCCGAGCCCAACGCCCGGAATGGCCGACTCCTTGTTCCCGCGCGCGAATTTTTCGAAAATAGCCAGCTCCTGCCCGGCAGGAATGCCCGGTCCGGTATCCCAGACGTCAAGGTGAAGCGTGCCATCCTCTACCATCGCATCCACGCCAATCCGGGCACTTGAGCCGGCATATTTACCGGCATTTTCCAGCAGATTGATCAGCACCCGTTCAAACAAGGGGCCATCGACGTGAATTAAGGTCAGGGGTTCAGGCATGTTCAGCGCGATATGCCGCCCACCGAGGCCGGGCTCCAGCATTTTCAGCGCGCTGCCTACCACTTCTTCCAGCGTGAGCCACTCTTTTTTGAGGTTAAATCCGCCCGACTGAATGCGCGCCATATCGAGCAGGTTATTCACCAGACGGGTGGTATTCAGCACGTGCTGGCGGATTTCGCTGGCCTGAAGGGCGTGTTTAGACCCTTCCGCGGCCAGGTCCAGCGTCAGGATTTCTGACTGACCAAACAGAACGGTCAGCGGGGTCCGCAGGTCGTGCGACAGCGCCGCCAGCAGCGAGTTACGAATGCTTTCACGCTCGCTGGCCAGTCGGGCCTGTTCTTCACTGGCGGTAAGCGCCAGCCGTTCCAGCGCGCTGGCAACCAGCAGCGTAAAAGTCTCCAGCAGCCGCTGCTGCTCGGGGATCATCAGCTGACGCAAGTTTGAGGGCTCAACAATCACCAGCCCCTGATTTTTATCGGCGCTGCGTAGCGGCAGAATTTGATAGGGCACGCCGGGCAGGGTGTCGGTCCCTGCGCCCGCAGGTAACCCTTTATCAAAGCTCCAGCGCGCGATGGCTTCGTCCCAGGGCGTCATGCCGGAGGCCGAGGTTAGCGGGCGCAGCTTACCGTGTTCGTCCGGGAGTAAAATCAGGTTGCTGGCATGAAACGTCGAGCGAATAAACTGCTCGCTGGTCTGCACAATATCCAGCGGGGTCCGACCCACCGCCAGCGATTTCGACATTTCATACAGATGCCGCGTGCGCTGTTCGCGGTAGCGGGCGATGCGCGCCTGGTAGCGCACGCCCGCCGTCAGATTGCCGATCACCAGCCCGACGGTGAGCATCACGGCAAAGGTCAGGATGTACTGTACGTCCGACACAGCGAGCGTCCCGCGAGGGGCAATAAAGAACAGATCAAAGCTGATGACGTTAATCACCGTTGCCAGCACCGACGGCCAGCGTCCGTAAAAGAGCGCCACCACCACCACGCCAAGGAGGTAGATCATCACCAGGTTGGCCGCGTCGAAGGCAATCAGCCATTTGCTGGCAATGATCGTGATCAGGGCGCAGAGCACGACGGCCACCAGGCAGCCGCGAAGCTGAATGCGCCATTTATCACTGAAAGTACGGCTGTCCGGGGCGCGGCTGGGAAGGGGGGTGGGTTTATCATCCAGCGCCACGATCACCAGGTCCAGATCCGGCCCGCGGCGGGCCAGTTTGTCGGCAAAGGATTCACGGCTAAACCAGCGACGATGCTGGCGACGGCCAATGACGATTTTCCCCAGGTTATGCTCCCGGGCGTAGCGCAGAATGGCTTTATCTTCCTGAGGATCGGAAAGGGTCGCGGTTTCGGCACCCAGCTCCTGCGCCAGGCGCAGCGAACTCAGAATCGCGCGGCGCTGGTTTTCGGGCAGGGCATGAAGCTGCGGCGTTTCGACATACACCGCATGCCAGACGCTGCCAAATTTGGCGGCCAGACGCGCGGCGGTGCGGACAAGTTTTTCGTTACCGCTGCCGTGCCCCACGCACAGCAGGATGGCATCCCGCGTATGCCAGACGCGTTCCTGGCCCTGCAAATCGCGCCAGGCACGCATCTGATCGTCAACGCGATCGGCAGTACGGCGCAGAGCCAGTTCGCGCAGGGCAATCAGGTTGCCTTTGCGGAAGAAATGTTCGATGGCACGCTCGGCCTGTCCGGCAATATAGACTTTGCCTTCGTGCAGGCGCTGGCGCAAATCATCCGGCGGCAGGTCGACCAGCACCACTTCGTCAGCGGAATCGAAGAAAGGGTCGGGCACCGTCTCGCGCACCTGAATGCCGGTCACGCCGCTGACCACATCGTTCAGGCTTTCCAGATGCTGCACGTTAACCGTCGTGAAAACATCAATGCCAGCTTCAAGTAATTCTTCCACATCCTGCCAGCGCTTGGGGTGACGCGAGCCTGGCGCATTGCTGTGCGCCAGTTCGTCCATCAGGATAAGCGCTGGACGGCGGGCGAGGGCGGCATCAATATCAAACTCAGTGACTAAACGACCCCGATGGCTGATGCGGCGGGGCGGCTGGGTGGCAAGCCCCTTCAGCAGCGATGCCGTCTCTTTACGTCCGTGGGTTTCAACCACGCCGATCAGTATATCGAGCCCCTGCGCCCGAAGCCGCTGGGCTTCCGTCAGCATGGCGAAGGTTTTCCCGACACCCGCGCAGGCGCCAAAGAAAATTTTCAGTTTGCCGCGATGGGCTTCAGCCGTCTGTTCAAGCAGCCTGTCCGGATCCGGGCGCATGGGCTCGTCGGTCATTTAGTTTTTCCTTAGCGCGTCCAGCGCCAGATTCAGCTCAACAATATTCACTACCGGCATGCCGATATAGCTGACCAGCGGCTTTTGTGTGTGTTCTGCCATCAGTTTGCTCACCTGTTCAACACTCAATTGACGGGCGGCGGCAACGCGCGGGATCTGCCACGCCACCGCTGCCGGCGTCAGGCTATAGTCCAGCCCGCTGGCTGAGGCGGTGACCAGCTCCACGGGAACCTCGCGGCTGGCCTGTGGGTTGGCGGCGCGCAGGGCGGCCACACGCTCGGCGACGGCTTTGTCCAGCGCCGGGTTGCTGCCCGCCAGGTTACTGCCGCCGGATGCCATCGGATTATACGGGCTTTCGGCAGTGGCGGAAGGGCGTCCCTGGAAGTAGCGAGCGTCCGTAAAGCTCTGGCCAATCAGGCGCGAACCGCGGTTTTCACCGTTTTGCATAATCAGCGAGCCGTTAGCCTGATCCTTAAACCACCACTGGCCCAGGGCGGTGGTGACCAGCGGGTAGAGCCCCCCGGTAATCAGCGACAGCAGAATAAACAGAAGTATAGCGGGGCGTAACATCGTCATTTGATTCACCTTTTAAACCAGCCCGAACAGGGTCAACAGCAGATCGATAGCCTTGATACCGATGAAGGGCACCACCAGCCCACCCAGGCCGTAAATCCACAGGTTGCGGCGCAGCATGGCGGCCGCCGTGAGCGGCTTGTAGCTCACGCCTTTCAGCGCCAGCGGGATCAGGAAGACAATAATCAGGGCGTTAAAGATTACCGCGCTCAGAATGGCCGATGCCGGGGAGTGCAGGTGCATTACGTTCAGGGCGTTTAATTGCGGATAGGTCGCAGCAAACGCGGCCGGAATGATGGCGAAATATTTCGCCACATCGTTAGCGATGCTGAACGTGGTCAGCGAGCCGCGCGTCATCAGCATCTGCTTACCAATGTGCACGACTTCAATCAGCTTGGTCGGGTTAGAGTCGAGATCGACCATGTTGCCCGCCTCTTTTGCCGCCTGGGTACCGGAGTTCATTGCCACCGCCACGTCGGCCTGCGCCAGGGCAGGGGCATCGTTGGTCCCGTCACCGGTCATCGCGACCAGACGCCCTTCCGCCTGATACTGACGAATCAAGGCCAGTTTGGCTTCCGGTGTAGCTTCGGAAAGAAAATCATCCACTCCCGCTTCGGCAGCAATCGCCGCGGCGGTCAGGCGGTTATCCCCGGTGATCATCACCGTTTTGATCCCCATTTTACGCAGCTGGGCAAAGCGTTCTTTGATGCCGCCTTTGACGATATCCTTCAGGGCAATCACCCCCAGCACATTTGCGCCTTCAGCCACCACCAGCGGCGTTGCCCCCTGACGGGCCACGCTTTCCACCAGGCTATCCACTTCGGGTGGGAAGTGACCGTTATTAGCCTCAATGTGGCGACGAATGGCGTCAACCGAGCCTTTACGGATCATCCGGTCCTGAATATTAATGCCGCTCATCCGGGTCTGTGCCGTGAAGGGCACGAAAGTGGCATGCAGGCTCTGAACGTCGCGCTGGCGCAGGTTAAAGCGCTGTTTGGCAAGAATCACAATGCTGCGACCTTCCGGAGTTTCGTCGGCAAGCGATGAGAGCTGTGCGGCATCTGCCAGCGTTTTTTCATCCACGCCAGGTGCGGGTAAGAAGTCTGATGCCTGACGGTTACCGAGGGTGATGGTCCCGGTTTTATCAAGCAGCAGAACGTCTACATCGCCCGCCGCTTCAACGGCACGTCCGCTGGTGGCAATAACGTTGGCACCGAGCATACGGCTCATACCGGCCACGCCGATGGCCGACAGCAGGCCGCCGATAGTGGTGGGGATCAGGCAGACCAGCAGCGCCACCAGCACCGTGACGGTGACCGCCGTACCGCCATAAGTGGAGAACGGCCACAGGGTCGCGGTTGCCAGCAGGAAGACGAGGGTCAACGCGACCAGCAGGATGGTCAGGGCAATCTCGTTGGGGGTTTTACGACGCTGGGCGCCTTCCACCATGGCGATCATCCGGTCAAGGAAGGTTTCACCTGGGTTAACGCTACACTGGATCACCAGCCAGTCGGAGAGTATGCGCGTCCCCCCCGTTACGGAGGCGAAATCGCCGCCGGATTCACGGATAACCGGGGCGGATTCCCCGGTGATGGCGCTTTCGTCCACCGACGCGCCACCTTCAATCACTTCCCCGTCGCACGGGATAATATCGCCAGCTTCGACCAGCACCACATCGCCTTTGCGCAGTTCATCCGCCGGAACGTGGTCCATCTGCGCACCGTATTTTGGTTCACGTAACTTGCGTGCGAAGGCGGTCTTTTTTACCCCTTTCAGGCTGTTGGCCTGGGCTTTACTCCGGCCTTCCGCCAGCGCTTCCGCAAAGTTGGCAAACAGCACGGTAAACCACAGCCACAGGCTAATGGCGCCGGTAAACATCGCATTTCCCGGCATGTGGCCCGTTCCCATGGCAATCGCCAGTGCGGTGGTCAGGACGCTTCCCGCCCAGACAATAAACATCACCGGGTTGTGCCACTGCACGCGCGGGCTCAGTTTTTTCACCGCATCCATGAGCGCCTGACGAACTAATGACGGTTCGAACAGGGCCAGTTGTTTACGACTCATGACAAATTCTCCGCAAAATCAGCGTAAAGAGAGGTATTCCGCGACCGGGCCTAACGCGAGGGCGGGGATAAAGGTCAGGGCACCAACCAGTAACACGGTGCCTGTGAGCAGGCCGATAAACAGCGCGCCGTGGGTCGGTAATGTTCCGGTGGTGGTCGGTTGAATTTTTTTATTCACCAGCGATCCGGCAATCGCCATGACCGGCACAATGATCCCGAAACGACCCACGAACATGCAGAACGCCAGCAGACAGTTCCAGAACGGTGAGTTGGCACTTAAGCCTGCAAAGGCACTGCCGTTGTTGTTGGCGGCAGAGGAGACGGCATACAGCACTTCGCTAAAGCCGTGAATACCCGGGTTAAAGATGCCGCTGCGTCCGGCCTCGGTCATCAGCGCTAGTGCGGAGCCGAGCAGTACGAGGGCAGGGGTTACCAGAATCGCCAGCGCGGTTAATTTCATCTCGCGAACGTCGATTTTTTTACCGAGGTATTCCGGGGTACGACCAATCATCAGACCGGCAATAAACACCGCCAGCATCACGAACAACAGCATGCCGTAAAGACCTGAACCCACGCCGCCAAATACCACCTCGCCAATCTGCATCAGCCACATTGGGATCATTCCGCCCAGTGCGGTGAAGGAGTCATGCATGGCATTCACCGCCCCGCACGAGGCCGCCGTGGTGACCACCGCATAGAGGCTGCTGGCGAGAATGCCAAAGCGGCTCTCTTTACCTTCCATATTGATATTGCTGTTAGCCCCAAGCTGCATGAAATGGCTATTGCCGTTCCATTCAGCCCACATCACCAGCGCAACGCAGACCACGAAGATTAACGACATGGTCCAGAGCAGGGTGCGCCCCTGCCGGCGATCGTTGACGACATCACCAAAGGCAAAGCAGAGTGCGGTGGGGATCAGGAAAATCGCCAGCATCTGCACAAAATTGGTCAGGGCAGTCGGGTTTTCAAACGGATGCGATGAGTTGGCGTTGAAGAAGCCGCCGCCGTTGGTGCCGAGCATCTTGATGGCTTCCTGCGACGCCACGGGCCCCATCGGCAGGAGCTGTTTTGCCCCTTCCAGTGAGGTATAAGGGGTGTATGGCAGCAGGTTTTGCAGGCTACCTTGCTGAATAAAGAACAGCGCGATCAGCAGCGCAATTGGCAGCAATATCCACAGCGTGATGCGCGTCAGATCCACCCACGCGTTACCCAGGGTACTGATTTTCTGACGAGCAAACGCGCGCGTCAGCGCGAAGATCACAGCGATACCGCTGGCAGCCGAGAGGAAGTTCTGGACGGTTAATCCCGCCATCTGGCTGAAATAGCTCAGCGTGGTTTCACCCGCATAGGACTGCCAGTTGGTGTTGGTGACAAAGCTGACTGCCGTATTCAGCGCAAGATGCCAGGACAGACCCGGTAATTGTTGCGGATTCAGCGGCAGACTCCCCTGCAGCATCAGCAGGGTAAAAAGTGCAATCAGCCCAACAATATTCAGCAGCAGAATGGCAAAAAGATATTCACGCCAGCTCATCTCGCGATCGTCTATTCCCAGTACACGCCAGATCCCTTTTTCAACGCTTCCCGTACCAGGCAGGGGGACGTTGTTGATAAGCCTTGCCAGCCCCATTCCCAGTGGCCTTGCCAGAACGAACAACGCCAGTAAGAAGCTGGCAATAAGCAAAAACGCCTGAGCAGCCATCAGAATGCCTCCGCATTAATCAGGGCATAAACCAGATAACCCAATAACAGGAACACCAGCACGATGCCGGCAATAAGACCTGCACTCACAATCCACCTCCGGGTGACTTTTGTTGTTGGGTTAACGGTAGGATTTATGGCGCAAAGATTTCGCAAAAATGAGGAGAGAGGGTGTAAAAAAAGTATAAAAATGGCAAAGCCCACAATTTAACTATTGGTAAGTAAATTGTTAACTTTTTTGTAACTAAATTACGGCGCGAGTGTAAATATTCACTAAATGAATGAAAATAAGTGGTCGGATGAGTAGTAAAATTACACGCAAAGCGATATTATTTTATCCAGGTCACAGATTTTGAATTTTCCGGATGACGTTTCCGGCCAACTATAGGGGAGAAAATATGGATCTTTATAAAGAGTTTCCGGCTCATATCGTGTTCATGCGTCGCACTTTCGCCGTAGTGGCGGGCGTGCTGGCCCTGCCGGTGATGCTGTTCTGGAAAGATCGCGCTCGTTTTTACAGCTATCTGCACCGCGTCTGGGCGAAAACCAGCGAGAAGCCGGTGTGGATGGATCAGGCCGAGAAAGCGACCTGCGACTTCTACTAAAAAAAGAAAGACTACACATAGCAATAAAAAAACCGCCAATAGCAATGGGTAATGCCAGTCAGTTACTTAACTGACTGGCATTACCACCCCCCCGGGCGGCCTTTTTTATTTCATCCCGTCTACACTTCATGGCAAAGTACAGTAAAAGCTCGCCACTTTTTCCTTTGGTGGCGTGCCCTTACGGACATAATGGATATTTGCCTGGAGTTTTATGCCCACCCATCTGGTTTGGTTTCGCGCAGATCTGCGCGTACATGACAACATCGCTCTCGCGGCAGCCTGTCGTTCTGAGGATGCCAGCGTGCTGGCACTGTTCATCGCCACGCCCGAACAGTGGCAGCAGCATGATATGGCACCGCGCCAGGCAGCTTACCTCAAATCACATCTGAACGTTCTGCAACACTCGCTTGCTGAAAAAGGTATTCCGCTAATCTACAAAGAGGTCAGTGATTTTGCCGCGCAGCTTCAGATGCTGCAGGCGATCTGTCAGCAAAACGGCGTCACACACCTTTTTTATAACTATCAGTACGAGCTGAACGAACAGCGGCGGGATCGCCAGCTGGAAAACATGCTGGACGGGGTAGTTTGTGAAGGATTTGATGACAGCGTCATGCTGGCGCCGGGCAGCGTCATGACCGGCAGTCACGAAATGTACAAAGTGTTTACGCCGTTTAAAAATGCGTTTGTTAAACGCCTGAAAGAGGCGCTGCCTGAGTGCGTGGCCGCGCCCGCTGTTCGGGGCGATGCCATAACCGATCTGCCTGAATTAACGTTTAACTATCCCCAACAGTCGTTCGACGATCTTCTGTTCCCTGCCAGTGAGAAATCGGCGATTGCGAAGCTGCGCCAGTTTTGCAAGCAGGGCGCGGGAGAGTACGACGCGCGCAGGGATTTCCCGGCGGTTGAAGGGACAAGCCGATTATCGGCCTGCTTGGCATTGGGCGTGCTCTCTCCTCGCCAGTGTCTGCATCGTCTCCTGGCCGAGCAGCCGCAGGCGCTGGACGGCGGGACGGGGTCGGTGTGGCTGAACGAACTGATCTGGCGTGAGTTCTATCGCCATCTGATGACTTATCATCCCGATCTCTGCAAGCATCGCCCGTTCATTCCCTGGACCGATAACGTAAAATGGCAGCACGACGAGGCGCGTTTACTGGCCTGGAAAAAGGGGGAAACGGGCTATCCGATTGTTGATGCCGCGATGCGCCAGTTGAATGAAACCGGGTGGATGCACAACCGTCTGCGAATGATTACCGCCAGCTTCCTGGTGAAAGATCTGCTTATCGACTGGCGTGTCGGGGAGCGTTATTTTATTTCTCAGCTGATCGATGGCGATCTGGCAGCGAATAATGGCGGATGGCAGTGGGCGGCCTCTACCGGTACCGATGCGGCTCCCTATTTCCGGATTTTCAATCCGACCACTCAGGGACAAAAATTTGATGCTAACGGCGACTTTATTCGTCGCTGGTTGCCCGCGCTCAGGCATGTTCCTGCGAAAGCGATCCACGACCCGTGGGTATGGGCGGATAAACAGGGCGTAAAGCTCGATTATCCCCGCCCGATTGTTGACCATAAACAGGCGCGCGTCGCCACGCTGGCGGCCTATGAAGCCGCCCGTAAAGCTTAAGAGAGTGATGATGAAAAACAGCGAACTGGAAAGCCTGATTAACGAAAAACTCAATACCGCCGCCTTCAGCGATTACGGTCCGAATGGGCTGCAGGTGGAAGGCCGTGAGACAGTGCAAAAAATCATCACCGGTGTGACGGCAAGCCAGGCATTGCTGGATGAAGCGGTGCGTCAGGAGGCCGATGCGATCATTGTTCACCACGGTTATTTCTGGAAAAACGAATCACCGATTATTCGCGGTATGAAGCGCAACCGCCTGAAAACGTTGTTGGCCAATGACATCAACCTGTACGGCTACCACCTGCCGCTGGATGCACACCCGGAACTGGGGAATAACGTCCAGCTGGCGCAGCTGTTGGGGATCACTGTGATGGGCGAAATCGAGCCACTGGTCCCGTGGGGAGAGCTGTCGATGCCGGTTCCGGGTCTGGAGCTGGCCTCGTGGATCGAAGCACGTCTCGGGCGTCGTCCGCTGTGGTGTGGCGACACGGGGCCGGATACCGTTAAGCGCGTTGCCTGGTGTACCGGCGGCGGTCAGGGCTTTATCGACAGCGCCGCGCGTTTTGGTGTTGATGCGTTTATTACCGGTGAAGTCTCTGAGCAGACGGTTCACTCAGCCCGTGAACAGGGGCTGCATTTTTACGCGGCAGGCCACCATGCTACCGAGCGTGGCGGTATCCGCGCCCTCAGCGAATGGCTGACGGAAAATACCTATCTGGATGTGACCTTTATTGATATCCCTAATCCCGCCTGATGAGAGGTGCCCGAGTGCAGAGAGCGCGTTGTTATCTTCTGGGTGAAAGCGCAGTTGTACTGGAACTTGAACCGCCGGTCACGCTTGCCACGCAAAAGCGTATCTGGCGGCTGACACAGCGTCTGGTTGACATCCCGGAAGTGGTAGAAACCATTCCTGGCATGAATAACATTACCGTCGTGCTGCGCAACCCGCAGACAAAGGCGCTGGATGCTATTGAACGTCTTCAGCGCTGGTGGGAAGAGAGCGAAGCGCTGGAGCCGGAATCGAGAATGATTGAAATCCCGGTCGTCTATGGCGGCACGGGTGGGCCGGATCTTGGCGTGGTGGCGGATCACTGCGGATTAACGGAGAAGCAGGTAGTTGAGCTGCACAGTTCGGTGGATTACGTGGTCTGGTTTCTCGGGTTTCAACCCGGCTTTCCGTATCTTGGCGGATTATCCCCCAGCTGCATACGCCGCGCCGGGCCGAGCCACGCCTGAGCGTTCCCGCGGGAACGGTGGCGATTGGCGGCGAACAAACCGGAATTTATCCGCTCACCTCACCGGGCGGCTGGCAGCTTATTGGGCACACCGCCATGCCATTATTTGAACCGGGGCAGGAGGCACCCATTCTCCTTCGTCCTGGCGATACCCTTCGCTTTATCCCGCTGAAGGAGGGGGTATGTTAACGTTACTTCGCGCAGGGCTTTATACCTCGGTACAGGATGCCGGCCGCTTTGGCCTGCGCCAGTCTGGCGTGAGCTACTGCGGTGCGCTTGATCGTCCTTCGCTGGAGATTGCCAACCTGCTGGTGGGTAACGCAGGCAGCACGGCGGCGTTAGAAATTACGCTGGGTCAGTGCGTGATTGAGTTCGGTCAGGAAACCTGGTTTGCGTTAACCGGCGCAGGTTGTGACGCCACGCTGGACGGCAAAGCGGTGTGGACCGGCTGGCGTTTGCGGGCGAAAGCCGGGCAACGTCTGACGCTGAAACGGCCTTTGCATGGCGTGCGCAGTTACCTTGCGGTAGCGGGGGGCATTGACGTGCCGGAGGTGCTGGGATCAGCCAGTACCGATCAGAAAGCGGGCATAGGCGGGCATGAGGGACGTTCGCTGCGCGATGGCGATCGTCTGGCGATTAAGCCGTCAACACGCGATTTCTCGACGACGCAGGGCGTAAAACAGTTGCTGTGGGGGAACGTGATCCGCGCCTTACCGGGGCCGGAATATCAGGAGTTCGATGACGCTTCTAAAGAGTCTTTCTGGCGTTCGCCGTGGAAGATTAGCCCGCAGAGTAACCGCATGGGCTACCGCCTGCAGGGGCAGCCGCTGACCCGCACAACCGACCGGGAGTTGCTCTCCCACGGCTTATTGCCTGGCGTCATTCAGGTTCCGGGCAATGGTCAACCCATTGTGCTGATGAACGATGCGCAGACGACGGGCGGCTATCCGCGCATTGCCTGCATTATTGACGCGGATCGCTACCATCTGGCGCAAATTCCCCTCGGTCAGCCGATCCATTTCGTGCAATGTTCGCTGGAGGAAGCGCTGAAAGCGCGACAGGATCAGCAGCGTTATCTCGAACAGCTGGCGTGGAGGCTTGATGGTAAAGATTGATTTAAATGCCGATCTGGGGGAGGGGAGCCGCGCCGACGCAGAGCTGATGACGCTGGTCTCTTCGGTTAACATCGCCTGCGGCTTTCACGCGGGTGATGCGCAAACCATGCTGGAGAGCGTGCGCAATGCCATTAAAAACGGCGTGGCGATAGGCGCTCACCCGAGCTTTCCCGACCGGGAGAACTTTGGCCGTACGGCGATGGACCTGCCGCCGGAGACCGTCTACGCTCAGATGCTTTACCAGATTGGTGCGCTGGAGGCGATAGTGCGCGCTGAGAAGGGCGTACTGCGCCACGTGAAGCCGCACGGCATGCTTTACAATCAGGCGGCGAAAGATCCTGCTCTGGCGGACGCCATTGCCCGCGCGGTGCGGGATTGTGACTCTCAGCTGATTCTGGTGGGCCTGGCGGGCAGCGAGTTGATCCGCGCCGGGCAGCGCCTGGGGTTAACCATCCGCCAGGAAGTGTTTGCCGACCGGGGATATCAGCCTGATGGCAGCCTGGTGCCGCGAACGCAGGCCGGGGCGCTCATTACCGACGAAGGTAAAGCGCTCGCGCAGACGCTGGAGATGGTGCGCGCCGGGCGTGTCATTGCTGTGGATGGTACATCGGCAAACGTTCAGGCCGATACGGTATGCTTACATGGCGACGGCGAGCATGCGCTCCAGTTTGCGCTACGCCTGCGGGCAGCGTTCTCTGATGAGGGTATTCTTGTCAGCGCAGAATAATCATTTAAGGACACTAACATACCAGAAGGTCCGGAGATCCGCCGCGCGGCGGATAGCCTGGAAGTGGCGATAAAGGGCAAACCGCTGACGGATGTCTGGTTTGCCTTTTCGCAACTCAAACCGTTTGAATCACAGCTGCTGGGGCAGACGGTGACCCATATTGAAACGCGCGGGAAAGCCTTACTCACGCACTTTTCCCATAATCTGACGTTATATAGCCATAACCAGCTTTACGGCGTCTGGCGCGTGGTTAACGCGGATGAACAGCCGCAAACCACCCGTGTGCTGCGGGTCAGGCTGCAAACGGCGGATAAAGCCATCCTGCTTTACAGCGCGTCGGATATCGAAATGTTAACGCCTGAGCAGTTGCTCGTTCATCCGTTCTTGCTGCGCGTTGGGCCGGATGTGCTGGATATGCGCCTGACGGCGGGCGATGTGAAAGCCCGTTTGCTGTCACCCAAATTTCGCAATCGGCAGTTTTCCGGTCTTTTTCTCGACCAGGCCTTTCTGGCCGGGCTCGGCAACTACCTGCGGGTGGAAATCCTTTGGGAAGCCGGGCTGGCGCCGCAGCATAAAGCCTCGCAGCTCAGCGATGAACAGCTGGAAGCGCTGTCCCATGCGCTGCTGGACATACCGCGTTTATCCTACACGACGCGCGGCGTGGTAGATGAGAACAGGCATCACGGGGCGCTGTTCCGGTTTAAGGTGTTTCATCGGGCGGGAAAAAAGTGCGAGCGATGTGGCGGGATTATCGACAGGATTATGCTCTCTTCGAGACCTTTTTACTGGTGCCCGCACTGCCAGAAATAAAAGTAAAACGGTAACCCAAGGGTTACCGTTTTTAAGGTTTTCACCCTCTCCCTGTGGGAGAGGGCTGGGGTGAGGGCATCATGCCGCACCCAACGTCTGTTAGCGCTTAATATCAGACTTAAAATCACGCTGCTCGTAGCCGGTATACAGCTGACGAGGACGGGCGATTTTCATGCCTTCGCTGTGCATTTCGTTCCAGTGCGCAATCCAGCCTACGGTACGGGCCATGGCGAAGATTACGGTGAACATGGAAGACGGAATACCCATCGCTTTCAGAATGATACCGGAGTAGAAGTCGACGTTCGGGTAGAGTTTCTTCTCGATGAAGTACGGGTCGTTCAGCGCGATGTGTTCCAGCTCCATCGCCACTTCCAGCAGATCATCTTTGGTACCCAGTTCTTTCAGCACTTCGTGGCAGGTTTCACGCATCACGGTGGCGCGTGGGTCATAGTTTTTGTAAACACGGTGACCGAAGCCCATCAGGCGGAAGGAGTCATTCTTGTCTTTCGCGCGACGCACGAATTCAGGAATGTGCTCAACGGTGCTGATCTCTTCCAGCATCTTCAGTGCCGCTTCGTTCGCACCGCCGTGCGCCGGTCCCCACAGGGAGGCGATGCCCGCAGCGATACAGGCGAACGGGTTCGCGCCTGAAGAACCCGCGGTACGGACGGTAGAGGTGGAAGCATTCTGTTCGTGGTCAGCGTGCAGGATCAGGATACGGTCCATTGCGCGTTCCAGCACCGGGTTCACTTCGTACTCTTCGCACGGCGTGGAGAACATCATGCGCAGGAAGTTACCGGCGTAGGAGAGGTCGTTACGTGGATACACAAACGGCTGGCCGATGGAGTATTTGTAACACATCGCCGCCATGGTAGGCATTTTGGACAGCAGACGGAACGCCGCGATATCACGGTGACGCGGGTTATTCACGTCAAGGGAGTCGTGGTAGAACGCCGCCAGCGCACCGGTAATCCCACACATCACCGCCATCGGGTGAGAGTCACGACGGAACGCATGGAACAGACGGGTAATCTGCTCATGGATCATGGTGTGACGGGTGACGGTGGTTTTGAATTCATCGTACTGCGCCTGCGTTGGCTTTTCGCCGTTCAGCAGGATGTAGCACACTTCCAGATAGTTGGATTCGGTGGCTAACTGATCGATGGGGAAGCCGCGATGGAGCAGGATACCTTCGTCACCGTCAATGTAGGTGATTTTGGATTCGCAAGATGCGGTAGAGGTAAATCCAGGGTCAAAGGTAAATACTCCTTTGGAACCCAGCGTACGGATATCAATAACATCCTGACCGAGCGTGCCTTTTAGCACATCCAGTTCAATAGCATCACCACCGTTGAGGGTGAGTTTTGCCTTTGTATCAGCCATTTACGGTCTCCTTAGCGCCTTATGCTTAAGACTGCGCTTTACCGGATTTGCTTTCAGCTGTTAATCACCGTTACCAGATTGTTATTTGGCTTACCGCTCAGCTCACGAGGACAAACCAGGGTACAGAGCTATGGCGCCTTGCAGGTAAACGAATGAAATATCAGTGAAACAACAGCAAATCAGCGTTTTTGCAGTCCGAATTATTCAAACCTGTATATCACTAATAACTGTCCTGATAACTTCGGTCAATACCATCACACTGTTACATAACTATTTGTCAGGTGAAAGAGAGACCTCATAACTTTTGCGCATTATATGCCTTTTCTGATGACGTTTGTAACAATATTGTTTAACATTTGTCAAATCAGATGATTAAAAATTAAAAAGATGTTGTTATCGTGACCCTGATCACTGTTCCAGAGAAAACCCGACAAACTGTATGTAGGTTAATTGTAATGATTTTGTGAACGGCCTATACTGCCGCCAGGTCTCCGGAACACCCTGCAATCCCGAGCCACCCAGCGTTGTAATGTGTCGTTGAAGCATCTGGAAGCATTGTTTTGCATGACGCGCAGTTATAGAAAAGGAACGCTGCTTGACCCGCATCGCAGTCCGGAGGAAGGAAACAATAAGAACAGCATGTGGGCGTTATTCATGATAAGAAATGTGAAAAAACAAAGACCTGTCAATCTGGATCTGAAAACGATCCGGTTCCCCGTAACAGCAATAGCGTCCATTCTGCACCGTGTTTCAGGTGTAATTACGTTTGTGGCGGTCGGCATTCTGCTGTGGTTACTGGGTACCAGCCTCTCCTCCCCTGAAGGATTCCTCCAGGCCTCTGCCATCATGAACAGCTTCTTCGTGAAATTCATCATGTGGGGCATTCTGACCGCGCTGGCGTACCACGTCGTCGTGGGTGTTCGTCATATGCTGATGGACTTTGGCTACCTGGAAGAGACGTTCGAAGCCGGGAAACGCTCCGCTAACATTTCATTTGTGATTACTGTCGTGCTTTCACTTCTCGCAGGAGTTCTCGTATGGTAAGCAACGCCTCCGCATTAGGACGCAACGGCGTACATGACTTCATTCTTGTCCGTGCTACCGCCATCGTTCTCACCCTTTACATCATCTATATGATTGGTTTCTTCGCGACCAGCGGTACGCTGACGTGGGAAATCTGGAGTGGGTTCTTCGGATCCGCCTTCACCAAAGTGTTCACCCTGCTGGCGCTGTTCTCCATCCTTATTCATGCGTGGATTGGTATGTGGCAGGTGTTGACCGATTACGTTAAACCGCTGGCGATTCGCCTTCCTCTGCAGCTGGCCATTGTCGTTGCACTGGTGGTTTACGTTATTTATGGATTCGTTGTGGTGTGGGGTGTGTAATGAAACTGCCAGTCAGAGAATTTGATGCTGTTGTGATTGGTGCCGGTGGCGCAGGTATGCGTGCCGCACTGCAAATTTCCCAGAGCGGCCAGACCTGTGCGCTGCTCTCTAAAGTGTTCCCGACCCGTTCCCACACTGTATCCGCGCAGGGCGGTATTACCGTTGCGCTGGGTAACTCCCATGAAGATAACTGGGAATGGCACATGTACGACACGGTAAAAGGTTCCGACTACATCGGCGACCAGGATGCCATCGAATATATGTGTAAGACCGGCCCGGAAGCGATTCTGGAGCTGGACCACATGGGGCTGCCGTTCTCCCGTCTGGAAAACGGCACCATCTATCAGCGTCCGTTTGGCGGCCAGTCGAAAAACTTCGGCGGCGAGCAGGCGGCACGTACCGCAGCGGCGGCTGACCGTACCGGCCACGCACTGCTGCACACCCTGTATCAGCAGAACCTGAAAAACCACACCACCATCTTCTCCGAGTGGTATGCGCTGGATCTGGTGAAAAATGCCGATGGCGCAGTGGTCGGTTGTACCGCGCTGTGTATCGAAACCGGTGAAGTCGTTTACTTCAAAGCCCGCGCAACCGTGCTGGCCACCGGCGGTGCAGGCCGTATTTACCAGTCCACCACCAACGCCCACATCAACACCGGTGACGGTGTCGGCATGGCAATCCGCGCAGGCGTGCCGGTTCAGGATATGGAAATGTGGCAGTTCCACCCAACCGGTATCGCCGGTGCCGGCGTTCTGGTAACAGAAGGCTGCCGTGGTGAAGGCGGCTACCTGCTGAACAAACACGGCGAACGCTTCATGGAGCGTTATGCCCCGAATGCGAAAGACCTGGCGGGTCGTGACGTGGTGGCGCGTTCCATCATGATCGAAATCCGTGAAGGCCGCGGCTGTGATGGCCCATGGGGTCCACACGCGAAGCTGAAACTCGACCATCTGGGTAAAGAGGTGCTGGAATCCCGTCTGCCGGGCATTCTGGAGCTGTCTCGTACCTTCGCACACGTCGACCCGGTGAAAGAGCCAATTCCTGTTATCCCAACCTGCCACTACATGATGGGCGGTATTCCGACCAAAGTGACCGGTCAGGCGTTGACCGTGAACGAGCAGGGCGAAGATGTGGTTATTCCTGGCCTGTTCGCCGTAGGTGAAATTGCCTGCGTATCCGTTCACGGCGCAAACCGTCTCGGCGGCAACTCGCTGCTGGACCTGGTGGTATTCGGCCGTGCAGTCGGTCTGCATCTGCAGGAATCCATTGCCGAGCAGGGCGCGCTGCGTGACGCGACCGACGACGAAATTGATGCCTCTCTTGAGCGCCTCAACCGCTGGAACGGCAACCGTAACGGCGAAGATCCGGTGGAAATCCGTAAAGCACTGCAGGAATGCATGCAGCATAACTTCTCGGTATTCCGCGAAGGTGACGCAATGGCCAAAGGTCTTGAGCAACTGAAAGCGATCCGCGAGCGTCTGAAAAATGCCCGTCTGGATGACACCTCCAGCGAGTTCAACACCCAGCGCGTTGAATGCCTGGAGCTGGATAACCTGATGGAAACTGCGTTCGCGACCGCGATGTCGGCAAACTTCCGTACCGAGAGCCGTGGCGCGCATAGCCGCTTCGACTTCCCGGATCGTGATGACGAAAACTGGCTGTGCCATTCCCTGTATCTGCCAGAGTCGGAATCCATGACGCGTCGTAGCGTCAACATGGAACCGAAACTGCGTCCGGCGTTCCCGCCGAAGATTCGTACTTACTAATGCGGAGACAGGATAATGAAACTCGAATTCTCAGTTTATCGTTATAACCCGGATGTTGATGATGCTCCGCGTATGCAGGACTACACCCTGGAAGCGGAAGAAGGTCGCGACATGATGCTGCTGGATGCGTTAATCCAGCTGAAAGAAAAAGATCCGACACTGTCGTTCCGTCGCTCCTGCCGTGAAGGGGTCTGCGGCTCTGATGGCGTGAACATGAACGGCAAAAATGGCCTGGCCTGCATCACGCCAATTTCCGCGTTGCAGCGTCCTGGTCAGAAAATTGTTATCCGTCCTCTGCCAGGCCTGCCGGTCGTGCGTGATTTGGTGGTAGACATGGGGCAATTCTATGCACAATATGAGAAGATTAAGCCTTACTTATTGAATAATGGGCAAAATCCACCCGCTCGCGAGCACTTACAGTCTCCTGAGCAGCGTGAAAAACTCGATGGGTTGTACGAGTGTATTCTCTGCGCATGTTGTTCAACGTCCTGTCCGTCGTTCTGGTGGAACCCGGACAAGTTTATCGGCCCGGCCGGTCTGCTGGCTGCCTATCGCTTCCTGATCGATAGCCGCGACACCGAAACCGAGAGTCGTCTGGAAGGACTGAGTGACGCTTTCAGCGTATTCCGCTGCCATAGCATCATGAACTGCGTCAGTGTATGTCCGAAGGGACTGAACCCGACGCGCGCCATCGGCCATATTAAGTCGATGCTGCTGCAGCGCAGTGCGTAAGTAAAAACGCCGGATGGCGCTGCGCTTATCCGGCCTATGTAACAGTAGGCCCGGTAAGCGTAGCGCCACCGGGCAAATTGCAGAAACCTTTAAAAACTGCCCTGAAGTTTAGACAGTTTCTAAAGGTTCCTTCGCGGGCCAAATGAAAAGAGCTCGCAGGTGAACCCCGGCACGTACACGTGGTGTGCGTGGTAGTTTCTACGGCGAAAGTAAGCATAAAAATGCTTAAGGGATCACGATGCAGAACGGCGCAATGAAAGCCTGGCTGGACTCTTCTTTCCTTTCTGGTGCGAACCAGAGCTGGATTGAACAGCTCTATGAAGACTTCTTAACCGATCCTGACTCAGTGGACGCAAACTGGCGTTCCATGTTCCAGCAGTTGCCTGGCACAGGGGTCAAACCGGATCAATTCCATTCCAAAACACGTGATTATTTCCGTCGTCTGGCGAAGGATGCCTCACGTTACTCTTCTGCGATTTCCGACCCTGACACCAATGCGAAGCAGGTTAAAGTCCTGCAGCTTATCAACGCTTATCGCTTCCGTGGTCACCAGCATGCGAATCTCGATCCGCTGGGACTGTGGCAGCAAGAACGTGTGGCCGATCTCGATCCGGCGTATCACGATCTGACCGAGGCCGATTTCCAGGAAAGCTTTAACGTAGGTTCTTTTGCCATCGGCAAAGACACGATGAAGCTGGGCGAACTCATTGATGCGCTCAAGCAAACCTACTGCGGCTCCATCGGCGCGGAATACATGCACATTACCTCTACCGAAGAGAAACGCTGGATCCAGCAGCGCATCGAATCCGTAGCGGGCCATGCGAATTTCTCAGCAGACGAGAAAAAACGTTTCCTTGGCGAACTGACTGCAGCAGAGGGTCTTGAGCGCTATCTGGGCGCGAAATTCCCGGGCGCAAAGCGCTTCTCGCTGGAAGGCGGCGACGCGCTGGTGCCGATGCTGAAAGAGCTGATTCGTCATGCAGGCAAGAGCGGTACCCGTGAAGTGGTACTGGGCATGGCGCACCGTGGTCGTCTGAACGTCCTGGTCAACGTGCTGGGTAAAAAACCGCAGGACCTGTTCGACGAATTTGCGGGCAAACATAAAGAGCACCTCGGCACCGGCGACGTGAAGTACCACATGGGCTTCTCGTCTGATATCGAAACCGAAGGCGGTCTGGTTCACCTGGCGCTGGCGTTTAACCCGTCACACCTGGAGATCGTCAGCCCGGTGGTTATCGGTTCCGTGCGAGCGCGTCTGGATCGTCTGGACGAGCCAAGCAGCAACAAAGTGCTGCCAATCACCATTCACGGTGATGCGGCGGTAACCGGGCAGGGCGTGGTTCAGGAAACCCTGAACATGTCGAAAGCGCGTGGTTATGAAGTGGGCGGTACCGTTCGCATCGTGATCAACAACCAGGTGGGCTTCACCACCTCTAACCCGCTGGATGCTCGCTCTACACCATATTGCACCGACATCGGTAAAATGGTTCAGGCGCCGATCTTCCACGTGAACGCGGACGATCCGGAAGCTGTCGCTTTCGTGACCCGTCTGGCGCTGGACTTCCGTAATACCTTCAAACGCGATGTGTTCATTGACCTCTTTTGCTACCGCCGTCACGGCCACAACGAAGCGGATGAGCCAAGTGCAACCCAGCCGCTGATGTATCAGAAAATCAAAAAACACCCGACGCCACGCAAAATCTATGCTGACAAGCTGGAAAGCGAAAAAGTGGCGACGCTGGAAGATGCGACCGAACTGGTCAACCTCTACCGCGATGCGCTGGATGCGGGTGAATGCGTAGTGAAAGAGCTGCGTCCGATGAACATGCACTCCTTTACCTGGTCGCCGTACCTCAACCACGAGTGGGATGAGAGCTACCCGAACAAGGTTGAGATGAAGCGTCTGCAGGAGCTGGCTAAACGCATCAGCACCGTACCAGACGCTATCGAGATGCAGTCTCGCGTGGCGAAAATCTATGCTGACCGTCAGTCCATGGCAGCAGGTGAGAAGCTGTTTGACTGGGGTGGCGCGGAAACGCTGGCTTATGCAACGCTGGTTGACGAAGGCATTCCCGTGCGTCTGTCCGGCGAAGATGCGGGCCGTGGCACCTTCTTCCACCGTCACGCGGTGGTTCACAATCAGTCTAACGGTTCAACCTATACCCCACTGCAGCACGTCCACAACGGTCAGGGCCAGTTCAAGGTCTGGGACTCCGTACTGTCTGAAGAAGCGGTACTGGCCTTCGAATACGGCTACGCCACCGCTGAACCACGCACCCTGACCATCTGGGAAGCGCAGTTCGGTGACTTCGCGAACGGTGCGCAGGTCGTTATCGACCAGTTCATCTCCTCCGGCGAGCAGAAGTGGGGCCGCATGTGTGGTCTGGTCATGCTGCTGCCGCACGGTTATGAAGGCCAGGGTCCGGAGCACTCCTCCGCGCGTCTGGAACGCTATCTGCAACTTTGCGCTGAGCAGAACATGCAGGTTTGCGTGCCGTCCACTCCGGCTCAGGTCTACCACATGCTGCGTCGTCAGGCACTGCGCGGTATGCGCCGTCCGCTGGTGGTCATGTCTCCGAAATCCCTGCTGCGCCATCCGCTGGCGGTATCCAGCCTGGATGAGCTGGCAAACGGCACCTTCCTGCCAGCCATCGGTGAGATTGACGAGCTGGATCCGCAGGCCGTGAAGCGTGTGGTGATGTGTTCTGGTAAGGTTTATTACGACCTGCTGGAACAGCGCCGTAAGAACGATCAGAAAGATGTCGCCATCGTGCGTATCGAACAGCTTTATCCGTTCCCGCATCAGGCGATGCAGGAAGTGCTGAAACCTTACGCTCACGTTCATGATTTTGTCTGGTGCCAGGAAGAGCCGCTTAACCAGGGCGCATGGTACTGCAGCCAGCATCATTTCCGTGAAGTGATTCCATTTGGGTCCGCTCTGCGTTACGCAGGTCGCCCGGCCTCCGCCTCTCCGGCGGTAGGGTATATGTCCGTTCACCAGAAGCAGCAACAAGATCTGGTCAATGACGCGCTGAACGTCGATTAATTAAAGGATACATAATGAGTAGCGTAGATATTCTTGTTCCCGACCTGCCTGAATCTGTAGCAGATGCGACCGTCGCTACCTGGCACAAAAAACCAGGCGATGCCGTTAAGCGCGATGAAGTGCTGGTAGAAATCGAAACTGACAAAGTGGTACTGGAAGTACCGGCTTCGGCGGATGGCGTACTGGACGCGGTGCTGGAAGATGAAGGTACGACCGTCACCTCTCGTCAGATCCTGGGTCGCCTGCGTGAAGGCAACAGCGCGGGTAAAGAGTCCAGCGCCAAGTCTGAAGAGAAAGCCTCTACGCCGGCTCAGCGCCAGCAGGCTTCTCTGGAAGAACAGTCTAACGACGCCCTCAGCCCGGCGATCCGTCGCCTGCTGGCTGAACATAGCCTTGACCCGGCTGCCATCAAAGGCACCGGTGTGGGTGGCCGTCTGACGCGTGAAGACATCGACAAGCACCTGGCGAAAGCACCTGCTCAGGCAGAAGCGAAAGCCCCTGCGGCAGCGCCAGCAGCAGCTCAGCCTGCTCTGGGTGCCCGTAGCGAAAAACGCGTCCCAATGACGCGCCTGCGTAAGCGTGTAGCCGAGCGTCTGCTGGAAGCGAAAAACTCCACCGCGATGCTGACCACCTTCAACGAAGTGAACATGAAGCCAATCATGGACCTGCGTAAGCAGTACGGTGACGCGTTTGAAAAACGTCACGGTATCCGTCTGGGCTTTATGTCCTTCTACGTGAAGGCTGTCGTTGAAGCGCTGAAACGCTACCCGGAAGTGAACGCGTCCATCGATGGCGATGATGTGGTTTACCACAACTATTTCGACGTCAGCATGGCGGTTTCTACCCCACGTGGTCTGGTCACCCCGGTTCTGCGTGATGTGGATACCCTGGGTATGGCTGACATCGAGAAAAATATCAAAGAGCTGGCTGTTAAAGGCCGCGACGGCAAGCTGACCGTAGACGACCTGACCGGCGGTAACTTCACCATTACCAACGGCGGCGTATTCGGCTCGCTGATGTCTACCCCGATCATTAACCCGCCGCAGAGCGCGATCCTGGGTATGCATGCCATTAAAGATCGTCCGATGGCGGTAGACGGTAAAGTTGAGATCCTGCCAATGATGTACCTGGCGCTCTCTTACGATCACCGCCTGATCGACGGCCGCGAGTCCGTGGGCTTCCTGGTTGCCATTAAAGAGCTGCTGGAAGATCCAACGCGTCTGCTGCTGGACGTCTAGTTTTGCAGTCTTGCCCGGCGGCGTATGGCTGCCGGGCCACTAAAAGCACTACCTAACGATTACCTGAAGGATGGATAGAACACATGAACTTACATGAATATCAGGCCAAACAGCTGTTTGCCCGGTATGGCTTACCGGCTCCGGTGGGTTATGCCTGTACTACCCCGCGTGAAGCAGAAGAAGCCGCATCTAAAATCGGTTCCGGCCCGTGGGTAGTTAAATGTCAGGTTCACGCTGGTGGCCGTGGTAAAGCGGGCGGTGTGAAGGTTGTTAAGAGCAAAGAAGAGATTCGTGCGTTTGCTGAACATTGGCTCGGCAAACGTCTGGTGACCTACCAGACAGATGCGAACGGCCAGCCGGTTAACCAGATCCTGGTTGAAGCTGCGACGGATATCGCTAAAGAGCTGTACCTGGGCGCGGTTGTTGACCGTAGCTCCCGTCGCGTGGTGTTCATGGCGTCTACCGAAGGCGGCGTGGAAATCGAAAAAGTGGCGGAAGAAACCCCACATCTGATCCACAAAGTGGCGATCGATCCGCTGGCAGGCCCAATGCCTTACCAGGGTCGCGAGCTGGCGTTCAAACTGGGTCTGGAAGGCAAGCTGGTTCAGCAGTTCACCAAGATCTTCATGGGTCTGGCGACTATCTTCCTGGAGCGCGACCTGGCGCTGATCGAGATTAACCCGCTGGTGATCACCACCCAGGGCGATCTGATCTGCCTCGACGGCAAACTGGGTGCTGACGGCAACGCGCTGTTCCGCCAGCCGGATCTGCGCGAAATGCGCGACCAGTCTCAGGAAGACCCTCGTGAAGCACAGGCTGCACAGTGGGAGCTGAACTACGTGGCGCTGGACGGCAACATCGGCTGTATGGTCAACGGTGCGGGCCTGGCAATGGGCACCATGGACATCGTTAAGCTGCACGGTGGTGAGCCAGCGAACTTCCTCGACGTGGGCGGTGGCGCAACCAAAGAGCGCGTGACCGAAGCGTTCAAAATCATCCTCTCTGACGACAATGTTAAAGCGGTTCTGGTTAACATCTTCGGCGGCATCGTTCGTTGCGACCTGATCGCCGACGGTATCATTGGTGCGGTAGAAGAAGTGGGTGTTAACGTTCCGGTGGTTGTACGTCTGGAAGGTAACAACGCTGAACTCGGCGCGAAAAAACTGGCTGACAGCGGCCTGAATATTATTGCAGCGAAAAGTCTGACGGATGCAGCTCAGCAGGTTGTTGCCGCAGTGGAGGGGAAATAATGTCAGTTTTAATTAATAAAGATACCAAGGTTATCTGCCAGGGCTTCACCGGTAGCCAGGGGACTTTCCACTCCGAACAGGCGATTGCCTACGGCACGCAGATGGTTGGCGGCGTCACGCCAGGTAAAGGTGGCACCACGCACCTGGGCCTGCCGGTGTTCAACACCGTGCGTGAAGCCGTAGAAGCGACGGGCGCAACCGCGACCGTTATTTACGTTCCGGCACCGTTCTGCAAAGATTCCATTCTGGAAGCGATCGACGCGGGCATCAAACTGATCATCACCATCACTGAAGGTATCCCGACGCTGGATATGCTGACCGTGAAAGTGAAGCTGGATGAAGCCGGCGTGCGCATGATCGGCCCGAACTGCCCGGGTGTTATCACGCCAGGCGAATGCAAAATCGGCATCATGCCGGGTCATATTCACAAGCCGGGCAAAGTAGGCATCGTGTCCCGTTCCGGTACCCTGACCTATGAAGCCGTTAAGCAGACCACCGATTACGGCTTCGGCCAGTCCACCTGTGTGGGCATCGGCGGTGACCCGATCCCGGGCTCTAACTTCATCGACATCCTGAAACTGTTCCAGGAAGATCCACAGACCGAAGCGATCGTGATGATTGGTGAGATCGGTGGTAGCGCGGAAGAAGAAGCGGCTGCTTACATCAAAGAACACGTGACCAAGCCGGTTGTCGGTTACATCGCGGGTGTGACCGCGCCGAAAGGCAAGCGTATGGGTCACGCAGGGGCGATCATCGCCGGTGGTAAAGGTACGGCTGACGAGAAATTCGCAGCGCTCGAAGCCGCAGGCGTGAAAACCGTTCGCAGCCTGGCGGATATCGGCGAAGCACTGAAATCCATCATTAAGTAAGTCCTCTCTGCTCCCCGACAGGGGAGCGTTGAAGTAAAAAAATGTCCGTTTCGACATGGTTGGCCGCTGAAAAGCGGCCTTTTTTATTGCCTGCGTTTGGCAACGAGCGTGAACTTGTAATCGTCGGTATTGAAGACGTTGCGACTGTATTCAAATACCCGTCCGTCCTTCAGGAAACCGCGGGAGGCTTTTTCCAGGATCGGTTTGGCCGGATCGAGCGCCAGCGCGGCGATCGCCTCCTCTGATGGCATGATCGGCACCAGCTCCTGCTCGCTGCGATCGATAACCATCTTTTTGATCTGCTCGATGTAGTGGTATTTCGAATTTTCCATTACGTCCCAGGTGAGGTCGGGAAACATTGCCAGCGGCATCCATGTCTCTTCCAGGTTAACCGGCTTCTGCTTGATGAAGCGTACGCGCTTCACGTGCCAGACTTTATCCTCCGGATTGATGGCCAGCGTTGCCGCAAGCCGCTCATCGGCTTTCACCACTTCAAAAATTTTAACATCACTGTGCGTATCGACGTTTCGGTCAGCCAGCTTTTCGTAAAAACCGGTGAGCTGGTAGATATCGTAATTTACGCGTTCCTCTTTTACATAAGAGCCGCTGCCCTGAATGCTTTCGATAATCTGCTCATCAGCCAGCAGTTTCAGGGCCTGCCGGACGGTGACACGGCTAACGCTGAACGTCTCCTGAAGGCTGGACTCCGTCGGGAGCGCGTCACCGGGTTTTAACTCCCCGGCGTTAATTTTCTCGCGAAACGCATCGGCTATCTGCCGGTACATCGGTTTATTACCCATTTGATTGCGCCTGCTTAATACCTTTTCAGGGAATTATGCATTCAACTGATGATTTGTAAATAATACAAATAAAATACAAATTGGCTTATTAGTGAAAGTGATCACATACATGTATTATAAGGTCTGCCAGAATCCATCCCAGACAATAACGATCTAAATGTGAGGATCACTATGAACCTGACGACCCTGACCGATCCGCGTGCAGTCTGCGTTCAGGCGCGGTTTTCCTGCCGGGATGAGGCAATCCGTCAGCTTGCGACACGTCTGGTGGCGCTGGGCAAAATCGCTGATGCCGATGCTTTTCTTAAAGAAGTTTTCCATCGGGAATCGCTTGGCCCCACCGCCCTGGGCGAAGGGCTGGCGGTGCCCCACGGTAAATCAGCCGTCGTGAAAGAAGCGGCCTTCGCCGTGGCAACGCTGCGCGAACCGCTGGAGTGGGAAGGCGTGGACGGACCGGAAGAGGTTGAGCTGATTTTTCTTCTCGCCATTCCTCCTGCCGAAGCGGGGTCGACACATATTCAGGTACTGACGGAACTGACGTCTCGCCTGGCGGATGACGATCTCCGGGCGCGCGTGATGGCAGCCACCACGGCGGAAGATGTGCTTGCTGCCCTGGAAGCGACCCCTGAAGCGCAAGAGGCCGCCGTTGCGGTGAATGCCCCGACGATCGTTTGCGTTACCGCCTGTCCGGCTGGAATTGCGCATACCTATATGGCTGCGGAATACCTGGAAAAAGCGGGACGCAGGCTGGGCGTCAACGTGGTGGTCGAAAAGCAGGGGGCGAACGGCATTGAGGGGCGCATCACTGCGCAGCAGTTGAAGGAGGCGAAAGCATGCATTTTTGCCGCAGACGTGGCGATCAAAGAGCGTGAGCGTTTTCAGGGGATCCCCGCGATTTCCGTCCCCGTTGCGGAGCCCCTGCGCCATGCTGAAGCGCTAATTGAGCGCGCGCTGGCGCTACGGCCTTCATCCGATGCGGGTCATGAGTATGTCGATACCGAAACGAAAACGGGCGTAAAAAGTGAGCTCAAACAGGCGCTCCTCAGCGGGATCTCCTTTGCGGTGCCGCTGATCGTCGCTGGCGGTACGGTGCTGGCTGTGTCGGTACTGCTGGCGCAAATCCTGGGCTTGCAGCACTTGTTCGACCAGGAAAACTCGTGGCTGTGGATGTACCGCAAGCTTGGCGGCGGCATGCTCGGAATTTTGATGGTTCCCGTTCTGGCCGCGTATACCGCTTACTCGCTGGCGGATAAACCCGCCCTGACACCGGGATTTGCTGCTGGTCTTGCTGCCAATATGATCGGCTCCGGTTTTCTGGGGGCTATCGTGGGCGGCCTGATCGCGGGTTACCTGATGCGCTGGGTGAAAAATCACATCCGCCTGAGTAGCCGCTATAACGGCTTTTTAACCTTTTATCTCTATCCGGTCATTGGCGTGCTGGGGGCGGGTAGCCTGATGCTGTTTGTGATCGGCGAACCGGTGGCCTGGCTTAATAACACGCTCACCGTCTGGCTTAATGGTCTGTCCGGTGCGAATGCGCTGCTCCTGGGGGCGATCCTCGGCTTTATGTGTTCATTTGATTTGGGCGGGCCGGTCAACAAAGCCTCTTACGCGTTTTGCCTGGGCGCGATGGCGAACGGCGTATACGGTCCCTATGCCATCTTTGCCTCCGTCAAAATGGTCTCGGCCTTTACCGTGACGGCGTCAACGATGCTGGCTCCGGGACTGTTTAAACCGTTTGAAATTGAAACCGGTAAATCAACGTGGCTGCTCGGACTCGCGGGCATTACCGAAGGGGCGATTCCGATGGCGATAGAAGATCCCCTTCGCGTCATTGGCTCCTTTGTGCTCGGCTCCATGGTAACCGGCGCGATTGTTGGGGCGATGGGGATCGGGCTGTCTACCCCGGGGGCGGGTATTTTCTCCCTCTTTTTACTTCACGACGCAGGGCTGACCGGTGTGGTTGCCGCAGCGGGCTGGTTTGGCGCGGCGCTGCTGGGGGCCGCTATCTCCACGTTTGTTCTGCTGCTCTGGCGACGCCAGGCGGTAAAAAAGGGCAAATACGTCACTGAAGACGCCATACGGTAAAAACTCACACACAGGAAACGAAGATGAAAGCTGTATCTCGCGTTCATATCACACCGCATATGCACTGGGACCGTGAGTGGTATTTCACCACCGAAGAGTCACGTATTCTTCTGGTCAATAATATGGAAGAGATCCTGACCCGCCTGGAGCAGGATGACGAGTATAAATATTACGTCCTTGATGGGCAGACGGCGGTGCTGGAGGATTATTTTGCCGTCGTGCCTGAAAACCGCGCGCGCGTGAAGGCCCTGGTCGAGCGCGGAAAACTGATTATCGGCCCCTGGTATACCCAGACTGATACCACCCTCGTCAGCGGCGAGTCGATCGTCCGCAACCTTATGTATGGCATTCGCGACTGTATGGCGTTCGGCGAGCCGATGAAAATCGGCTATCTGCCGGATTCATTTGGTATGTCCGGTCAGCTTCCGCATATTTATAACGGGTTTGGCATAACGCGGACCATGTTCTGGCGCGGCTGCTCGGAACGACACGGAACCGATAAAACGGAATTTCTCTGGCAGAGCCAGGACGGCAGCGAAGTGACGGCACAGGTGCTGCCGCTGGGCTACGCGATTGGTAAGTACTTACCGGAGGACGAAGCGGGGCTGCGAAAGCGGCTCGACAGCTATCTCGAGGTGCTGGAAAGCGCCTCCGTCACCAAAGAGATTTTGCTGCCCAACGGTCACGATCAGATGCCGCTGCAGCAGAATATTTTTGCAGTAATGGACAAGCTGCGAGAAATCTATCCCCAGCGTCAGTTTGTGATGAGTCGGTTCGAAGAGGTATTTGACCACATCGATGCGCACCGCGATGAACTGGCGACGGTAAAAGGGGAGTTTATCGACGGGAAATACATGCGCGTTCACCGGACAATCGGCTCTACGCGCATGGACATCAAAATCGCCCATGCGCGTATTGAGAACAAAATTGTCAATATCCTCGAGCCGCTGGCGACCCTTGCCTGGACGCTGGGCTTCGATTACCACCACGGTCTGCTGGAGAAAATGTGGAAAGAGATCCTCAAAAACCACGCTCACGACAGCATCGGTTGCTGCTGCAGCGACAAAGTGCATCGTGAGATTGTCTCCCGCTTCGAACTGGCTGAAGACATGGCAGACAACCTGGTGCGTTTCTATATGCGCAAGATTGTCGACAACATGCAGCAAAGCGATGCCGATAAGCTGGTGATGTTCAACCTGATGCCCTGGCCGCGTGAAGAGGTGATGAACACCACCATCCGACTGCGTGCCAGCCAGTTCCGTCTGCGGGATGATAAAGGCAATGAGATTCCGTATTTCATTCGCAGCGCACGCGAACTCGACCCCGGTCTCATCGACCGACAGATTGTCCATTACGGCAATTACGAACCGTTTATGGAGTTTGATATTCAGCTCAGCCAGATACTGCCGTCGATGGGGTACCGTACGTTGTTTATCGAACCGAACGTGGCCGGGAAGCAGCGCCCAGAGGTGAAAAACACAGAATCCTTACTTGAAAATGCGTTCTGGCAGGTTGATTTCAATGAAGACGGCACGCTGCGCCTGCGTGACAAAGAAACCGGGCTGATTTATGACCGCGTACTGGAAATCGAAGAGAGTTCGGATGATGGCGATGAGTACGACTACTCGCCTGCCCGGGAAGAGTGGAGGCTCACTTCAGCACAGGGCGAGCATCAGGTTGAGGTGACGCATGAAGGCTGGCAGAGCAGGGCGGTGATCCGTCATCGGATCGCTGTTCCGGCTAATCTGGCCGAACGCACGGCACGTCAGAGGAACGGTTCTCTCAGCGCTGAGTTTGAAATAACGCTTAGCCACAACAGCAGACGCATTGATGTGGCGGTTCGTCTGGACAATCAGGCTGACGACCACCGCGTTCGCGTGCTGATCCCAACGCCGTTTACAACCCTGGAGGTGTTAGCGGATACGCAGTTTGGTACGGTCACGCGTGCTGCGCAGGATCCCGCCATGCAAAACTGGCAGGAGGAGGGCTGGAAAGAAGCGCCGGTTCCCGTCTGGAACTTACTCAATTACGCCGTCCTGCAGGAGAAACGAAACGGGCTGGCGCTGTTCACCGAGGGACTGCGCGAATTTGAAGTGGTGGGCGAGGATAAAAAAGCCTTTGCCGTAACCTTGTTGCGTGGCGTGGGGCTACTCGGCAAAGAAGATTTGCTGTTGCGTCCCGGCAGACCATCAGGGATCAAACTGCCCGTTCCTGACTCCCAGGTTCGGGGCGCGCTAAGCTGTCGCTTTAGTCTCTTCAGTTTCAGCGGTACGCCGGAAAATGCGGGTGTCGCGCAGCAGGCTAAATCGTGGTTAACGCCTGTACAGTGCTACAACAAAATTCCCTGGGATGCCATGAAACTGAACCGCGCACCGTTTACCACGCCGGAAAGTTACAGTTTGTTAGCGCTTTCGCCAACGGGATGTGTGCTCAGTGCTCTCAAAAAGGCGGAAGATCGTGATGAGCTTATTCTTCGTCTGTTTAACCCGTCAGCGTCCAGCGCATGTGATGCGACGTTATCTGTGAATCCGACGGTGAAACGGTGCTGCGAAACGGACATGAATGAACAGGTGTTAGCGCAGCATGAAGGCGAGGGCATTGCCGGGGTATTCAGGCCTGGACAGTCACGCACCTTTAGCGTGCTTGTCGGCTGAAAACAGTGATAAAAAGGCTGCAGCGTTAGCGGCCTTTTTTCATTGAATAGTCACACCGTGGTGTTAACTTATGGGGTGATAAAGGTAAATTAAATGTAATTTCTAAGAGTTGAAGAAAAGCAATGGAAAAATAATCTGGCTCGACTACGCTTTATTGTTGGTCGCGCTTGAAAAGGACAATTTCTCTCGCGTTAATAAAAATCACTTCTGTTTATATTTTTTCCTTCTTCGATAACCTATCACATCCTTGCATGTACATATCGTTAACATGGTTTTTACCATTCTCACCGCGTTTAAACATGATTAACATTGCTGCTTGTTTTTGATTTAAATCAATGTTTAATCCTTGGAAAAAGGCGTTGAAAAGCGCTAAATTGTTCCCGATCAAAATGGCCGAAAAGTGGTAATTTTGCTATAAATTGATCGCCGTCGAAAAACGTAAATGTGATTCAATAAAAACCTGTTTATTGTAAGGGTTTTGCAGCGTATTATATTTGCGGGATCAATTTGAGTTTTTTATTAACCTATTTGTAACCTGACGTCATCGTTTTTATCCTTCTTCAGGGTAATAACGACGACCAGGATGCGAATAATTTGTATTGGGGCATGCGTGTGGATCTCTTCTGACGGGGTTCACTCTCGGAGTCTTCATGCGATGAGCAAGGAGTCATAATGTTAGACGTAGTCGAACTGTCGCGCTTACAGTTTGCCTTGACCGCGATGTACCACTTCCTGTTTGTGCCGCTGACGCTCGGTATGGCGTTCCTGCTGGCCATTATGGAAACGGTTTACGTCCTCTCCGGCAAACAGATTTATAAAGATATGACCAAGTTCTGGGGCAAGTTGTTTGGTATCAACTTCGCACTGGGCGTGGCCACCGGTCTGACCATGGAGTTCCAGTTCGGGACTAACTGGTCATACTATTCCCACTATGTAGGGGACATCTTCGGTGCGCCGCTGGCCATTGAAGGTCTGATGGCCTTCTTCCTCGAATCCACCTTTGTAGGTCTGTTCTTCTTCGGCTGGGACCGTCTGGGTAAAGTCCAGCATATGGCCGTCACCTGGCTGGTGGCATTAGGTTCGAACCTGTCCGCGCTGTGGATCCTGGTGGCGAACGGCTGGATGCAGAACCCCATCGCGTCTGATTTCAACTTCGAGACCATGCGTATGGAGATGGTCAGCTTTGCCGAGCTGGTCCTGAACCCGGTTGCACAGGTGAAATTCGTTCACACCGTGGCTTCTGGTTACGTGTGCGGCGCGATGTTCATTCTGGGCATCAGCTCTTACTACATGCTGCGCGGTCGTGACTTCGCCTTTGCTAAGCGCTCCTTTGCTATCGCTGCAAGCTTCGGTATGGCTGCCATCCTCTCTGTTATCGTTCTGGGTGATGAATCCGGTTACGAAATGGGTGACGTGCAGAAAACCAAACTGGCTGCAATCGAAGCTGAATGGGAAACTCAACCCGCGCCTGCTGCCTTTACGCTGTTCGGTATTCCCGATCAGGACGCGCAGGAAAACCGCTTCGCGATTCAGATCCCTTACGCGCTGGGTATCATCGCCACCCGTTCTGTTGATAAGCAGGTCACTGGTCTGAAAGAGCTGATGGTTCAGCACGAAGAGCGTATCCGTAACGGTATGAAAGCCTACTCGCTGCTGGAACAGCTGCGTGCCGGTTCGACCGATCAGGCGGTACGTGACCAGTTCAACGACGTGAAGAAAGATCTGGGTTACGGTCTGCTGCTGAAACGCTATACCCCGAACGTTTCTGATGCGACGGAAGCGCAGATCCAGATGGCGACCAAAGACTCCATTCCGCGTGTTGCGCCACTGTACTTCGCATTCCGTATCATGGTGGGCTGCGGCATCATCATGCTGCTGATCATTGCGGCTTCCTTCTGGTCCGTCATTCGTAACCGCATCGGCGAGAAAAAATGGCTGCTGCGCACGGCGCTGTACGGTATTCCACTGCCGTGGATCGCTATCGAATCCGGCTGGTTTGTTGCGGAGTATGGCCGTCAGCCATGGGCCATTGGTGAGGTACTGCCAACGGCGGTAGCGAACTCTTCCCTGACTGCAGGCGACCTGATCTTCTCCATGCTGCTGATTTGCGGTCTGTACACCCTGTTCCTGGTGGCTGAACTGTTCCTGATGTTCAAGTTCGCGCGCCTTGGCCCAAGCAGCCTGAAAACCGGTCGCTATCACTACGAGCAGTCCACTGCGACTACTCAGCCGGCACGCTAAGACAGGAGTCATCAAATGATCGATTATGAAGTATTGCGTTTTATCTGGTGGCTGCTGATTGGCGTTCTGCTGATCGGTTTCGCTGTCACCGATGGTTTCGACATGGGGGTGGGGATGCTCACTCGTTTCCTCGGTCGTAATGACACCGAGCGTCGAATCATGATCAACTCCATCGCCCCGCACTGGGACGGTAACCAGGTGTGGCTGATCACCGCAGGCGGCGCGCTGTTTGCTGCCTGGCCGATGGTCTACGCGGCTGCGTTCTCCGGCTTCTATGTGGCGATGATTCTGGTGCTGGCCTCTTTATTCTTCCGTCCGGTCGGTTTCGACTACCGTTCCAAGATTGAAGACACCCGCTGGCGCAACATGTGGGACTGGGGCATCTTCATTGGTAGCTTCGTTCCACCGCTGGTGATCGGCGTGGCGTTCGGTAACCTGTTGCAGGGTGTACCGTTCCACCTGGACGAATACATGCGTCTTTACTACACCGGTAACTTCTTCCAGTTGCTGAATCCGTTTGGTCTGCTGGCGGGTGTGGTGAGCGTGGCGATGATCATCACGCAGGGCGCAACATACCTGCAGATGCGTACGGTGGGTGAACTGCACCTGCGTTCCCGTGCGACGGCTCAGGTTGCTGCACTGGTGACGCTGGTCTGCTTCGCACTGGCAGGCGTATGGGTGGTGTACGGTATTGATGGTTATGTCGTGACGTCTGCAATCAACCATACGGCACCGTCTAACCCGCTGACCAAAGAAGTGGCGCGTCAGGCTGGCGCATGGCTGGTGAACTTCAATAACATGCCTGCACTGTGGGCGATCCCGGCTCTGGGTGTACTGCTGCCTCTGCTGACCATGCTGACGTCTCGTCTGGAGAAAGGCGCGCTGGCGTTCCTGTTCTCCTCGCTGACCCTGGCGTGCATCATCCTGACGGCGGGTATTGCCATGTTCCCATTCGTCATGCCATCCAGCACCATGCTGAATGCTAGCCTGACCATGTGGGATGCAACCTCCAGCCATATGACGCTGAACTTAATGACTTACGTTGCTTGCGTGTTCGTTCCGATTGTTCTGGCTTACACCATCTGGTGTTACTGGAAAATGTTCGGTCGTATCACCAAAGAACATATCGAAAGCAACACCCACTCTATGTACTAAGTAAGGAGCTGAATATGTGGTATTTCGCATGGATTTTAGGGACGCTTCTTGCCTGTGCTTTTGGTGTCATCACCGCCCTGGCGCTTGAGCATGTTGAAGCGACGAAAGCGGGTGAAGAAAAACACTGATGAATATTATCGCGACGCTTTACGCGGTAATGGATAAGCGCCCGTTACGGGCGCTTTCTTTAGTGATGGCATTACTGCTGGCAGGCTGCATCTTCTGGGACCCGTCGCGTTTCGCGGCAAAAACAAGCGAACTGGAAATCTGGCATGGCTTCCTCATTATGTGGGCAGTGTGTGCTGGGGTGATCCACGGCGTGGGCTTTCGTCCGAAAGCGGTACACTGGCAGGGCATTTTCTGCCCGCTGATTGCCGATCTGGTTCTCCTCGCCGGTTTGATTTTCTTCTTCTTCTGAATAAGAAATGTCCTATAACGATATGGGCTTACCCGAGCCCATAAAAATTTACTCTCCGTTTACTTTCTCCCATTCCAAACCATCTTTCCCGCGCGTATAGTAGCGAAGTTTGAAAGCTCCAACTTTTCTTGTATTACTGGGATGTAAAGTGAATACAACGCTGTTTCGATGGCCGGTTCGTGTCTATTACGAAGATACCGATGCCGGTGGTGTGGTTTACCACGCCAGCTACGTTGCTTTTTATGAACGGGCACGCACAGAGATGCTGCGCCATCATCACTTTAGTCAACAGGTGCTGTTGGCTGAGCGAGTTGCCTTCGTGGTACGCAAGATGACGCTTGAGTATTTTGCGCCTGCCAGACTCGACGACATGCTCGAAGTCCAAACTGAAATTACATCAATGCGCGGGACCTCACTGGTTTTCACGCAGCGGATAGTCAACGCAGAGAACACCGTACTGAACTCAGCTGAAGTACTGATTGTTTGTGTTGATCCAACCATAATGAAGCCTCGTGCGCTTCCTAAGTCTATTGTCGCGGAGTTTAAGCAGTGACTGACATGAATATCCTTGATTTGTTCCTGAAGGCAAGCCTTCTGGTTAAACTTATCATGTTGATTTTGATTGGTTTTTCAATCGCATCCTGGGCCATCATCATCCAGAGAACGCGTATCCTCAATGCTGCTGGCCGTGAAGCGGAAGCGTTTGAAGATAAGTTCTGGTCGGGTATTGAGCTTTCTCGCCTGTATCAGGAGAGCCAGGGGCGCCGTGAAAACCTGACCGGCTCCGAACAAATTTTCTATAGCGGCTTCAAAGAGTTTGCTCGCCTGCATCGCGCAAATAACCATGCGCCGGAAGCGGTTGTGGAAGGCGCTTCTCGTGCGATGCGTATCTCCATGAACCGTGAGCTGGAAAATCTTGAAACGCACATTCCTTTCCTCGGTACTGTCGGCTCCATCAGCCCGTATATCGGCCTGTTTGGTACAGTATGGGGGATCATGCACGCCTTTATCGCGCTGGGTGCGGTGAAGCAGGCGACGTTGCAGATGGTTGCACCGGGTATCGCTGAAGCACTGATTGCGACCGCTATCGGTCTGTTTGCGGCAATCCCGGCGGTAATGGCTTACAACCGCCTGAACCAGCGCGTGAACAAACTGGAACTGAACTACGACAACTTTATGGAAGAGTTCACTGCGATTCTGCACCGTCAGGCGTTTACCAGCACCGAGAGCAACAAGGGGTAAACCATGGCCAGATCGCGTGGACGAGGTCGTCGCGAGCTCAAGTCCGAAATCAATATCGTTCCACTGCTGGACGTCCTGTTGGTACTGCTGCTGATCTTCATGGCAACAGCGCCAATCATAACCCAGAGCGTGGAGGTGGATCTGCCGGATGCGACAGAATCACAGGCGGTGAGCACCAATGACGATCCTCCGGTCATCATTGAAGTTTCCGGCGTAGGGCAGTACAGCGTGGTGGTAGAAAAAGATCGTATGGATCAGCTTCCACCGGAGCAGGTGATAGCTGAGGCGCAGCGTCGCCTGGAGTCAAATCCGAAAACGGTCTTCTTAATCGGTGGCGCGAAAGACGTACCCTACGATGAAATTATTAAAGCGCTGAACTTGCTACATAGTGCGGGTGTTAAGTCAGTTGGCTTAATGACTCAACCTATTTGATCATCCGCGTAGTTTTTGGGAACCGATAGTGTCAAAGGCAACCGAACAGAACGACAAGCTTAAGCGAGCGATAATCGTCTCCGCAGTACTGCACGTGATTCTTTTTGCAGCGCTGATCTGGAGTTCGTTCGATGAGCATATTGATGCATCAGGCGGCGGTGGAGGGTCTTCCATCGATGCCGTTATGGTGGATCCCGGTGCGGTAGTGCAAAACTATAATCGCCAACAGCAGCAGAAGGCGAGTGCAAAACGGGCTGAAGAACAGCGTGAAAAACAGGCGCAACAGCAAGCGGAAGAGCTGCGTGAAAAGCAGGCCGCGGAGCAGGAACGTCTGAAGCAGCTTGAGAAAGAACGTTTGCAGGCGCAGGAAGCGGCGAAAGAGCAGGCGGAACAGCAAAAGCAAGCTGAAGAGGCCGCGAAAAAAGCGCAGGAGCAGCAAAAGCAGGCGGAAGAAGCGGCCGCTAAAGCCGCAGCGGATGCCAAAGCGAAGGCTGATGCCCAGGCAAAATTAGCGGCTGAAGCAGCGAAGAAAGCGGCTGCCGATGCCCAGAAAAAAGCTGAAGCCGAAGCCGCGAAGAAAGCCGCTGCTGATGCTCAGAAGAAAGCCGAAGCCGAAGCGGCGAAGAAAGCGGCTGCTGACGCTCAGAAGAAAGCTGAAGCCGAAGCGGCGAAGAAAGCCGCTCAGGAAGCAGAGAAGAAAGCAGCGGCTGACGCTGCGAAGAAAGCGGCTGCTGCCGAGAAGGCCGCGGCTGAAAAAGCGGCTGCGGCTGAAAAAGCTGCTGCTGATAAAAAAGCGGCTGCCGAGAAAGCTGCAGCAGATAAAAAAGCGGCTGCCGAAAAGAAAGCTGCGGCTGAAAAAGCCGCTGCCAAAAAGGCCGCTGCAGATAAAGCGGCTGCGGCTGCCGGCGTCGACGATTTGCTGGGCGACCTGAGTTCAGGTAAGAACGCACCAAAAGCGGGTGGCGGGGCGAAAGGGAACGGTCAGCCGTCTAAAGACAGCGGGACCTCCGGCGCCAACGGCGGGGCAACGGGTGCAGATATCAGCGCTTATGCGAAGCAGATTCAGGTGGCGATCCAAAGCCGTCTGTTTGATGCGGGCCTGTATCAGGGCAAACAGTGCGTGCTGCATATCAATCTTGCCCCAGATGGACGGTTGAAAAGCGTCACTTCTGAAGGGGGCGATCCTGCGCTTTGTCAGGCAGCGTTAGCCGCAGCAAGATCGGCGAACATTCCTAAACCGCCGAGTGAGGCTGTTTACGATAAGATAAAAGATGCCAAACTAGACTTTAAGCTGTGATCGTCTTTCCTTTGGGAAGTATAGAAAACCGACTATTGTCATAGCCAGGATCGTGTAGTTTTGTCTATTTGAGTTTGTTAACATTCTGCTAAATTATCGTGGGTAAGGTTACCCGGATAAGGGAGATATGATGAAGCAGGCATTACGTGTAGCATTTAGTTTTTTAATGCTGTGGGCAGCTGTGCTGCACGCAGAAGTACGTATCGAGATCACCCAGGGGGTGGACTCGGCACGCCCAATCGGTGTTGTTCCGTTCCAGTGGGCCGGTCCTGGCGCTGCACCTGAAGATGCCGGTGGCATCGTGGCGGCTGACCTGCGTAACAGCGGTAAATTCAACCCGTTAGATCGTTCTCGTCTGCCTCAGCAGCCGGGCAGCGCACAGGAAGTACAGCCTGCTGCATGGTCTGCGCTGGGTATTGATGCGGTCGTTGTGGGTCAGGTTACCCCTAACCCGGACGGCTCTTACAACGTGGCCTGGCAGCTGGTAGATACCGGCGGTGCACCGGGTACCGTTCTGGCACAGAACTCTTACAAGGTCACTAAACAGTACCTGCGCTACGCGGCTCACGCGGCCAGCGATGCGGTATTCGAAAAACTGACCGGCATTAAAGGTGCGTTCCGTACCCGTATTGCTTATGTGGTGCAGACCAACGGCGGTCAGTTCCCGTATGAGCTGCGCGTCTCTGACTACGACGGCTACAACCAGTTCCTGGTGAAACGTTCTTCCCAGCCGCTGATGTCTCCAGCCTGGTCTCCGGACGGTTCTAAACTGGCATACGTGACTTTCGAGAGCGGTCGTTCTGCGCTGGTTATCCAGACGCTGGCTAACGGTGCTGTGCGTCAGGTAGCGTCGTTCCCACGTCACAACGGTGCGCCTTCCTTCTCTCCGGACGGCTCTAAACTGGCCTTTGCGCTGTCTAAAACCGGTAGCCTGAACCTGTATGTGATGGATATTGGCTCTGGCCAGATCCGCCAGGTGACCGATGGTCGCAGCAACAACACCGAACCTTCATGGTTCCCGGACAGTCAAAACCTGGCGTTTACCTCTGACCAGGCTGGCCGTCCACAAATCTATAAAGTAAACATCAACGGCGGTGCTCCGCAGCGTATTACCTGGGAAGGTTCGCAGAACCAGAACGCAGACGTGAGCAGCGACGGTAAATTCATGGTAATGGTCAGCTCCAACGGTGGGCAGCAGCACATTGCCAAACAAGATCTGGTAGCGGGTGGCGTTCAAGTTCTGTCGTCAACGTTCCTGGATGAAACGCCAAGTCTGGCACCTAACGGCACTATGGTAATCTACAGCTCTTCTCAGGGGATGGGATCTGTGCTGAATCTGGTTTCTACAGATGGGCGTTTCAAAGCGCGTATTCCGGCCACTGATGGACAGGTAAAATCACCTGCCTGGTCGCCGTATCTGTAAATAATAATTAATTGATTACTAAAGGAATCATAGAAATGCAACTGAACAAAGTGCTGAAGGGGCTGATGATCGCTCTGCCTGTAATGGCAATCGCAGCGTGTTCTTCTAACAAGAACGCAAGCAATGACCAGAGCGGCGAAGGCATGATGGGTGCCGGTACCGGTATGGACGCGAACGGCAATGGCAACATGTCTTCTGAAGAGCAGGCGCGTCTTCAGATGCAGCAGCTGCAGCAGAACAACATCGTTTACTTCGATCTGGATAAATACGACATCCGTTCTGACTTCGCTGCGATGCTGGATGCTCACGCTAACTTCCTGCGTAGCAACCCATCTTACAAAGTCACCGTAGAAGGTCACGCGGACGAACGTGGTACCCCAGAGTACAACATCTCCCTGGGTGAACGTCGTGCTAACGCTGTTAAAATGTACCTGCAGGGTAAAGGCGTTTCTGCTGATCAGATCTCCATCGTTTCTTACGGTAAAGAAAAACCTGCAGTACTGGGTCACGACGAAGCGGCTTACTCCAAAAACCGTCGTGCCGTACTGGTTTACTAAGAGAATGGCATGAGCAGTAACTTCAGACATCATCTGTTGAGTCTGTCGTTACTGGTTGGAATAGCGGCCCCCTGGGCCGCTTTTGCTCAGGCACCAATCAGTAGTGTCGGCTCAGGCTCGGTAGAAGACCGGGTCACTCAACTCGAGCGTATTTCTAACGCTCACAGTCAGCTTTTAACCCAACTCCAGCAACAACTTTCCGATAACCAAAACGATATTGACTCACTCCGCGGTCAGATTCAGGAAAGTCAGTATCAGCTTAACCAGGTTGTGGAACGTCAGAAGCAAATCTTGTTGCAGATAGATAGCCTGAGCAGCGGTGGTGGTGCAGCAGCACAACCCGCAGCAGGCGATCAGAGCGGAGCGGCGACATCCGCGCCCGCGCCGTCTGCGGATGCTTCCGCTTCCACAGGCGCGCCTGTACAGAGCGGTGACGCGAATACGGATTACAATGCGGCCATTGCCCTCGTGCAGGATCAATCTCGTCAGGACGACGCGATTGCTGCGTTTCAGAACTTTGTTAAGAAATACCCTGATTCAACCTACCAGCCAAATGCCAATTACTGGCTTGGTCAGTTGAATTACAACAAGGGTAAAAAGGATGATGCGGCGTTTTATTTTGCCTCCGTGGTGAAAAATTACCCAAAATCGCCGAAAGCGCCAGATGCGATGTATAAGGTTGGCGTGATCATGCAGGACAAAGGTGACACTGCGAAAGCCAAAGCGGTTTATCAGCAGGTGGTCGCCAAATTCCCTGGTACCGAAGGTGCCAAACAGGCGCAAAAACGTCTGAATTCGATGGGATGATTATCGCATGACCAGAAATCGCGTTATTTCTGGTCGTGCAGCATGATTCGTAAGCAGTTAAGTGATCTTCATCGAAATTTTTGTTGCGCAGAATTCTTAAATCAGTAATATATGCCGCCGTTGCCACGGGATATCAAACAACGTGAAAACAGCGTAAAAGTGGGTCGTTAGCTCAGTTGGTAGAGCAGTTGACTTTTAATCAATTGGTCGCAGGTTCGAATCCTGCACGACCCACCACTTAAGCAGTTCCGGTAGTACAGAGTGGGTGATTAGCTCAGTTGGTAGAGCATCTCCTTTACACGGAGGGGGTCGGCGGTTCGAGCCCGTCATCACCCACCACTCGGGTCGTTAGCTCAGTTGGTAGAGCAGTTGACTTTTAATCAATTGGTCGCAGGTTCGAATCCTGCACGACCCACCAATTTTAATGTCTTACTCAGATATTAAACGTGAAGGATAACGTTGCTTTAGCAACGGCCCGAAGGGCGAGGCGAAGCCGAGTCATCCTGCACGACCCACCACTTAAACGTGGTACCGAGTAAAAATCTTCGAAGTCAGCACCCGAATGGGTCGTTAGCTCAGTTGGTAGAGCAGTTGACTTTTAATCAATTGGTCGCAGGTTCGAATCCTGCACGACCCACCACTTCGAAGAAAAAATCCCGCAAGGGGTCGTTAGCTCAGTTGGTAGAGCAGTTGACTTTTAATCAATTGGTCGCAGGTTCGAATCCTGCACGACCCACCAATGTAGAAAGGCGCCCTAAAGGCGCCTTTTTGCTATCTGCAATTCTATAAATGCTCCACACCTCTATTCCCGGTGACTTTTCACTCCAGATTCGCTATCTTGTTTAGTATACAAAACACAATTGCCATGCGTTTTGCTATGTCAGGCAAAAGAAAGGCAATATTGTTAAGCCCGTAAAACGAGAAGCCATAATGAGTGTGATGTTTGATCCCGAAGCCGCCATCTATCCGTTTCCGCCAAAACCTGTTCCGCTAAGCCAGGACGAAAAACAGTTCTACCGCGAGAAGATCAAACGTCTTCTGAAAGAGCGAGACGCGGTGATGGTGGCGCATTACTACACCGACCCGGAAATCCAGCAACTGGCGGAAGAGACCGGGGGCTGCATCTCTGACTCTCTGGAGATGGCGCGCTTTGGCGCAAAACATCCTGCTTCCACGCTGCTTGTTGCTGGCGTGCGTTTTATGGGCGAAACGGCGAAAATTCTCAGCCCGGAAAAAACCATTTTGATGCCGACGCTGAATGCCGAGTGTTCGCTCGATCTTGGCTGCCCGATTGACGCGTTCACCGCCTTCTGCGACGCCCATCCTGACCGTACCGTGGTGGTTTATGCCAACACCTCCGCGGCGGTAAAAGCGCGGGCAGACTGGGTCGTGACCTCCAGCATCGCCGTTGAGCTGATTGAGCATCTGGACAGCCTGGGTGAGAAAATTATCTGGGCATCTGACCGACATCTCGGCAATTATGTTCAGAAGCAGACAGGCGCTGACGTCCTCTGCTGGCAGGGGGCCTGTATTGTGCACGACGAATTCAAAACCCAGGCGCTGGCACGCATGAAGGCGCTTTATCCTGACGCCGCCATTCTTGTTCACCCTGAATCCCCCAGTCCATTGTCGACATGGCGGATGCCGTGGGTTCAACCAGCCAGCTTATCAACGCGGCCAGAACGCTGCCGCACAAGCAGCTCATCGTGGCGACCGATCGCGGTATCTTTTATAAGATGCAGCAGGCCGTGCCGGAGAAAGAGCTCCTTGAGGCCCCAACGGCAGGCGAGGGCGCGACGTGTCGCAGCTGCGCGCATTGCCCGTGGATGGCGATGAACGGTCTGAAAGCGATTGCCGAAGGGCTGGAGACGGGCGGCGCCGCGCATGAAATTCATGTCGATGCTGCGCTGCGCGAAGGTGCGTTAATTCCGCTTAACCGCATGCTGGATTTTGCGGCTACACTACGTACTTAATTCAAAACGTTCCGGGGAAAAGATGGATTTTTTTAGCACGCAGAACATTCTGGTTCATATACCGATTGGTGCAGGTGGCTATGACCTGTCATGGATTGAGGCCGTCGGCACGCTGGCGGGTTTACTCTGCATCTGGCTGGCAAGCCTGGAGAAAATCAGCAATTACGCGTTCGGGCTGATTAACGTTACGCTGTTTGCGATTATCTTCTTCCAGATCCAGCTGTACGCCAGCCTGCTTTTGCAGTTGTTCTTCTTCGCCGCCAATATTTACGGCTGGTACGCATGGTCGCGGCAGAACAGCCAGCAGGAGGCTGAGCTACAGATCCGCTGGCTACCCCTGCCGAAAGCCATTGCCTGGTTTGTCGCTTGCGTGGTTGCTATTGGTTTCATGACCGTTTATATCAACCCGGTGTTTGCCTTCCTGACCCGTGTGGCCGTTTCGGCTATGTCCGGTATCGGCCTGAGCGTAACGATGCCAGAACTTCAGCCGGATGCTTTCCCGTTCTGGGATTCCTGCATGATGGTGCTGTCAATTGCGGCGATGATCCTGATGACCCGTAAATACGTTGAGAACTGGCTGCTGTGGGTCATCATCAACGTTATCAGCGTGGTCATTTTCGCGCTGCAGGGCGTCTATGCGATGTCGCTGGAATATCTGCTGCTGACCTTCATTGCCCTGAATGGCAGCCGTATGTGGATTAAGAGCGCGCGTGAGCGAGGCTCTCACACGCTTTCCCGCTAATGGTGATGATGATGTGAATGGTCGGGCTGCGCCTCGTTAAGGTGACAGTCCGGCCCGTTACAGGCCTGATACTCCATCTGGACGGTGGCGTGGCCAATCTCGTAATGATGTTCCAGGAAGTGATGAATGCGTTCCAGTAATGCATCATGATCGTGAGGTGGGATCACCTGAACGTGTAGCGTCATCACCGGTTTTTCGCCTACCTGCCAGACATGCACATGATGAACATTGCGCACTTCCGGGACAGAACGGCGCAGGTTACGCTTCAGCTCGTCAATGTCCATGGATGCGGGTGCCCCTTCAAGCAGTTCATTGACGCTCTCCTTCAGCAGACTCCAGGCGCTACGTAAAACCAGACACGATACCAGCACGGAGAGAATTGGGTCGACTGGCGTCCAGCCGGTATAGAGGATCACCAGCGCGGCGACTATCGCCCCGACTGAGCCGAGCAAATCCCCCAGCACATGCAGGGCAGCAGCGCGCACGTTGAGGTTCTTTTCTCCGCTGCCGCGATGCAAAATCCAGAATGCCAGAATATTCGCCAGCAGCCCCGCGACGGCAATCACCATCATTGTCGTTCCGGCTATTGGCTGCGGGTGCCTGAAGCGTTGGATGGCTTCCCAGACGATAAGAATAGTAATGACCACCAGCGCGATGGCGTTAACAAACGCGGCAAGCGTAGTCAGCCTCAACCAGCCGAAGGTATGGCGTGCGTTCGGAGGACGATGAGCAAATTGCACTGCCAGCAGAGCGAAGAGTAGCGCTGCGGCATCGGTCAGCATGTGCCCGGCATCAGCCAGCAACGCCAGCGAGCCGGAGACCAGACCGCCAATGACCTCGATAACCATAAACGTGGCCGTAACGCCGAAGGCCAGCATGAGTCGTTTTACGTTGTCATTTCCGGGAGAAGATGCGTGTGAGTGGGTGTGCGCCATGTCTGCTTTCCTGTTTCGTTATTTTTTAGTGTAGCGTTTTTAACAGGTTACTCCAAAAAGAAAGGAGAGCCTGGGCTCTCCTTTCGCATTTAAAGCACTGACGACTTACTGGGTTGTGCCATCGGTTTTGGTATTGGCATCGTTACCCACTTTGTCGTTAGGGTCGGGACATTTGCCGTCCTTACACATTGAGTTCTTATGAACTTCATTTGAACTCATATTGTCGTGATTCATGGTGCCGGAATCACTGCCGTTCGGATGCAGCATGGTGCCCCCGGTATTGGTGTTGCCGGTATTGATCTGGCTGTTATCGACATTATTTGGGGCGATATTCTGTTTCGCATCAGGGGCGACCTGGCCTGCTTCTGCTGCCGCATTGGCATCACCGTTGCTGTCTGAGGTGCCCGTTTCAGCAGCCAGGACGCTGCCGCTTGCCAGGGTGAGAGTGGCGGTCAGGAAGAGGGTTGCCAGTTTTGTCATTTTCATCATGGTGCTCCTGTTCTTGTCGTTACGCTGGATAACTTTCTCCAACAGTGCATCTTTTTAGAGGCGAAAGATTCCGCCTTACGGACTTACGTCAGTAGGGAATCGCGTTTAGGCGTATAAAATTGGTTGTTACAGTTAAAAAGCTTAGGTTAGATCTCATTTTTCGCTATTTTGTGGCGATTTTTAGGCGAATTCCAGGAATTATCTGCGTGAAGTGTAAAACCGTGTTTACACTTCCTGGTCGACAAGATAGATTGAAAGGATTGCTTTCATTACTAAAGATATGGCAGAGCTGGAAAGAAAATGAATTATCAGAACGACGATTTACGCATTAAAGAGATCAATGAGTTATTACCTCCTGTAGCGCTCCTTGAGAAATTCCCCGCCACTGAAAATGCCGCAAACACGGTTTCTCATGCTCGCAAAGCGATCCATAAGATCCTGAAAGGTAATGACGATCGTCTTCTGGTGGTGATTGGTCCATGCTCTATCCACGATCCTGCTGCGGCAAAAGAGTATGCGGCAAGGCTGCTTCAGCTGCGCGAAGAGCTGAAGGATGAGCTGGAAATCGTCATGCGCGTCTATTTTGAAAAACCGCGTACGACCGTTGGCTGGAAAGGGCTCATTAACGATCCGCACATGGATAACAGCTTCCAGATCAACGACGGTCTGCGTATTGCGCGCAAGCTGCTGCTGGAGATCAACGACAGTGGCCTGCCTGCTGCCGGTGAGTTCCTGGATATGATCACGCCACAATACCTGGCTGATTTGATGAGCTGGGGCGCAATTGGTGCCCGTACCACGGAATCTCAGGTTCACCGCGAACTGGCATCCGGTCTCTCTTGTCCGGTTGGTTTTAAAAACGGCACTGACGGCACCATTAAGGTGGCTATCGACGCCATTAACGCAGCGGGTGCACCGCACTGCTTCCTGTCCGTGACCAAATGGGGTCATTCCGCCATCGTGAACACCAGCGGTAACGGGGATTGCCATATTATTCTGCGTGGCGGCAAAGAGCCAAACTACAGTGCAAAACATGTGGCCGACGTGAAGGTCGGGCTGGAAAAAGCCGGGCTGCCACCGCAGGTGATGATCGATTTCAGCCATGCCAACTCCAGCAAGCAGTTTAAAAAGCAGATGGACGTCGGGGCTGATGTCTGTCAGCAGATTGCCGGCGGTGAGAAGGCGGTGATTGGCGTGATGATTGAAAGCCATCTGGTCGAAGGTAACCAGAACCTGGAAGGCAGCGAGCCGCTGGTGTACGGCAAGAGCGTCACGGATGCCTGCATCGGCTGGGACGATACCGACACCCTCCTGCGTCAGCTGGCGAACGCGGTGAAAGCACGTCGCGGTTAAGTCCTGAGGCAGAAATAAAAAAGCGCGGAAGGTTCCGCGCTTTTTTTATGTCTGGCGAAAATTACTTCGCTTTACCCTGGTTCGCGACAGCCGCGGCTTTCGCTGCGATTTCATCCGCGTTACCCAGATAGTAGTGTTTGATTGGTTTGAAGTTTTCGTCGAACTCATACACCAGCGGTACGCCAGTTGGGATGTTCAGTTCAAGAATTTCGTCTTCACCCATGTTGTCCAGGTATTTCACCAGCGCACGCAGGGAGTTACCGTGAGCGGCGATGATCACGCGCTCACCGCTTTTCAGGCGTGGCAGAATGGTTTCGTTCCAGTAAGGCACAACGCGGTCGATGGTCAGCGCCAGGCTTTCGGTGGTTGGCAGCTCAGCGTCAGTCAGTTTCGCGTAACGCGGGTCGTGGCCCGGGTAGCGCTCGTCATCTTTGGTCAGCTCTGGTGGGGTTACCGCGAAGCCGCGACGCCACTGTTTAACCTGCTCGTCACCGTATTTCTCAGCGGTTTCGGCTTTGTTGAGACCCTGCAGCGCACCGTAGTGACGCTCGTTCAGTTTCCAGGATTTCTCAACCGGCAGCCAGGCCTGATCCAGTTCGTCGAGCACGTTCCACAGCGTGTGGATGGCGCGTTTCAGCACAGAGGTGTAAGCAAAATCAAAGCTGAAGCCTTCTTCCTTCAGCAGTTTACCTGCTGCTTTTGCTTCGCTTACGCCTTTCTCAGACAGATCAACGTCGTACCAACCGGTAAAGCGGTTTTCGTTGTTCCACTGGCTTTCGCCGTGACGCACCAGGACCAGCTTAGTAATAGCCATCTCTTACTCCTCAAGCATTTTTAGAATGATAACAATTCTCATTATATTGCTGTGGCCAGGCCAGCAGCAACGCTTAACCCTAACCATAGCGAAAATAGTCTCCGAGTGTAAGATGCTTGTGAATCCAGGGTTATGATTTTGTCTGCGATCGGCGCTATTTTCAGCAAGGGGAGCAGAAAAAAGCCCTCTATGTGAGGGCCTGTCGTTAAGCGCGCGGAATGAAATGATACTCGGTGACGCTCACGTACTCTTCACCCGGGCGCAGAACGCAATCTGGCTGCGGCCATTCCGGATGATTCGGGCTGTCAGGCAGGAACTCGCTCTCCAGTGCCAGACCCTGCCAGTCGCTGTATTCATTGTGTTCGCGTGCCGTTGTGCCGCCAAGATAGTTACCTGAGTAGAACTGCAGGGCAGGGGCGGTGGTATAAACGGTCATCTGCAGCTTCTCATCAGCAGACCAGACCTGCGCGGCGGGCTGGCTGAGATCGCCTTTGGCCTGCAACAGGAAAGCGTGGTCGTAGCCTTTCACCTTGCGCTGATCGTCATCACTCAGGAAATCCTGTGCGATAGCTTTCGCATTGCGGAAGTCGAAGCTGGTGTCGTTCACCTGCTTCAGGCCCTTATACGGTATGCCCATTTCGTCAACCGGCAGGTACGCGTCCGCAAGGATTTGCAGCTTGTGGTTGCGCACGTCGCACTGGTTGCCGTCCAGATTAAAGTAGGCATGGTTAGTCAGGTTAACCGGACACGGCTTGTCGACCGTGGCACGGTATTCGATGGCGATTCGGTTGTCGTCGGTTAGCGTGAAGCGTGCTGAGGCGATAAGGTTGCCCGGGAAGCCCTGATCGCCATCAGGTGAATCCAGCGAGAACAGCACTTCGCTGTCATTTTGACGGACAATTTTCCAGCGGCGTTTATCAAACCCTTCCGGTCCGCCGTGAAGCTGGTTCTCACCCTGACTTGGAAGGAGAGGGTACGCCACGCCGTCGAGTTCGAAACGGCTTTTAGCGATGCGGTTGGCATAGCGGCCGACGGACGCTCCCAGAAAAGCCGATTGGTTAACATACTGCTCAGGCGATGCACAGCCGAGCATCGTTTCACGCACGCTGCCGTCCGGCATCGGTACGCGGGCGGAGAGCAGGGTTGCACCCCAGTCCATCAGCGTAACCACCATCCCTGCGCGGTTGCGCAGGGTTAACAGGCGATACGGCAGACCATCCGGTGCGAGGGTAGGTGTTTCGTTTAGCACTGTCCGGCTCCTTGTGATGCTTTACATACATAGAAGGTTTCTTTAATACCTGTTTTTGCTTCGTACTGCTTCGTCACGGCATCCTGTACAGCAGGGACCAGCTCTTCCGGCACCAGCGCAACGATGCAGCCCCCGAAGCCACCGCCGGTCATGCGCACACCGCCTTTATCGCCGATGGTCGCTTTGACGATCTCAACCAGGGTATCAATTTGCGGGACGGTGATTTCAAAGTCATCGCGCATGGAGGCATGCGATTCAGCCATCAGTTCTCCCATGCGTTTCAGGTCGCCTTTCGCCAGCGCGGACGCGGCTTCAACGGTACGGGCGTTCTCCGTCAGCACGTGACGAACGCGTCTGGCGACAACCGGATCCAGCTCATGCGCAACCTTATTGAATTCATCAAGCGTCACGTCGCGCAGGGCGGGCTGCTGGAAGAAGCGTGCACCGGTTTCACACTGCTCGCGGCGGGTGTTGTACTCGCTGCCCACCAGCGTGCGCTTAAAATTACTGTTGATAATCACAACAGCCGCGCCTTTGGGCAGCGGAACGGCTTTGGTGCCAAGCGAGCGGCAGTCGATCAGCAGCGCGTGCTCTTTTTTGCCCAGCGCGGAGATCAGCTGGTCCATAATGCCGCAGTTACAGCCCACGAACTGGTTTTCTGCTTCCTGACCGTTAAGGGCGATTTGCGCCCCGTCCAGCGGCAGATGATAAAGCTGCTGGAACACGGTCCCCACGGCGACTTCCAGAGAGGCAGAGGAGCTTAAGCCCGCGCCCTGTGGCACGTTGCCGCTGATCACTAAATCCGCACCGCCAAAGTTCTTGTTACGCTTCTGCAGATGCTTCACCACGCCGCGCACATAGTTAGACCACTGCTGGCTGTCGTGCGTCACAATGGGGGCATCAAGGGAAAACTCGTCGGTTTCGTTACCGTAATCCGCCGCTATTACGCGGACGTTACGGTCGTCGCGCTTTGCGCAACTAATAACCGTCTGGTAATCAATGGCACACGGCAGCACAAAACCGTCGTTGTAGTCAGTATGTTCACCGATCAGATTGACGCGGCCAGGCGCCTGAATAACATGGGTGGCAGGGTAGCCAAATTTCTCAGCAAACAGGGATTGTGTTTTATCTTTCAGACTCATTTTTTAGACTCCTGATTCGCGATAGTGGACGTCACTCACGGCACGCAGACGTTCGGCTGCCTGTTCCGCCGTCAGGTCACGCTGGGTTTCCGCCAGCATTTCATAGCCCACCATGAACTTACGTACCGTCGCAGAGCGAAGCAGTGGCGGATAGAAATGGGCATGCAGCTGCCAGTGTTGGTTCTCTTCACCGTTAAACGGTGCGCCGTGCCAGCCCATGGAATACGGGAAAGAGCACTGGAACAGGTTGTCGTAACGGCTGGTCAGTTTCTTCAGCGCCAGCGCAAGGTCGTCGCGCTGTGCGTCGCTGAGATCGGTCATACGCTGTATGTGCGCTTTCGGCAACAGCAGCGTTTCAAACGGCCAGGCGGCCCAGTAAGGTACGACGGCGAGCCAGTGTTCGGTTTCCACCACGGTACGGCTGCCATCGGCCAGCTCACGCTGGGTGTAATCAACCAGCATGGGTGAGCCGTTTTCCTCGAAATAGGCTTTTTGCAGGCGGTCTTCGCGTTCGGCTTCGTTAGGCAGGAAGCTGTTCGCCCAGATCTGGCCGTGCGGATGCGGGTTGGAGCAGCCCATCGCCGCACCTTTGTTTTCAAATACCTGCACCCACGGGTAAGTCTGCCCCAGCTCAGCGGTTTGCGCCTGCCAGGTGCCGATCACCTCTTTCAGTGCCTCAACGCTCAGCTCCGGCAGCGTTTTGCTGTGATCGGGCGAGAAGCAGATCACGCGGCTGGTACCCCGCGCGCTTTCACAGCGCATCAGCGGGTCATGGCTCGCGGGCGCGTCCGGCGTGTCGGTCATTAGCGCAGCAAAATCGTTGGTGAAGACGAAGGTGCCTTTGTAGTCCGGGTTTTTATCTCCGGTGACGCGCGTGTTGCCCGGACACAGGAAGCAATCCGGGTCATGCTGCGGTAGCGTTTGTTTCGCAGGCGTCTCTTGCGCCCCCTGCCAGGGGCGCTTGGCGCGATGCGGAGACACCAAAATCCATTGTCCGCTTAACGGGTTAAAACGACGATGCGGATGATCGACGGGATTAAACGAAGTCATGAAGGATCCTTAGTCCGGATAGCCTTGCGGGTGGCGTGACTGCCAGTGCCAGGTATCCTGTGCCATTTCATCAAGCGTGCGGGTCACACGCCAGTTAAGCTCTTTGTCGGCTTTGGTGGCATCCGCCCAGTAAGCGGGCAGGTCACCATCACGACGCGGTGCGAAGTGGTAGTTCACTGGCTTACCGCAGGCTTTGCTGAAGGCGTTAACCACGTCCAGCACGCTGCTGCCGACCCCGGCGCCGAGGTTGTAAATATGCACGCCCGGTTTATCTGCCAGCTGTTGCATGGCCGCAACGTGACCGTCGGCCAGATCCATCACGTGGATATAGTCGCGCACGCCGGTGCCGTCCTGGGTTGGGTAGTCGTTACCAAAAATCGCCAGCGACTCACGACGGCCTACCGCCACCTGGGCGATATACGGCATCAGGTTGTTCGGGATGCCCTGCGGATCTTCACCCATATCGCCAGACGGATGGGCGCCGACCGGGTTGAAGTAGCGCAGCAAGGCGATGCTCCATTCCGGCTGCGCTTTTTGCAGATCGGTCAGGATCTGTTCCACCATCAGCTTGCTTTTGCCGTACGGGCTTTGTGGCGTGCCTGTCGGGAAACTTTCAACGTAGGGGATTTTTGGCTGATCGCCATAGACGGTGGCGGAGGAGCTGAAGATAAAGTTTTTAACGTTCGCCGCACGCATGGCGGAGATGAGACGCAGGGTACCGTTGACGTTGTTGTCGTAATACTCAAGCGGCTTCGCAACGGATTCACCGACGGCTTTCAGACCGGCGAAGTGGATCACCGCTTCAATGGCGTGGTCGTGAAGGATTTCGGTCATCAGCGCTTCGTTGCGGATGTCGCCTTCCACGAAAGTGGGTTGTTTCCCGCCAAGACGTTCAATCACCGGCAGCACGCTGCGCTTACTATTGCACAGGTTGTCGAGGATGATCACATCGTGACCATTTTGCAGCAGTTGCACACAGGTATGACTTCCTATGTAACCGCTACCACCTGTTACCAGAACTCGCATGATTCGCTCCATTAGGCTTATGGTATGTAATAACCATAGCATAACAGAGACGCTAAAAGTGTGACATGGGATAAAATAGTGGAATCGTTTACACTCGTTTTCAAACTCGCTTTTCCAATCACTCAGACCATTCTAGATCAAAGAGATAGTGTTGTAATGATGCAAGTTATCTGAAAAGAGGAGGGCGGGGCCCTCCACGGTTAGTCGATGTGGCTGAGAAGGTAGCGATAGCGCTCGCCGTCCGGAATGAACTCAAGACGATGGGTGATACAGGAAGGGGCATCCTCGGCATGGTGTGAAACAAACAGCAGTTGGGTTTCACCCTCGGCAATGAGAATATCCACAAAGCGACGAATCAGCTGGCGGTTTAGCGGATCCAGACCCTGCAGGGGCTCATCCAGAATTAACAGTGTCGGGTGTTTTACCAGCGCGCGAACGATCAATGCCAGGCGCTGCTGCCCCATGACAAACTGTGAAACGGCGCGTCAGCCACCCGGCTATCCATCCCCAGAATATCCAGCCACTGCTGGGCCAGCTTGTGCTGCTTGTCCGACACCGCCTGATAAATTCCGATGGAGTCAAAATACCCGGAGAGGATCACGTTACGTACCGTGGTACTGACCCGGTAATCCAGATGTAGGCTGCTGCTGACGTAGCCGATATGTTTTTTAATATCCCAGATGGTTTCACCGCTGCCGCGACGACGGCCAAACAACGTGAGATCGTTGCTATAGCCCTGCGGATGGTCGCCGGTGATGAGGCTCAGCAGCGTGGATTTTCCCGCGCCATTCGGGCCGACAATCTGCCAGTGCTCGCCCGGATTCACCGTCCAGCTAAGATGGTTAAGGATCGGGCGGTCGTCATAAGAGACGATACCATCACGCAGCACGATGCGTGGCTGGTGAGGATCGAGCGCGTGGCGGGCTGACGGGGCATCGGGTTCCGGAAGGGTGATGCCGTCGAGCTGTTCACTGTGCGCGAGCTGGGCGATCAGCGCCTGCTTAAGCAGCGCCGACTTTTCGCCCGTCTCGGTCAGATGGCAGTCGGCCAGCACACCGGCATGCTGGACAAAATCCGGAATCTCATCAAAGCGGTTAAGTACCAGCACAAGGGTATATCCCTGCTGATTAAGCGAGCCCAGCAGATGCGCCAGCTGCGCCCGGGACTGGACGTCAAGGCCGTCGAACGGTTCGTCGAGGATCAGCAGCTCAGGCTCGCTCATCAGCGCCTGGCAAAGCAGGGTTTTCCGCGTTTCGCCGGTAGAAAGATATTTGAAGCGTCGGTTGAGCAGGGCGGTAATGCCGAACTGTTCAGCCAGGCGCTGACAGCGGGCAGGATCTTTCACCTCATCCTGGATAATTTCCGCCGTTGTACGGCCGGTATCTTCTTCTCCAGGACTGAGTAAATCGGTATTGTTGCGCTGCCATTCGTCGCTCACCAGCTTTTGCAGTTGTTCAAAAGAGAGGCGCGTCAGGCGCGTAACGTCGCTCTGGTATTCCCCTTTGAGGAGGGTGAGCTCCCCCGCCAGCGCACGGGCCAGCGCGGATTTACCGCTGCCGTTAGTGCCAACAAACGCCCAGCTTTCACCCGCGCGTATTGTCAAATCAGCAATCGCCAGCGTCCGGGTATCGCTAAGACAAAACGTACCTTGCGAAATATGCAATAATGCCATGATTTATCCCATTTTTTGCAGCAACAGATGTCAGGGATACTCACTGTCAGCGCGGTTGTCAATGCGCTCAGCACAATGTGGCGATAATCACCCGGTCTGCGTTGAAATATGCGGTGACGACAGCTCCTTCTTCTAAGCCGTCCGCCTCGCTGCAAGGTACCGTCGCGCAGAGTGATTGTCCGTCCGCCAGCGTCATAAGCACTTCGCATTGCGCCTTGCCGCGTTCAATATGGCTGATTGCGCCCGATAGCTGGTTATCCGCTGCCTGTGCCGTGTCGGGGTTACGCGTGATATTGACCCATGGCGCTTTCAGTAACACCAGCACCTCTTTACCTTCATCCAGGCCAAGGCGCTCTGCACTCTGCGCGGTGATTGCGGCTTTCAGACGCGTTGTTCCATCGGCAAGCAGGATCTCAACATGCTGTTGTATCTGAAGATTATCGCGCGCCGTCACCGTACCAAACCACTGGTTGCGGGCGCTGGTTTGTAACGAGAAGCGGGAAATGGCGGCCAGCAAACTGTCCAGTGGAACGCTATCGTCATCACTCAGAACATCAAACGCTTTTTGCTGGATCTGGCCCAGAAGATCGTAAAGCTGAATCAGGCGCTGGCCGTAGCGCGTCACCCTGGCGCCGCCACCGCCCTTACCGCCCGTGGCTCTGTCGACCAGCGGGTGTTCGCTCAGGGTGTTCATTTCATTGATGGCATCCCAGGCGCTTTTATAGCTGATCCCGGCATTCTTTGCCCCCTGGCTAATCGAGCCCGTTTGTTCTATTTGTTTAAGCAGGGCTATACGTCTGGGGTCGGCAAAAAGCTTTTGCTGTAGTCGGAGAGTAAGAAGAATTTCGGCCTGCATAACAGTGTCCTGGCAAAAAGGATATTGTGACCCAAATGGTGCGGGGCGCAAAGGCTACCGCACAAAAGGGGATGTTTTTCTTACTTTTCAGGGTAGAATAAGCCCTTCACAATATCTGGAGAAAACCATGTTAGAGTTGTTGAAAAGTCTGGTATTCGCCGTGATCATGGTGCCAGTAGTGATGGCCATCATCCTCGGTGCCATCTACGGCCTGGGTGAAGTGTTCAACCTCTTTTCGAACATTGGTCACAAAGACCAGGCTAAAAAGCAGCATTGATTCCCTTCAAAACGCCCGGCTAGCCCGGGCGTTTTGCTCTCAAGCTTTTCTCATTTTCTCCGATAGTATTAAGAATCAGTCCAGCTTACCCCTTGAGCGGTACGATATAGCGCTGGGATCTCTATGAAGATATCGTTATATTATCGTCTATATAACGCTATATACAGGAGCTACAAATGGCACGTTCATGGGGACGTCTTTTCGCTGGGGCAACGCTGACGCTTTCACTTGCCGGGCAGGCGCTGGCGGACGACGGAAAAATTACGGTTTTTGCGGCGGCGTCGCTGACCAACGCGCTGCAGGATATTGCGGCGGCGTATAAAAAAGAGAAAAACGTCGATGTTGTCTCCTCTTTCGCCTCTTCATCTACGCTTGCGCGCCAGATAGAAGCGGGGGCACCGGCGGATCTGTTCATTTCAGCCGATCAGAAATGGATGGATTACGCGGCGGAGAAGAAATCAATTGATCCGGCAACCCGCGAAACGCTGCTGGGGAATAGCCTGGTTGTGGTGGCACCAAAAGCCAGCGCGCAGGCGGATATTACCATTAACAAAGAGACCAACTGGATGAGCCTGCTTAACGGTGGCCGTCTGGCGGTGGGCGATCCGGAGCATGTTCCGGCGGGGATCTACGCCAAAGAAGCGCTGCAAAAACTGGGCGCGTGGGAGACATTGTCGCCGAAACTGGCGCCGGCGGAAGATGTACGCGGTGCGCTGGCGCTGGTGGAACGCAACGAAGCCCCGCTGGGGATTGTATATGGCTCTGATGCCGTTGCCAGCAAGGGTGTGAAAGTGGTTGCAACGTTCCCGGAAGACTCCCACAAGAAAGTGGAATATCCTGTCGCGATTGTTGATGGACATAAAAACGCGACCGTGACGGCCTTTCGCGATTACCTGAAGGGGCCAGAAGCGTCCGCAATCTTTAAACGTTATGGATTTACGACTCACTGATGATATTGACCGATCCTGAATGGCAGGCTGTTCTGCTGAGCCTTAAAGTCTCTTCCCTGGCGGTTGCGCTGAGTTTGCCCTTTGGGATCTTCTTTGCCTGGTTACTGGTGCGCTGCCGGTTTCCCGGCAAAGCGCTGCTCGACAGCGTACTTCATCTCCCGCTCGTTTTACCCCCCGTGGTGGTCGGCTATCTGTTGCTGATTTCGATGGGGCGACGCGGTTTTATCGGCGAGAAGCTCTACGACTGGTTTGGGCTGACGTTCGCCTTTAGCTGGCGCGGTGCGGTACTGGCCGTGGCGGTGATGTCATTTCCGTTGATGGTGAGGGCGATCCGCCTCGCGCTGGAAGGGGTGGACATGAAGCTCGAACAGGCGGCCCGCACGCTGGGTGCCGGGCGCTGGCGCGTCTTTTTCACCATCACGCTCCCGCTTACGCTGCCGGGGATTATAGTTGGCACGGTACTGGCGTTTGCCCGTTCGCTGGGCGAGTTCGGCGCGACCATCACGTTTGTATCGAACATTCCCGGCGAGACGCGAACGATTCCGTCAGCCATGTACACCCTGATTCAAACACCCGGCGGAGAAGGCGCGGCGGCGCGACTGTGCATCATTTCAATCGTCCTGGCCCTGGCTTCGCTGCTGGTGTCTGAATGGCTGGCGCGGCTGAGTCGCGAACGGATGGGGAAATAAGGATGCTGGAACTGAATTTCACCCAGACGCTGGGGAACCACACGCTGACGCTTAACGAGACGCTGCCTGCAAGCGGCATCACCGCCATTTTTGGCGTCTCCGGTGCGGGAAAAACCTCTCTGATTAATGCGATTAGCGGCCTGACACGCCCGCAGTCAGGGCGAATTGTTCTGAATGACCGCGTTCTGAATGACGTGGAGAACAAAATATACCTCTCGCCGGATAAACGTCGCATCGGCTATGTTTTCCAGGACGCGCGCTTGTTCCCGCACTACAGCGTGCGCGGCAACCTGCGCTACGGTATGGCCAAAAGTATGGCCGGGCAGTTTGATAAGCTGGTGACGCTGTTAGGTATTGAGCCTCTGCTCGACAGGCTGCCTTCCTCGCTTTCCGGTGGAGAAAAACAGCGTGTGGCGATTGGCCGTGCCTTGCTGACCGCGCCCGAGCTGCTGTTGCTCGACGAACCGCTGGCTTCGCTGGATATTCCGCGTAAACGTGAACTGCTGCCCTACCTGCAGCGCCTGACCCGCGAGATTAACATTCCCATGCTCTACGTCAGCCACTCGCTGGATGAGATCCTCCATCTGGCCGACAAAGTGCTGGTACTGGAAGAGGGCAGCGTAAAGGCCTTTGGCAACCTGGAAGAGGTGTGGGGAAGCAGCGTGATGCATCCCTGGCTTCCAAAGGAGCAGCAGAGCAGTATCCTGAAAGTGAGCGTGCTGGAACACCACCCGCATTATGCGATGACCGCGCTGGCGCTGGGCGACCAGCATCTGTGGGTGAACAAGGTCGACAAGCCGTTACAGTCCGCGCTGCGTATTCGCATTCAGGCATCGGACGTCTCGCTGGTGCTGCAACCGCCGCTGCAAACCAGCATTCGTAATATTCTGCGCGCCAAAGTGGCGGAGTGCTTTGATGATAACGGTCAGGTGGAAGTGAAGCTTGAGGTGGGAAGCAGGACGCTCTGGGCGCGCATCAGCCCGTGGGCCAGGGACGAGTTAGGTATCAAGCCCGGCCTGTGGCTTTACGCGCAAATCAAGAGCGTCTCGATCACTGCCTGATTACAGCAGGTGGGTATAAATGTACTGCGCGATGCTATCGGTGGTGTTATCGCCAATCACCACGTTAGCGCGCGCTTTCACCGCGTCATCGGCGTTGCCCATCGCCACGCCGGTACCGGCAGCCTCCAGCATACTGATGTCGTTATAGTTATCGCCAAAGGCAATCACGTCACGCATCGACCCTCCCTGAGATTCCACGTACTGCGTCAGGCGCTTGCCCTTGCTGTTGCCTTTGCGGGCAATATCTACCTGATCGTGCCAGGACCATTCACATTCCAGACCCAGGGTCTGTTCAACCTGTTTCGCGAAGGTATTCAGTTTGGTGGTGTCTTCATCCGTCAGGGCGAATTTCCAGATAGCGTCAACTTCCTGAGCGGCCTGGCGCAGGGAGGACACCTGGGTAAAGACCGGACGCTGCGCTTCTGGCAGCGAAAGTGCCCAGTTACTGGTGCGCACCACATGGCCTGTAGGGCGCTCGTACAGCATCGCGTTGTCCACATACATCAGGCCATGAATGGCATGCTCATCCAGCAGATCAATCAGTTGCAGCGCCTGAGGAACCGGTAGCGGGTCGGAAGCTAAAACCTTTTTTGCCTGATAATCATACAAATAAGTGCCATTACAACAAATTGCAGGTGTATCTAACGCCAGTGCCTGATAAAAAGGATGAATGGCAACGTGATGTCGACCCGTTACGATAAGGAGTTGATACCCGTCTTCCTGGGCTCGTTTAAGCGCTTCAAGGGAGGAGGGGAGCAGGGTTTTCTGAGGGGTCAGTAATGTTCCGTCTAAATCCAGGGCAATCACACGCGAGGTCATTTGTTCTTCCGGGTTAATGTTGAATTTTAGGTCTCAGGCGATGTTACACCGAGAGTAAATCGCTGCAAAATTCCTGGCTAAAATTCAGCATTCACCGTTAAAAATAATCACTTTCACGCGCAGTGAGGAAAGGAGTATTCATGAAACAAACCGTTTATACCGCCAGTCCTGAAAGTCAGCAGATCCACGTCTGGCGTTTGAATGCAGAAGGTTCGCTCACGCTGGTTCAGGTTGTTGATGTTCCGGGGCAAGTACAGCCAATGGTCGTCAGCCCGGATAAACGTTTTCTCTATGTTGGCGTACGTCCTGAGTTCCGGGTGCTGGCCTACCGCATCTCGCCGGACGACGGCGCGCTGACCTACACTGCCGAAGCGCCGCTGCCGGGCAGCCCGACCCACATCTCGACCGATCGTAAAGGGCGTTTCATCTTTAGCGGCTCTTACAATGCGGGCTGCGTCAGCGTGACCCGCCTTGACGACGGCATTCCGGTCGACACAGTCGACGTGGTGGAAGGACTGGAAGGGTGTCACTCGGCGAATATCTCTCCGGACAACCGCACGCTGTGGGTGCCTGCACTGAAGCAGGATCGCATCTGCCTGTTTACCCTGAGCGACGATGGTCACCTGGTGGCGCAAAACCCGGCTGAAGTGACTACCGTTGAGGGCGCAGGCCCACGCCATATGGTCTTCCACCCGAACCAGCAGTATGCCTATGTGGTAAACGAACTGAACAGTTCGGTAGACGTGTGGGAGCTGAAAGATCCAAACGGTCAGATCGAATGCGTGCAGACGCTGGATATGATGCCGTCTGACTTCTCTGACACCCGCTGGGCGGCGGATATCCACATTACGCCTGACGGCCGTCATCTGTATGCCTGCGACCGTACCTCCAGCCTGATTACCGTCTTCAGCGTCTCCGAAGATGGCAGCGTGCTGGCCATTGAAGGTTTCCAGCCAACGGAAACTCAGCCGCGTGGCTTTAATATCGATCACAGCGGTAAATACCTGATTGCGGCAGGGCAGAAATCCCACCATATCGCGCTGTATGAAATCAAAGGCGTACAGGGTCTGCTGGAAGAAAAAGGACGCTACGCCGTAGGCCAGGGACCGATGTGGGTCCTGGTCAACGCTCACTAGGTGGCCTGAAACAAAAAACCTCGCGAATGCGAGGTTTTTTTTATCTCTGTAGGCCGGGTAAGGCGAAGCCGCCACCCGGCAAAACAGCTTACTGCTTCGGCTCTGCAACCACCTTGCTACCCAGACCGCGGTTGTTGTATTCCCACATGCGGTTGAAGTTCGCGTCATTCAGATTGCGCTGGACGTTCCCTTTATCATCCACCGCACCGGTATTGCCGGAGAACGGACGTTTGGAGATCGCGGCATCAGCCCACGGCTTCGCCATGTTAAAGCCTTCGTTGATCACGCTGTCGCGGATCACGACCTGACCGTTAGTGGCAGAGTCCACATCCAGGGAGCGACCCAGCTGTGCCACGCCGTCACCGGCAGCGTTAAAGCGGCTGTTAACGGCCAGGAAGCCGTAGAACAGGTTAGACTGTGTTGCTGGCGCAAACACGTAACCTTCCTGCTGAGTGCGCGAGTTCACCACGCGGAAATCGGTGTTTTCAAATACCACCGCGCCGCGACCGGACACCAGATCCACGTCACCTTCAACGTAGCTGTTGGTTACCAGCGTACGGGTCAGGCGGTTGTTCTGCAGCGTGTTCTTAACATCGCTGTTGGTCACGAAGAAGGTATTCTGACGACCCAGAATGTTGACGTTGTTAATCTGCACCTTATCGCCATCACTACGCAGCGCGACGGCCTGGTGGGTACCGGCATCGACGCTGTCGCCGAGGGTATTTTGAATGGTCAGGTTTTGCAGCTGCAGGCCATTATTTTGGGACCAGAATACCGCCGAGCACATCAGGCCAACGGTAGCGGAACGCTTGCTCTGGCAGTTATCAAACATGTACCACGCCGGTTTACCTGGCATATATTTACCGGCCGGGTTCACCAGGCGACGCCAGGTGGTGCTGTCGATTTCGGAATCAATCGCCAGGCCAATTTTCACGTCGATTGCTTTTTCGCCCAGACCGTAAAGGGTGATGCTGCCTGGTGCGGCCGGAACATACACGGTGCCTTCGTATTCACCCGGCAGGATCGCGATGTACTGGCGAGAGGCGCTGTGTTTGGTAATGGCCGCGTCAACCGCTGCCTGAATGGACGTGTGCGTTACGCCCTGGGCGCCAGCCGGGCCAACCACGAAGTCAGGCTGTTTCGGCAGGTTAATAGAAGACGGTGTCCACGGCGCAGCGTTAGGATCCATCGCTGAGAAGTAGTGGGCACGGTCGAAGTTCTTCGCTTCATCAGCGGACAAAATCGGGCGGGACGCGGTGCCCGGTGCTACCTGCTCAGAAGGCAGCTGATCCGGTGGTGTTGAACTGCATGCGGATAAGGTCACGCCAAAGGCGAGCGCTAACGCCAGACGGGAAATCCTGGAAATGTTCAAGGTGGAGCTCCTGGGTATGCAAGTCTTAAACGGGATAGACGAAATAGCCTGCTTTTTTATACTAAGTTGAGCGAAACGGGAAGATAAAAAGGGTAAAAGTTGCATTTTTTACCCCCGGGAGGCGGGAAAGTCATCACAAATAAATAACATTTTCTACCAGAACGGTTGACAGCAGACGGCGGATGAAAATAAATGTCTATACAACCTATGACAAGTGGAATGCCCATGCAGCTTCATCCTGACGATGTAATATGGCGAAATGCGCGACTGGCAACGATGGTTCCCGATGCCTCCGCACCCTATGGTCTGAAAGCGCAACACGCCCTGGTCGTGCGCGGTCAAACCATCCTGGCCGTGATCCCTGAATCTGACATTCCTTCCGGACACCGTCACTGCATCGATCTACAGGGGCGTCTGGTGACGCCGGGGCTGATTGATTGCCATACCCATCTGGTGTTTGGCGGCGACCGCGCGGCAGAGTGGGAGCAGCGCCTGAACGGTGTCTCTTATCAAACCATCAGCGCGCAGGGCGGCGGGATTAACGCCACCGTGACTGCGACACGCAACAGTTCGCCGGAAACCCTGTTGAAGCTGGCGCAGCAGCGGCTAGAGCGTCTGATGAATGAAGGCGTGACGACCATAGAAATTAAATCGGGATACGGACTTAACGCGGATGCCGAAGAGAAAATGTTGCTGGTTGCTCGCCAGCTTAGTCTGAGTAATCTGGTCGAGATTAGCCCGACGCTTCTGGCGGCACATGCCGTCCCTGCGGAATACCGACAGGATCCGGATGCGTATCTCACGCTGGTCTGCGAGCAGATCATGCCCACGCTGTGGCAAAAAGCGTTATTTGAAGCGGTAGATGTGTTTTGTGAAAACGTCGGCTTTACCCCGTCGCAAACCGAGCGCCTTTTCCAGGCCGCCACCGCGCTGGGTATTCCGGTGAAAGGGCATGTTGAGCAGCTGTCTAATCAGGGCGGTGCGGCGCTGGTCAGCCAGTATAAAGGGCTGTCAGCGGATCATATCGAATATCTCGACGACGCAGGCATTCAGGCGATGGCGCAAAGCGGTACGGTGGCGGTATTGCTCCCCGGCGCGTTCTATTTCCTTCAGGAGCGCCAGCGCCCGCCGGTTGAACAGCTCAGAAAACAGGGAGTGCCGATGGCGGTGGCCACCGACTATAACCCCGGCACCAGCCCGTTTGCGAGCCTGCACCTGGCGATGAATATGGCCTGCGTCCAGTTTGGCCTGACCCCTGAAGAGGCCTGGGCTGGCGTCACGCGACACGCCGCGCAGGCGCTGGGTCGCGGCGCAACCCACGGGCAATTGCAGGCGGGGTATGTGGCCGATTTTATCGTCTGGGATGCTGACCATCCGGTTGAGATGGTCTATGAACCGGGTCGCAATCCGTTGTATCAGCGTATTTTCCGTGGGGAGGCAGTATGAGGTTATGGCGGCCCGTAGCCGAAACGGTCTGGCAGGGGCGTGACGACAGCGCCGAGGCCAGCAATGCAAAGCGTATCTTTCAGACGATACAGCAGCAGGCGCAGTTTACGCCGCTTTCCTCTGGCATCGCGCTGATCGGGTTTGAATGCGATGCAGGGGTTAAACGCAATCAGGGCAGGCCTGGCGCCGTGCAGGCCCCTGATATCCTGCGCAACGCGCTGGCGAATATGGCCAGCCATCAGGGACACGAACGGCTTGCGGATATGGGGTCCGTGTATGTCGAAGGTGATGAACTTGAAGCGGCACAGCGGGTTTTAAGCGATGCGGTGACGGCCTGCCAGCAGTCCGGGATGCGCACGCTCATCTTTGGCGGCGGGCACGAGACCGCCTGGGCGCATGGTCGGGGCATTCTCGATGCCTTCCCGAACGAGCGCGTGGCGGTGATTAATCTTGATGCCCATCTCGATCTGCGCAAGGCCGAGCGTGCAACATCCGGTACCCCGTTTCGTCAACTGGCCCATTACTGCGAGGACCACGGTCGGGCGTTTCGCTACGCCTGCTTTGGCGTCAGCCGGGCAGCCAACACGCAGGCACTCTGGGATGAAGCGGAACGCCTGAACGTCACGCTGGTGGAGGACTGGCATTTCAGACGCGATGCGTTATCTGCGCTGGAAAAGGTGCTGGCGCAGGCCGATCGGGTCTACCTGACTATTGACCTCGACGTTCTGCCGGCGAGCGAAATGCCTGCCGTATCCGCCCCTGCGGCGTTAGGGGTACCGGCGCTGGATCTTCTGCCGGTTATCGAACAAATCTGTCGCAGCGGTAAGCTGCAGGCCGCCGATCTGGTAGAGTTTAACCCGCAGTACGACAGGGACGGACAGGGCGCGAAGCTTGCCGCTCGTCTGGCCTGGCAAATTGCTCACTGGTGGGCATAACCCTATTTAAGGAGTCATGATGTTTTCACGCTCGCCCCTGGCGCAGTCGAGCCCTCCTGCGCCTTTCTACGAAAAGGTGAAGCAGGCTATCAGCGAAAAAATTGCTACCGGTGTCTGGCGCCCTCACGATCGTATTCCGTCCGAGGCCGAGCTGGTGGCGCAATTTGGATTTAGTCGGATGACCATCAACCGGGCGCTGCGCGAACTGACCGATGAAGGTCTTCTGGTGCGCCTGCAGGGGGTCGGCACTTTCGTGGCGGAGCCCAAAGGTCAGTCGGCGCTGTTTGAAATCCGCAGTATTGCCGATGAGATACACTCGCGAAATCATCAGCACCGCTGCGAGGTGCTGGTGCTCGAAGAGACCGAGGCGAGCGCCGAGCAGGCCGCCGAGCTGAATGTTAAAGAAGGGAGCCGCATCTTCCACTCCGTGATGGTGCATTTTGAGAACGACATTCCGGTACAGATTGAAGATCGCTGCGTTAACGCAGAGCGGATACCGGAGTATCTGAGCCAGGATTACACCCAAACCACGCCGCATGCGTACCTCTCGCTGGTCGCACCGCTGACGGAAGGGGAACACATTGTGGAGGCTGTGCGCGCCACGCCGCAGGAATGTGAACGGTTGCGCATTAAAGAGCACGATCCGTGCCTGCTGATCCGCCGTCGAACCTGGTCATCATCGCAGATTGTCTCCCATGCCAGGCTGCTTTTCCCGGGTAACCGTTACCGGCTGCAGGGCCATTTTATGTCATAAGTTTTATAAGCGTGATCGCTAACGCAATATAACAAAATTGTATCTTTTTTGTTAAATCTGACCTTGTGTGTGCTTGTCTATACAAGTATATCTAAATGCATCATCTGTCCTTTATGAGGAGCACACAATGTCGTCAGGTAAACACCGCCAGCAGGATGTCCGCGCCGCGCGCGGCACCACGCTTACCGCCAAAAGCTGGCTCACCGAAGCCCCGCTGCGCATGTTGATGAATAACCTCGACCCTGAGGTGGCGGAGAACCCCCACGAGCTGGTGGTCTACGGCGGTATAGGCCGCGCCGCGCGTAACTGGGAATGCTATGACGCAATTGTAAAATCCCTGACTCATCTCGAACACGACGAAACCCTGCTGGTACAGTCCGGCAAGCCGGTCGGCGTATTCAAAACCCATAAAAACGCGCCACGCGTGCTGATCGCCAACTCTAACCTGGTGCCGCACTGGGCGACGTGGGAACACTTCAACGAGCTGGATGCCAAAGGGCTGGCGATGTATGGTCAGATGACCGCCGGGAGCTGGATCTACATTGGCAGCCAGGGGATTGTGCAAGGCACTTACGAAACCTTCGTGGAAGCCGGTCGCCAGCACTATAACGGCTCGCTGAAAGGCCGCTGGGTATTGACTGCCGGTCTCGGCGGTATGGGCGGCGCGCAGCCACTGGCTGCCACGCTTGCTGGCGCCTGCTCGCTTAACATTGAGTGCCAGCAGAGCCGCATTGATTTCCGTCTGCGTACCCGCTACGTCGACGAGCAGGCTGATAATCTCGACGATGCGCTGGCGCGCATCAAAAAATACACCTCGGAAGGCAAAGCGGTGTCGATCGCCCTGTGCGGCAACGCGGCAGAGATTCTGCCTGAACTTGTCGCCCGCGGCGTTCGCCCGGATCTCGTCACCGACCAGACCAGCGCCCATGACCCGCTGCACGGTTACCTGCCAAACGGCTGGACGTGGGAAGAATACCAGCAAAAAGCGGAAACCGACCCGGAAGGCACGGTACTTGCCGCGAAACGTTCGATGGCTGAACACGTCTCCGCGATGCTGGCCTTCAGCAAGATGGGCATTCCGACCTTCGATTACGGCAATAACATCCGCCAGATGGCGAAAGAGATGGGCGTGACGAACGCCTTCGACTTCCCGGGCTTCGTGCCTGCCTATATTCGCCCGCTGTTCTGTCGCGGCATTGGGCCGTTCCGCTGGGTTGCTCTGTCCGGTGACCCGGAGGATATCTACAAAACCGATGCCAAAGTGAAAGAGATCGTCGCGGATGACGAACATCTCCACCACTGGCTGGACATGGCCCGCGAGCGCATTAACTTCCAGGGCCTGCCGGCGCGTATCTGCTGGGTCGGTCTGGAGTGGCGGCAAAAACTGGGTCTGGCCTTCAATGAAATGGTGCGCAGCGGCGAAGTCTCCGCACCGATTGTCATTGGTCGCGACCACCTTGATTCCGGCTCCGTTGCCAGCCCTAACCGTGAAACGGAAGCCATGCGCGACGGCTCGGATGCCGTTTCAGACTGGCCGCTGCTGAATGCCCTGCTTAATACCGCCAGCGGCGCGACCTGGGTCTCGCTGCACCACGGCGGTGGCGTGGGAATGGGCTTCTCCCAGCACTCGGGGATGGTTATCGTTTGTGACGGTACCGATGAAGCCGCCGCGCGTATCGCTCGCGTGCTGCACAACGACCCGGCCACCGGCGTGATGCGTCACGCGGACGCGGGTTACGAGATTGCTATTGACTGTGCCAAAGAGCAGGGGCTAAACCTGCCGATGATCCCTGCCACACAAGGAAATCATGAATGAACGCCTTAACACTTACGCCCGGTTCCCTGACGCTTAAACAGCTGCGAAACGCCTGGCGTCAGCCGGTTACGCTCTCGCTTGATGAAAGTGCCCACGCCGCCATTAACGACAGCGTTGCCTGCGTGGAGGCCATTGTTGCCGAAGGGCGCACGGCTTACGGGATCAACACCGGGTTTGGTCTGCTGGCACAAACGCGCATTGCAACGCACGATCTGGAAAACTTACAGCGTTCGCTGGTGCTGTCTCACGCGGCGGGGGTCGGCCAGCCGCTGGATGACGAGATTGTCCGTCTGATGATGGTGCTTAAAATCAACAGCCTGGCGCGCGGTTTCTCCGGCATTCGCCTGAGCGTGATCCAGGCGCTGATGGCGCTGGTTAATGCCGACGTCTATCCGTGGATCCCGGCGAAAGGTTCCGTCGGCGCCTCCGGCGATCTTGCGCCGCTGGCGCATATGTCGCTGCTTCTGTTGGGGGAAGGGCAGGCACGCTGGCAGGGCGAATGGCTTCCTGCCAAAGAGGCGCTGAAAAAAGCCGGTTTAGCCCCGATCACCCTGGCGGCGAAGGAGGGGCTGGCGCTGCTGAACGGCACGCAGGCGTCGACCGCCTTCGCGCTGCGCGGCCTGTTTGAAGCGGAGGATCTGTTTGCCTCGGCGGTGGTGTGCGGCGCGCTCACTACTGAAGCCGTGCTGGGTTCGCGTCGTCCGTTCGACGCCCGCATCCACGAGGTGCGCGGCCAGCGCGGCCAGATTGACGCCGCCGCCATGTATCGCCACGTGCTCACCGACACCAGCGAAATTGCGGATTCACACCACAACTGTGAAAAAGTGCAGGATCCGTACTCTCTGCGCTGCCAGCCGCAGGTGATGGGCGCGTGCCTGACGCAGCTGCGCCAGGCCGCAGAGGTACTGCTGATAGAGGCCAACGCGGTATCCGATAACCCGCTGGTCTTCGCCCAGGAAAACGAGGTGGTCTCCGGCGGTAACTTCCACGCCGAGCCGGTGGCGATGGCGGCGGATAATATCGCCCTGGCCATTGCCGAAATTGGCGCGTTGTCAGAACGCCGTATCGCGCTGATGATGGATAAACATATGTCGCAGCTGCCACCGTTCCTGGTGCGTAACGGCGGGGTCAACTCGGGCTTTATGATTGCCCAGGTGACGGCTGCCGCGCTGGCGAGTGAAAACAAAGCGCTGTCGCACCCGCACAGTGTCGACAGCCTGCCAACCTCGGCGAACCAGGAGGACCACGTCTCGATGGCCCCGGCTGCCGGACGTCGTCTCTGGGAGATGGCCGCCAACACCCGCGGCGTGCTGGCGGTGGAATGGCTGGCGGCAAGTCAGGGTATTGATTTGCGTGAAGGGCTGAAATCCAGCCCGCTGCTGGAGCAGGCGCGTCAGGCGCTTCGTGAGCACGTATCGCATTACGATGACGACCGCTTCTTTGCGCCGGACATTGATAAAGCGATGCAGCTTCTGGAAGAGGGACGGCTGGTAGGGCTGCTACCTTCCGTGCTGTGATTCGTGCCCGGTGGCGCTGCGCTTACCGGGCCTACGAGTGCAAAATGTAGGCCGGGTAAGGCGTAGTCGCCACCCGGCTTTTTTTACGAATACATCGCCGTAATCGACGCGCTACCAAGCGAATGGAAATGCACGTTAAAGCCTACCATCGCGCCACTCGCGCCTTCATCGACCTCAATCTTGTCCACATCCAGCGCATGCACCGTGAAGATATAGCGGTGGGTTTCCCCTTTTGGTGGCGCCGCGCCGCCGTAGCCCGCTTTACCAAAGTCAGTGCGCGTCTGAATAGCGCCTTCCGGCAGGGCGACCAGGCCGGAGCCGGAACCCTGCGGCAGCACGCGCGTGTCGGCAGGCAGGTTTGCTACGATCCAGTGCCACCAACCGGAGCCGGTTGGTGCATCCGGGTCGTAACAGGTCACGACAAAGCTTTTCGTGCCAGCCGGAACCTCATCCCACGCCAGGTGCGGGGAGATATTATCGCCCTGATACCCCATGCCGTTGAAAACGTGGCGTTCCGGCAGCTTTTCGCCGTCGCGCAGATCTTTGCTGATGATTTTCATACGGTTTACCCTCGTTAATCACTCGTTCTCGAAGTGTAACGCATAGGGCTAAATCGTGAAATGCGCGGGTATGTTGACCGCGTCGACTACCGCGGCGGTGAGCTTACGCAGCTGCTCAGCAGTGATGATATACGGCGGCATCAGGTAGATCAGCTTGCCGAAAGGCCGCACCCAGACGCCCTGCTCAACGAAGAAGCGCTGCAGCGCCGCCATATTCACCGGATGCGTGGTTTCAATTACCCCGATGGCGCCCAGCACGCGCACGTCCGCCACAAAATGGGCACCCGAGGCGGCGCTCAGCTCGTCTTTCAGCTGCGCTTCAATCACCGCGACCTGCGTCTGCCACTCGCCGCTCTCCAGTATGGCGAGGCTTTCACTGGCGACGGCGCAGGCCAGTGGGTTGCCCATAAACGTCGGACCGTGCATAAAGCAGCCCGCGTCGCCGTCGCTGATGGTGTCGGCAACATGACGGGTCGTGAGGGTGGCCGAGAGCGTCATGGTGCCGCCAGTCAGCGCTTTGCCCAGGCATAAAATATCCGGGGCGATACCCGCATGCTCACAGGCAAACAGCTTCCCGGTGCGGCCAAAGCCGGTGGCGATTTCATCGGCAATCAGCAGAATGCCCTCGCGGTCGCACATCTTGCGAATACGCTTCAGCCATTCCGGATGATACATCCGCATTCCGCCTGCGCCCTGCACAATCGGCTCCAGGATCACGGCGGCGATATCATGACGATGTGCCGCCATGAGTCGCGCGAAGCCAACCATGTCCATCTCGTTCCACTCGCCGTCGAAGCGGCTTTGCGGGGCAGGCGCGAACAGGTTTTCCGGCAGGTACCCTTTCCACAGGCTGTGCATGGAGTTATCCGGGTCGCAGACCGACATCGCCCCGAAGGTGTCACCATGATAGCCATTGCGGAACGTGAGGAAGCGCTGGCGCGTTTCGCCTCTGGCGTGCCAGTACTGCAGCGCCATTTTCATCGCCACTTCCACCGCCACGGAGCCGGAATCGGCCAGGAAGACACACTCCAGCGATTCAGGGGTCATTGCCACCAGGCGACGGCACAAATCCACCGCAGGTTGATGGGTGATCCCGCCAAACATGACGTGCGACATCTGGTCAATCTGGGCCTTCATCGCCGTGTTCAGGCGCGGGTGGTTATACCCGTGAATGGCCGCCCACCAGGAGGACATCCCGTCGACGAGCTGTTCACCGCTGGCAAGGTGCAGCTCGCAGCCGTGGGCCGAGGCCACCGGATAGACGGGAAGAGGGCGGGTGGTGGAGGTGTAAGGGTGCCAGATATGCTGCTTGTCGAAGGCGAGATCGTCCTGGGTCATAATCGACTTGTAAACCATTTTGAAAAGTTTTAGGTTTACGAGTATAAACCGAACCGAAAATTAACAAAACCCTTTGGAGAAGCCCGATGGCTCACCACGCACGCTGGACGATGTCGCAAGTTACTGAATTATTCAATAAACCTTTCCTTGAGCTGATGTTTGAAGCCCAACAGGTGCATCGTCAGCACTTCGATCCGCGCCATGTTCAGGTCAGCACGCTGCTGTCGATCAAGACCGGCGCCTGTCCTGAAGACTGCAAATATTGCCCACAGAGCGCACGCTATAAAACCGGTCTTGAATCCGAACGCCTGATGGAAGTAGAGCAGGTGCTCGACTCCGCGCGTAAGGCGAAAAACGCCGGCTCGACCCGCTTCTGCATGGGGGCGGCGTGGAAGAACCCGCACGATCGCGATATGCCGTATCTGGAGCAGATGGTGAAAGGGGTGAAGGAGATGGGCCTCGAAGCCTGTATGACGCTCGGAACGCTGAACGAAGAACAGGCGCAGCGCCTCTCGGCGGCAGGACTGGATTACTACAACCATAACCTCGATACCTCGCCGGAGTTTTACGGCAACATCATCACCACGCGCACCTATCAGGAGCGTCTGGATACGCTGGACAAAGTGCGTGACGCGGGGATCAAAGTCTGTTCCGGCGGTATTGTGGGCTTAGGTGAAACGGTGAAAGATCGTGCGGGTCTGCTGCTGCAGCTGGCGAACCTGCCAACGCCGCCGGAAAGCGTCCCGATTAACATGCTGGTGAAGGTCAAAGGCACGCCGCTGGCGGATAACGAGGACGTGGACGCGTTTGATTTTATTCGCACTATCGCGGTGGCGCGCATCATGATGCCGACCTCTTATGTACGCCTTTCTGCGGGCCGTGAGCAGATGAACGAGCAGACCCAGGCAATGTGCTTTATGGCCGGGGCCAACTCCATCTTCTACGGCTGCAAGCTGCTGACCACGCCGAACCCGGAGGAAGACAAAGATGTTCAGCTGTTCCGCAAGCTGGGGCTGAACCCGCATCAGACCGAGGTGCTGACGGGCGATAACGAGCAACAGCAGCAGCTGGAGCAGCAGATTTTCAATGCCGACACCGACCAGTTCTACAACGCGGCAGCAGTATGACCTGGCAGGCACGTATCCAGTCGGCGCTCGACGAGCGTCGGGCGACTGATGCGTTTCGCGTACGCAAGGTGGTCGAAAACGGCGCAGGCCGTTTTCTGACCCGCGACAGTCGGCGTTACCGTAACTTCTCCAGTAACGATTATCTCGGTCTTAGCCAGCATCCGGCTATCGTTCGCGCCTGGCAGCAGGGGGCAGAGCGGTTTGGCGTGGGCAGCGGTGGATCGGGGCACGTTAGCGGCTACACCCCGGCACATCAGGCGCTGGAGGAGGCGCTTGCCGACTGGCTGGGCTACCCGCGCGCGCTGTTGTTTATTTCGGGTTTTGCCGCCAATCAGGCGGTGATTACCGCCCTGATGGGGAAGGACGACCGCATTGTCGCCGACCGCTTAAGCCATGCCTCGCTGCTGGAAGCGGCAAGTTTGAGTCCGGCTCAGCTGCGCCGCTTTGCCCATAACGATGCGGGGCAACTCGCTGCGCTGCTGGATAAACCGTGCGAGGGGCAACAGCTGGTGGTCACAGAAGGGGTATTCAGCATGGACGGCGACAGCGCACCGCTTGCCGTACTGCACGAGGCTGCCAGACAGCAACATGCCTGGCTGCTGGTCGACGATGCCCACGGTATCGGCGTGACGGGTGATGAAGGGCGGGGAAGTGTTCACCAGCAAGGCGTCAGACCGGAGCTGCTGATAGTCACTTTCGGCAAAGGCTTTGGCGTGAGTGGCGCCGCCGTACTGTGCAGTGAGTCCGTTGCAGACTATCTGCTGCAGTTTGCCCGGCACCTGATCTACAGCACCAGCATGCCACCGGCGCAGGCCGTGGCGTTGTCTGCGTCCCTGGCCGTCATTCGTAGCGCAGAAGGGGAGGAACGTCGCCAGCGGCTGGCAGAGCATATCTGCCGCTTCCGTCAGGGACTGGCGGCGCTTCCTTTCCGCAGTACTGATTCGCAAAGTGCCATCCAGCCGGTGATCGTAGGGGAAAACGCGCAGGCGCTCTCCCTGGCACAAACGCTGCGCGATCGGGAGATGTGGGTCACGGCTATTCGTCCGCCCACCGTACCGCCGGGCACGGCGCGTCTGCGGCTCACGCTGACGGCGGCGCACGAGACCGAGGATATTGCTGCACTGCTGGAGGCGCTGCATGTTGCCAGTCAATAAGCAGGCCATTGCGGCGGCGTTCGGCCGGGCCGCGCGCAGCTATTCACAGCACGATGAACTGCAGCGCCAGAGCGCACAGGGGCTGATGACGTTGCTCGGCGAGAGGCGCTTTACCCAGGTGCTTGACGCCGGGTGCGGCCCCGGCGGGAATAGCCGACTCTGGCGCGAGGCGGGAAGTCACGTGACGGCCATCGACCTGTCTCCCGCTATGCTGGATGAGGCGCGCCAGCAGCAGGCTGCGCATCGTTATCTGGTGGCGGATATCGAGGCGATTCCGCTGGCGGACGCGCAATTCGATCTGGTCTGGAGCCATCTGGCGGTGCAGTGGTGCAGCAGCCTGCCGCAGGCGTTGAGCGAGCTTTACCGCGTCGCCTGCCCGGGCGGCAAGGTGGCGTTTACCACGCTACTGGAAAGCTCGTTACCGGAGCTCAATCAGGCATGGCAGTCGGTGGATGAACAGCCGCACGCCAACCGCTTTTTGTCATATGAGCAGGTTACGCAGGCCCTGGCAGGCTGGCGCTGTCGCAGTACGGTGCAGACCATCACTCTCGATTTTAGCGATGCTTTAAGCGCGATGCGCTCGCTGAAGGGCATTGGCGCCACGCATCTGCATGCCGGGCGCGAGAAAAAACCGCTGACCCGGGGCCAGCTGCAGCGCCTTGAGCTGGCCTGGCCGCAGCAGCGGGGCCAGTTCCCGCTCTCTTATCAACTTTTTCATGGGATTATTGAACGTGACTGAACGTTATTTTGTCACCGGGACGGATACGGAAGTGGGCAAGACGGTTGCCAGCGCTGCCCTTTTGCAGGCGGCGCGAAAGCTTTGGAAAAACACCGCCGGGTATAAGCCTGTGGCTTCCGGCAGCGAGATGACGGCGGAGGGGTTACGTAACACCGACGCGCTGGCGCTTCAGCGTAACAGCACGCTCGAACTCGCCTATTCAGCGGTGAACCCGTATACCTTTGCCGAGCCTACCTCGCCGCACATTATCAGCGCCGATGAAGGCCGTCCGATTGATTTTACCGTGCTCTCTGCCGGGTTACGAACCCTGGAAAGCCAGGCCGACTGGGTGCTGGTGGAAGGTGCAGGCGGGTGGTTTACGCCGCTCTCTCAGGACCAGACGTTTGCTGACTGGGTGCAGGCCGAGCAACTCCCGGTCATACTCGTTGTCGGCGTCAAGCTCGGCTGTATTAACCACGCCATGTTGACGGCGCAGGCCGTTCAGCAGGCAGGGCTGCGTCTCGCGGGCTGGATAGCCAACGACGTGGTCACGCCGGGCAAGCGACACCATGAGTATCTGACGACCCTCAAACGGGTGCTCCCCGCGCCATTCCTGGGGGAGATCCCCTGGCTTGCGGACGATGCCGAACAGGCCGAAACCGGTCAGTATCTTGACCTCAGCGTCTTGCTTCCAGCGACATCCAGTGGGCAATAAGCTCATCGTTGAGTTCGTTAACGTGGCCCTGTGCCACGTTACGTCCGCGGTAGAGCATGCAAAACCGATCCGCTACCCGGCGGATAAACGACAGCTGCTGTTCTGCTAGCAGCACCGTCATCCCAAGCTCCCGGTTTAGCCGTACCAGCAGTTGTGCAAGCTTATGGGCAAAGCCCTGGCCGGCACCGTGCATAGGTTCATCCAGAATCAACATACGCGGGCGATTGACCAGCGCATTTGCCAGAGCAAGCTGATACTGCGCCTCTGGCGAAAGGGCGTTGCCTCGCGTCTGACGCAGCGCGTAAAGTTCGGGAAAGAGCTCGTACACTTCACTTTTCGCTGCCGGGTCGGATTTATCCATCGCCCGCATGGCAATGTGCAAATTTTCCTCAATCGTCAGCTGAGAAAAAATCCGCCTGTCCTGCGGGACATAGCCAATCCCCGGTCCGGAACGTTGTTCGGCCGTCTGGCTGAGTAAATCACGCGGCGGCGCACCCGCTTCATGCCAGATGATGGTGCCGCTATCCACGGGCACTTTCCCGGCAATGCAATTCATTAGGGTGGTTTTTCCCATCCCTGGCAGGCCAACAACGCCGGTACACATCCCTTGCGGAAAATCTAAATCCACGTTCCATAGCGTATGTTGGCTTCCGTAAAACTGATTCACTGCACGCAGACTCAACATCTTTCTCTCCTTAAAAATGTGTCGGTGATGCTCGGTTTTTGATTGTGCAAAACCCCTGCCAGAAACCGTGAAGTGATTAAAAAAGCGGCTTTTTTAAGAATGTTCCACCACTAAGTGGGGTAAGGAAACCGGGAATTGCACATCGACGGTGCTGGCGGTGTTGAGTCGTGGTGCAGGGGAAAATGGCGGAAATGTGAGCAAGATCCCATCAGGTGGTTATGAATGACGCAACTGTTTATCGACAAAAAATAGCGATAAAAATTTTTTGTTGCCGTCCCGTGGGAAAATCCGGGAATTTGCCGAGCGGCACTCTGCACGGGCTGGAAGCAGTTATCCACTATTCCTGTGGATAACCATGTGCATTAGAGTTAGAAAACACGCGATAAGCGAGAGAAGACGCGGCTTTCGCCCAAATTGACGCGAAACGCGGCTTTAGAAAATATCGTTTAAAATTTAATTGCTTAGATAAAAGCAATTACCGTAATGAAAGTGTCACGCGCTGCCATAAAACTCTCATAACCTGGCTTGACAAATGTTAAAAAAGAAAAAGTTCTGGGGATAACCCACGTTGACTGGTTTTTTATCTCGTCAGAGTCGAAATTTTATCCATTAACGCGCTAATCCTTAAGCCGCTATGCTAAATATCCTGACATGATACTGGTTTTTCATCCAGTGTTTTTTACTGGCATTCCTGGCAACAACGAGTAAAATTACTCACCTGCCGCTTATAACGTCATCAGGTCGTCGCCCATGAGTAAACCGTTCAAACTGAATTCTGCTTTCCGTCCATCTGGCGATCAGCCTGGGGCGATCCGTCGTCTGGAAGAGGGGCTGGAAGATGGGCTTGCGCACCAGACGCTGCTGGGGGTAACCGGTTCCGGTAAAACGTTCACCATCGCCAACGTGATCGCGGATCTGCAGCGCCCTACGATGGTGCTTGCCCCCAACAAAACCCTCGCGGCACAGCTTTACGGCGAGATGAAAGAGTTCTTCCCGGAGAACGCCGTTGAGTATTTCGTCTCCTACTACGATTACTACCAGCCGGAAGCCTATGTGCCGAGCTCTGACACCTTCATCGAGAAAGATGCCTCAGTGAACGAACACATCGAGCAGATGCGACTGTCGGCGACCAAGGCGCTTCTGGAGCGTCGCGATGTGGTTGTGGTGGCGTCGGTTTCGGCGATTTACGGCCTGGGCGACCCGGACCTCTATCTGAAGATGATGCTCCACCTGACGCAGGGGATGATCATCGATCAGCGTGCGATTTTGCGCCGACTGGCGGAGTTGCAGTACACCCGTAACGACCAGGCATTTCAGCGCGGAACGTTCCGCGTGCGCGGGGAGGTGATCGACATCTTCCCGGCGGAATCGGACGATATGGCGCTGCGCGTTGAGCTGTTTGATGAAGAGGTTGAACGTTTATCGTTGTTTGACCCGCTAACCGGTCACGTTGAGTCGGTGATCCAGCGTTTTACCATCTACCCTAAAACGCACTACGTGACGCCGCGCGAGCGTATCGTGCAGGCGATGGAAGAGATCAAAGTGGAGCTGGCTGAACGCCGTAAGGTGCTTCTGGCGAACAATAAGCTGCTGGAAGAGCAGCGCCTGAGCCAGCGAACCCAGTTCGATCTGGAGATGATGAACGAGCTCGGCTACTGCTCCGGTATTGAAAACTACTCCCGTTTCCTCTCAGGTCGTGGGCCGGGTGAGCCGCCGCCGACGCTTTTTGACTACCTCCCGGCCGACGGCTTGCTGGTGATAGACGAATCCCACGTCACCATTCCGCAGATTGGCGGGATGTACCGCGGTGACCGCGCGCGTAAAGAGACGCTGGTGGAGTACGGCTTCCGTCTGCCGTCGGCACTGGATAACCGGCCGATGAAGTTTGAAGAGTTTGAGGCGCTGGCGCCGCAGACTATCTACGTGTCGGCCACGCCGGGCAACTACGAGCTGGAGAAATCGGGCGATGAGGTGATTGATCAGGTGGTTCGTCCGACCGGGCTGCTGGATCCGATTATCGAAGTGCGTCCGGTGGCGACCCAGGTGGACGATCTGCTCTCTGAGATCCGCAAGCGTGCCGCCATCAACGAGCGTGTGCTGGTGACCACGCTCACCAAGCGTATGGCGGAAGACCTGACGGAGTACCTGGGAGAGCACGGCGAGAAGGTGCGTTATCTGCACTCGGATATCGATACCGTGGAGCGTATGGAGATCATCCGCGATCTGCGTCTGGGTGAGTTTGACGTGCTGGTAGGGATCAACCTGTTGCGAGAGGGGCTGGATATGCCGGAAGTCTCGCTGGTGGCGATTCTGGACGCGGATAAAGAGGGCTTCCTGCGTTCCGAGCGCTCGCTGATCCAGACCATTGGCCGCGCCGCGCGTAACGTCAATGGCAAAGCGATTCTCTACGGCGACAAAATTACCCCGTCGATGGCGAAAGCGATTGGCGAAACGGAACGCCGCCGTGAGAAACAGCAGCGCTATAACGAAGAGCACGGCATTACTCCGCAGGGGCTGAACAAGAAAGTGGTGGATATGCTGGCGCTCGGTCAGAACATTGCGAAGACCAAAGCGAAAGGCCGCGGCAAGGCGCGTTCCGTGGTGGAAGAAGATACCGTCGTACTGACGCCGAAAGCGCTGCAGCAGAAGATCCACGAGCTGGAGGCGCAGATGATGCAGCACGCCCAGAACCTGGAGTTCGAAGAGGCGGCACAGATCCGCGATCAGCTTCATCAGCTGCGGGATTTGTTTATTGCGGCATCGTGAGTTGGTGATGTGTTTTCTCCCTCTCCCTGTGGGAGAGGGCCGGGGTGAGGGCAACAGGCCGCATAAAACGAACCTAACCCAGCGCCTGAATCGCCTTCTCCAGCGCTTCGCGCAGCAGATGGCGGTCGTGGCGGTATTTAATATCGCTGGCCTCCAGCGGCACCTGAATCACCACCCGCTCGCCGATACCGGAGACATCCACCTTAGGCCCAACCACCACGCCGTCGATGATTTTCTTGCCGACGTACTGCTCCACCAGGCTCAGTTTGTCTGCCAGCGACAGGCTTGCCGCCGCCGGGCTCAGCTCACGCCCCAGATTACCGATGTAAACCATCGGAGCAGGGGTGCGACGCAGCGCCTGCGCCAGCTCTTTGACCAGCAGGATCGGCATCAGGCTGGTATAAAAACTGCCCGGGCCAATCAGGATTAAATCCGCTTCGCCAATCGCTTCGACGGCTTCACGCGTTGCCGGTACGCTCGGGTAGGTCATCAGCTCTTTTGGCGGCAGCAGAAGCTGGTCGATATTCACTTCGCCGTACACTTCGTGATCGTCAGCATCAATGGCCATTAAATCCACCGGCTGTTCAGACATCGGGATCAGGAACGCATCCACTTTCAGCAGATTTCGTATCAAGTTGATGGCTTCAAGCGGGCGCACGCTCAGGTGATCCAGCGCCTTAAGCATTAAATTTCCAAGGTTATGCCCGGAAAGTTCCCCATTACCGCCAAAACGGTACTCAAACATCGCTGATGCGACGCTCGGTTCGGTAATCAGCTGGTTGAGACAGTTGCGCATATCCCCCCAGGCGATGCCGCCTTCGGCACGTCTGATCCGCCCGGTTGAGCCGCCATTATCGGTGGTTGTCACTATCCCTGTCAGCCTTGAGCCCAGTGACGACAAAGAGGACATCACCCGGCCCAGACCGTGGCCTCCGCCAAGAGCGACCACTCGGTCAAGATCCGCAAAAGTGCGATTGCGCATACCAATTCCTTATCACGTTTGATCTGCGTAACACTACCTGAACTACCCCTAAAAGACGATGCCTCATACGAAGCAAAATGACGTATATCAATGCGAAAAGAAGGTTTTTAGGTAATCTGTAGCGAAAATGCACGATTGAGTCGCTATATACATAATTATATAGCGAAAGGCGATGATGGCGAAGTGAGAATTTCCGCGCTACTATCGCCATAACCACGTTTTCGAATTTGAAAACATACACTCTAGCCTTTGTGCCTGTGTCGAAAGATATGGCGCTCTGGCCGTGGCGGATCTGCCACCAGGGTACAGAAAGAAATGACTGTGCCTCCCGTATCTGGAAAGGTGTACATGGCTTCACAACTGACTGATGCTTTCGCGCGTAAGTTTTATTACTTACGTCTGTCTATTACCGATGTGTGCAACTTCCGTTGCACCTACTGCCTGCCCGACGGTTACAAACCGGGCAGCGTCACCAATAACGGCTTTCTCTCCGTGGATGAGGTGCGCCGCGTTACGCGCGCGTTCTCCGGGCTTGGCACCGAAAAGGTCAGGCTGACCGGAGGCGAACCTTCTCTGCGCCGTGATTTCCCCGACATCATTGCCGCCGTGCGTGAAAACGAACATATCCGCCAGATTGCGGTGACCACCAACGGTTACCGGATGGCGCGTGATGTGGCGACCTGGCGCGACGCGGGCTTAACCGCCATCAACGTCAGCGTGGACAGCCTCGATGCCCGCCAGTTTCACGCCATTACCGGCCAGGACAAGTTCCGCCAGGTGATGGACGGCATCGACGCGGCATTTGCGGCCGGGTTCGAGAAAGTCAAAGTCAATACGGTGCTGATGCGTGATGTGAACCATCATCAGCTCGATACCTTCCTGGCGTGGATAAAATCTCGCCCAATCCAGCTGCGTTTTATCGAGCTGATGGAAACCGGTGAGGGCAGTGACCTGTTCCGCCGCCATCACATTTCCGGCATGGTGTTGCGCGACGAGCTGCTCAAACGCGGCTGGATCCACCAGATCCGCCAGCGCAGCGACGGCCCGGCGCAGGTCTTCTGCCACCCGGATTACGAGGGTGAGATTGGGCTTATCATGCCCTATGAGAAAGACTTCTGCGCCAGCTGTAACCGTCTGCGCGTCTCCTCCGTGGGCAAGCTCCATCTCTGCCTCTTCGGCGACGGCGGCGTAGATCTGCGCGATCTGCTGGAAGACGATACTCAGCAGGAAGCGCTTGAAGCGCGCATTTCTGAAGCGCTGACGCACAAAAAACAGACCCACTTCCTGCATCAGGGCAACACCGGCATTACTCAGAACCTGTCTTATATTGGCGGGTGATCAGGCTTAAGAAGGAATCAGAAGATGAGTCAGGTAAGCGCAGAATTTATCCCGACACGCATTGCTATTCTTACCGTTTCCGACCGCCGTGGCGAAGAGGATGATACGTCCGGCCACTGGCTGCGCGAGGCGGCCCATGATGCGGGGCATCACATCGTCGATAAAGCGATTGTGAAAGAGAACCGCTACGCCATTCGCGCGCAGGTTTCGCAGTGGATTGCCAGCGATGAAGTGCAGGTGGTATTGATCACCGGCGGCACCGGTTTTACCGCAGGCGATCAGGCGCCTGAAGCGCTGATCCCGCTGTTTGACCGCGAAGTGGAAGGCTTCGGCGAAGTATTCCGCATGCTCTCCTTTGAGGAGATTGGTACCTCCACGCTGCAATCGCGCGCCGTCGCCGGGGTGGCCAACAACACCCTGATTTTCGCCATGCCGGGCTCGACCAAAGCCTGCCGCACCGCATGGGAAAACATCATCGCCCCGCAGCTGGATGCCCGTACCCGTCCGTGTAATTTCCATCCCCATTTAAAGAAATAAGCTATGTCACAACTGACCCACATTAACGCCGCCGGCGAAGCGCATATGGTGGATGTCTCCGCCAAAGCGGAAACGGTGCGCGAGGCGCGCGCGGAAGCGTTCGTTACCATGCAGCCGGAAACGCTGGCGATGATTATCGACGGCAGCCACCACAAGGGTGACGTCTTTGCCACCGCCCGCATCGCCGGTATTCAGGCCGCCAAGCGCACCTGGGACCTCATTCCCCTTTGCCATCCGCTGATGCTTAGCAAGGTGGAAGTGAACCTGCAGGCGCAGCCGGAGCATAATCGGGTGCGCATTGAGTCCCTGTGCCGCTTAACCGGGAAGACCGGCGTTGAGATGGAAGCCCTGACGGCAGCCTCCGTTGCCGCGCTGACCATCTACGACATGTGTAAAGCGGTGCAGAAAGATATGGTGATTGGCCCGGTTCGCCTGCTGGCAAAAAGCGGCGGCAAATCCGGTGATTTTAAGGTGGACAGCCATGATTAAGGTGCTCTTTTTTGCCCAGGTGCGCGAGCTGGTGAATACCGACAGCCTGACGCTGGAGGGCTCTTTTGAAAACGTCGCCGCCCTGCGTGCGCATCTGGCCGCACAGGGCGAACGCTGGGCGCTGGCGCTGGACGAAAGTAAGCTGCTGGCCGCCGTGAACCAGACGCTGGTTGAGTTCAGCCATCCACTAACCGCAGGGGATGAAGTGGCCTTCTTTCCGCCGGTCACAGGGGGTTAAGATGGCTGAGACCCGAATTCTGGTGAGCCCGGCGCGTTTTAACGTGGGGACAGAATATGACTGGCTGGCCGAACGTGACGAAGACGGCGCGGTCGTGACGTTCACTGGCAAGGTGCGTAACCACAACCTCGGTGACAGCGTAAAGGCGCTGACGCTGGAGCACTACCCGGGCATGACGGAGAAATCGCTGGCGGCCATTGTGGAAGAAGCGCGAGGCCGCTGGCCGCTCGGGCGCGTCACGGTGATCCACCGCATCGGCGAGATGTGGCCAGGCGAAGAGATTGTCTTCGTGGGCGTGACCAGCGCGCACCGCGGCAGCGCGTTTGCGGCAGGGGAGTTCATGATGGATTACCTCAAAACTAAAGCGCCGTTCTGGAAGCGGGAAGCGACGCCGGAAGGGGAGCGCTGGGTGGAATCCCGCGATAGCGATAAACAAGCCGCCAGCCGTTGGTAGTCGGTTGACGTGGATGTGTTAATCTTAACGTGTGTGTCTACTTAATCTTAATCAGGAGTGAATCATGGACCGATTTCCGCGTTCCGATTCAATAGTACAGCAGACCCGTAGCGGCCTGCAGACGTATATGGCTCAGGTGTACGGCTGGATGACAGTTGGCCTGCTGCTTACCGCGTTTATCGCGTGGTATGCGGCGAACACGCCTGAACTGATGATGTTTATCTTCTCCAGCAAAATCACCTTCTTTGGGCTGATTATCGCGCAGCTGGCGCTGGTGTTTGTCCTCTCCGGGCTGGTGCAAAAGCTCAGTGCGGGGATGGCGACCACGCTGTTTATGCTCTATTCGGCGCTAACGGGGCTGACGCTTTCCAGTATTTTCATCGTCTACACCTACTCCTCCATTGCCAGCACGTTTGTGGTAACCGGCGGGATGTTCGGCGCGATGAGCCTTTACGGCTACACCACCAAACGTGACCTGAGTGGTTTCGGCAGCATGCTGTTTATGGGGCTGATCGGGATTGTGCTGGCGTCGCTGGTGAACCTGTGGCTGAAGAGTGAAGCGCTGATGTGGGCCGTGACCTACATTGGTGTGGTGGTCTTCGTTGGGCTGACGGCGTATGACACCCAGAAGCTGAAAAACATCGGCGAGCAGATCGACGTGCGCGACAGTTCAAACCTGCGCAAATACTCGATTCTGGGCGCGCTGACGCTCTATCTGGACTTCATCAACCTGTTCCTGATGTTGCTGCGTATTTTCGGCAACCGTCGTTAAGGTTGTTTTGCCGGGTGGCGGCTTCGCCTTACCCGGCCTACGAAACGCGAACCGTAGGTCGGGTAAGGCGAAGCAGCCACCCGACTTATTCACTTCGCTAACATCCTCTCATTCTTCGCCCGTAGTTTCTTCGCCCGACTCTCCAGCACCAGATAACAGACCGTGGCCAGCGCCAGCGGCAGGAAGTAATAGAGCATGCGGTAGGCGAGCAGGGCGGCAATAATCGCTCCCTGAGAAACATGCTCTCCGGCCAGAAGCGCAATGAACACCGCCTCCAGCACCCCAATCCCCGCCGGGATATGCACAATAACCCCGGCGATACTGCTCACCAGCAGCACGCCCAGCACGAAGAAGTAATTCACGTCCTCGCCAATCAACAGCCAGATAATTGCTCCCATCGCCATCCAGTTAGCGCTGGATACCGCCATCTGCAGCATGGCAAACTTCCACGACGGCAATACCAGTTTCTGCCCTCTGAGGGTCATATGACGGCGTTTAGCAAACGCGCAGGCCCACAGATAAAAAGCGATAATCAGCAGCAGCACGATGCCGAGAATACGCAGCGTGGCTTCATCGATGTACCAGTGCGCGGGCAGCTGGACCACGCCGATGGTGAAAATCACCCCGCCGAGCAGAATATAGCCCAGCCAGTTAGTGGTGATGCTCAGGGAAAAAATGCGTGTTATGGTCCCGCCCGGCAGCCCGAGACGCGAGTAGAGGCGATAGCGCATGCCAATCCCCCCGACCCAGGTACTCAGCGTCAGGTTGAAGGCGTAGCAAATAAACGACACCAGCATCACCTGGCGTTTAGCCAGCTTGTGGCCGCAGTATGCCCGGCCCAGCAGGTCGTAGCAGCCGTACATCAGGTAGCTCACGATCACCAGCCCTGTCGCGCCCAGCAGCACCATCCGGTTGTAGTTGCGGATAACTTTCCACACCTCCTCCCAGTCAACTTTTTGGGCATACACTACCAGCAGCACGGCGACCGCAATAAAGAACACCCAGGTGAGAATTTTTTTCGCCAGCCGCCAGCGCGGATGTGATTTCGACATCAGGGTTTGCCTCCATCTTCCGCTTCAACGCGGTCCTGGGTTTCCATTTCGGGTTGTACCGGCGGGTCCACCTGCGCCAGCTTCGGCGTATGCGCTGGCAGCCAGCCGACCATCGCCGGGAAATGACGCAGGAAGTGGAACACCACTACGCTGATGCCCAGGTTCCACCAGGTGCGTTTCGGCACCATAGACTCATCCACGCGCACGCAGTCGTTAACAATCAGGGCCTGCAAATTATCCCGCAGGGTCTGATTAAACTGGCGATCGTGGATGATCAGGTTAGCTTCGAGATTCAGCGATAAGCTCAGCGGATCCAGGTTGCTGGAGCCGACGGTGGCCCAGTGATCGTCCATCAGCGCGACTTTGCCATGTAGCGGCCGACGGCGATATTCGTAGATCTGAACGCCGCCTTTGACCAGATAGTTATACAGCAGCCGCGCGCCAACTTTGACTATCGGCATATCCGGCTCGCCCTGCACAATCAGCTTCACCCGTACGCCGCGCCGGGCCGCATTACGCATGGCATGCAGCAGGCGATAGCCCGGGAAAAAGTAGGCGTTAGCAATGATCACTTCGCGCTTCGCGTTGGCGAGCATCTTCAGGTAATGGCGTTCAATATCGTCCCGGTGCTCGCCGTTATCGCGCCAGACGAAAAGGGCCTGCGCTTCGCCGGGCTTGCGGTTCTCCTCCGGGCGATGGCGGCGTTTCCACCAGCGGCGAACGGCCTCTTTCCCCGGCAGGTTCTCCAGTTCGAATAATACGATGTCCTGTACTACCGGGCCCTCAATGCGAATGGCGTAATCCTGTTTTGCTTCCGGGCCGTAGTCGGACATATGTTCAGCGGAGTAGTTAATGCCGCCGACAAACGCCACCGTCTCATCCACCACCACAATTTTGCGGTGCATCCGCCGGAAAAGGTTGGTACGCATGCCAAACAGGCGCGGGCCGGGATCGTAGTAGCGGAACACCACGCCCGCAGCGGTCAGTTCATTCACGAACCCGTCGCTGAGGTCCGGTGAGCCATAGCCGTCCAGCAGCGCTTCAATTTTGACGCCGCGCCGGGCGGCACGCAGCAGTACGCTGTGTAACTGTTTGCCCACGTCGTCCTCGAACCAGATAAAGGTTTCGAGGATCACTCTCTGCTTAGCGTTATCAATCGCCTTAAAGACGGCCGGGTAATACTCGTCGCCGTTGACCAGCAGCGAGATCCGGTTGCCTTCCTGCCAGGAACATTTCATAAGTGGATCTCCGCGCTGAGCGGGGCATGGTCGGACAGATGTCGCCAGTTAAGTAAGGCCAGCGCCGTCGGGCTGCTGGCATGGGCATTTTTCACGTAGATACGGTCCAGGCGCAGCAGGGGAAAGCGCACCGGGAACGTCCGTGCCGGGCGACCATGGGCCCGGGTAAAAATCTCCTCCAGCCCTGCATTGACTTTCAGAGGATGGTTCGCGCGCTGCCGCCAGTCGTTAAAATCACCGGCCACGACCACGGGTTCTCCGTCGGGAAGCGCATTGGTCCAGTCAGCCAGCATCTGTAGCTGCGCCTGACGGTGGGCTTCGCGCAGGCCAAGATGCACGCAACCGACATGAATGGGCACCGTGAGTGCCGGTGGCGCGATGCGGCAGTATAGCAGCCCGCGCTTTTCGCTCTCACCCACGGAAACGTCCCGGTTCTCATAATGTTCGATAGGAAAACGTGACAGCACCGCGTTCCCGTGATGGCCTTCCGGATAGACCGCGTTGCGCCCGTAGGCGTAATCACTCCACATCGTGTCGGCCAGAAATTCATAGTGCGGCGTATCGGGCCAGTTCTCGAAATGCATGGGATGCACCTCGTGCGCGCCCATCACCTCCTGCAGGCAGACAATGTCCGCGCTGACGGTGCGAACCGCGTCGCGCAGCTCCGGTAAAATGAAGCGGCGATTAAATGCTGTGAAGCCTTTATGAATGTTTATCGTCAGCACTTTAAGCGAGAAATGCTGCATTTTTTGAGTCATAAGCCCCTTCCTGAGTGACTATCCCAATGAAAATAAAGTGTAGTCGGCGTCACAAAAAGATGCGGCGTTACGGAATTTTCCGTAAAGTGCGGTAGTCTGATTAAGCAGATAAAATCCTTCAGGAGAGAAGCCATGAAGTGGCAACAACGTGTTCGTGTCGCAACGGGGTTAAGTTGCTGGCAGATAATGTTGCATTTACTGGTCGTGGCCGTACTGGTGATGGGCTGGATGAGCGGCACGCTGGTGCGTGTTGGCCTGGGGCTATGCGTCCTCTATGGCGTCACCGTGCTGTCGATGCTGTTCTTACAGCGCCACCATGAAGCGCGCTGGCGCGAGGTGGGTGATGTGCTCGAAGAGCTCACCACCACCTGGTACTTTGGTGCCGCGATGATTGTGCTTTGGCTGCTGTCACGCGTGCTGCAAAACAACCTGCTGCTGGCCCTGGCGGGTCTCGCAATCCTTGCAGGGCCTGCGGTGGTCTCATTGCTCACCAAAGAGAAAAAGCTACGCAATGTTGCGTCTAAACATCGCGTACGCCACTGACCCCGTCGTGGCCGCTATGACCAGTAGCGGCCACAAACTCCCCCAGACAATATCCAGACTCGCATCCTTCAGATAGATCTGCTTGGTAATGTCCGTGAAGTGGCGTATCGGGTTTATCCATGTGATGTCCTGCAGCCACACCGGCATGTTCTCGACAGGGGAAACGTACCCGGAGAGCAAAATCGCTGGCATCATAAAGACAAACACGCCGATAAACGCCTGCTGCTGCGTCGAGCACAGCGCCGAAATTAACAGCCCAAACCCCACCAGCGACAGCCCGTAAATCACCATCGTGAAGTAAAACAGCGCCAGCGAACCGGCAAACGGGATTTGATAGGCCCAAATTCCCACGCCCAGCACGATAGTGGCCTGAAATGTCGCGACAATCAGCGCCGGCACCGCTTTGCCAACAAAGATTTGCCAGGTCGCGAGCGGGGAAACCAGCAGCTGATCCAGCGTACCTTGCTCCCGCTCGCGGGCGACGGACAGGGAGGTGACGATCATCACCCCGATGGTGGTGATCATGGCGATCAGCGACGGCACCACAAACCATTTGTAGTCCAGATTCGGGTTGTACCAGTTACGCACCACCAGCTCGCTGTTGTTGGGCTTTGGTTTGCCGTCCATCAGCTCCTGCTGATAATTCTTCACCACCTGCTGCAGATAGTTGGCCGCAATCTGGGCGCTGTTAGAGTTGCGCCCGTCGAGGATAAGCTGCATCGGCGCGGTCTGGAAGGTATCCAGGTTACGGGAAAAATCTGCCGGGAAGCGCACCAGCAGCAGGGCTTTTTGCGTATCGATGGTCGGCTGGATTTCCTGCGGGCTTTTCAGCAGCAGGATATGGGTAAACGCTTTTGCACGGGCAAAGCGCTGCGTCAGCTCGACGGAATGTTTACCGTTGTCTTCGTTGTAAATGGCGATGGTGGCGTTGGTCACCTCAAGCGTCGCGGCAAAGGGGAACAGCAACACCTGGATCAGCACCGGCAAAACCAGAATGGCGCGGGTTTGCGGCTCGCGCAGCAGGGATTGCAGCTCTTTTCGTATTAACGTCCATAGTCGGTGAAACATGTTCGCTCCTTAATCCAGACGCCGTTTGGTTTTCAACCACGTCAATCCGATAAACATCACCGCTGACGCCATTAAAAACAGCGTGTTGATAATCAGCACCACCGGAATATTCCCCGCCAGGAACAGGCTTTGCAGCGTGCTCACGAAATAACGCGCCGGAATGATGTAGGTCACGGCGCGGATCACCGCTGGCATACTGTCTATCTGGAAAATAAACCCGGACAGCATAATCGACGGTAAAAAGGCGGCGTTGAGCGCCACCTGCGCGGCGTTAAACTGGTTGCGGGTGATGGTGGAGATGAGCAGCCCCATCCCCAGCGTGCTGAGTAAAAACAGGCTGGTGATAAAAAACAGCACCACCAGCGAGCCGCGGTACGGCACGCCGAGGATAAAGACGGCGACAAGCATGCAGAGCAGCATCGCCAGCATGCCGAGGAAATAGTAGGGGATGAGCTTGCACAGCAGCAGCTCGACGCGCGTCACTTCTGTGGAGAGCAGCGCCTCCATGGTGCCACGCTCCCACTCGCGGGCGATCACCAGCGAGGTCAGGATCGCGCCAATCACCGTCATGATAATCGTCACCGCGCCCGGAATGATAAAGTGCTGGCTGATAGCGGCAGGGTTAAACCAGTAGCGTGTTTGCACGTCGATGAGCGGTTCAAACGTCTCCCCCCGGTCTTCGGCACGCTGCATCTGCCATAGCTGCCAGATCCCCTCCACGTAGCCCTGAACGAAGTTCGCAGTGTTCGGTTCGCTGCCGTCGGTAATCACCTGGATCGGCGCGTCGGCATTCGCCCGCGCCATATTGGCGGCGAAATCCACCGGGATGACCACCAGCCCGCGAATTTTCCCGGCCTGCATCTTCTGGATCAGCGCCTGCCGGTTATCGCTGATGGTGGCGTCAATGTACGGCGAGCCGGTCATGGCGTGGGTGAAGTCCAGCGCCTCTTCGCTCTGCTGCTCCAGCAAAATGCCGACCCGCAGCTTGCTGGAGTCGAGGTTGATGCCGTAGCCAAAGATGAACAGCAGCAGCAGGGGGATCACCACCGCAATCAGCCAGCTACTCGGGTCACGCACGATCTGCCGCGTCTCTTTTATGCATAACGCGCGCACCCGGCGCCAGGAAAGGGCGTTACTGCGCATGGGCATTCTCCTTATCCCAGTCGTGGATGAGGGTGATAAACGCCTGCTCCATGGTCGGGTCTGGCACGGCATCGTCGGCGGCCTGGTTTTTCAGGTCGTCCGGGGTGCCGTGGGCAATCAGCTTGCCGCGATAGACCAGCCCGATGCGGTCGCAGTATTCCGCCTCATCCATAAAGTGGGTGGTCACCATCACCGTCACCCCTTTCTCCACCATGCTGTTGATATGCAGCCAGAACTCGCGGCGGGTGAGGGGATCCACCCCGGAGGTCGGCTCATCGAGGAAAAGAATATCGGGCTCGTGCATCAGCGAGCAGGCCAGCGCGAGGCGCTGCTTAAAGCCGAGGGGCAGTTCGTCGGTGGCGTGGGAGGCAATATTCGTTAACCCGAAGGCATCGCTCATGCGGCGGATTTTCTCGTTCTGCGCGCGCCCGCGCAGGCCGTACACGCCGGAGAAAAAGCGCAGATTCTGCTCGACGGTCAGGTTGCCATACAACGAGAATTTCTGTGCCATATAGCCCAGATGCTGGCGCGCCTTGCCGGAGCTGACTTTGAGATCCATATCCAGCACCAGCGCCTTGCCGGACGTCGGCACCAGCAGGCCACACATCATTTTAAAGGTGGTGGATTTCCCCGCGCCGTTCGGCCCGAGCAGGCCAAAAATCTCGCCGCGTTTTACCGCAAAGTTGACGTTATCGGTGGCGGCGAAATCGCCGAACTTTTTGGTCAGGGATTTGGCTTCAATCACCGTCTCGCCCGGCGTACCTTCAACCGTGTGGAGGATCGCGCCGAGAGGCGATTCCGATGTCCCCGCACCGCCCAGCAGGTCGATAAACGCATCTTCAAAGCGCGGCGCCGTCTCTGCCATTTCAATTTCAGGCATGCCAGGCGCGCGGCGAATATCCTCGACGGTGGCCTCCTTTTTGAGGATTACGCGCACGGACCGACCCTGAATCATCCCGTCGCTCACCTGCGGCAGTTTCAGCACTCGCTGCAGCAGCCTGCGGTTGGACTCCTGCGGGCTGTGGAGGAGGAAACTGCGTCCGGCCATGCTCTGCGTCAACGTCGTTGGCTCGCCTTGATAAAGCAGCTCGCCTTCGTTCATCAGCAGCACGTCCCGGCACTGTTCCGCTTCGTCGAGGTAGGAGGTGCTCCAGAGGATCAGCATCCCGTCGCCTGCCAGCTCGTGCACCATCTGCCACAGCTCACGGCGGGAGATGGGGTCCACGCCGACGCCGGGCTCGTCCAGCAGCAGGACCTTTGGTTCGCCGACGAGCGTACAGGCCAGCCCCAGCTTTTGCTTCATCCCGCCGGAGAGCTTGCCCGCCAGCCGGTCGGTGAACGGGCCGAGGGAGGTGAACTCAAGCAGGCGGGCGAAGGTTTTCTGCCGGGTTTCGCCGGTCACGCTGCGCAGGTCGGCATACAGGTTCAGGTTTTCCATCACCGTCAGATCTTCATACAGACCAAACTTCTGCGGCATATAGCCGAGCATGGCGTGGAGCGCGCCGTCGTCTTTGATGGGGTCAAGGCCAAGCACGCTGGCTGTGCCTTCATCCGGCTTTAGCAAACCGGCCAGCATCCGCATCAGCGTGGTTTTGCCTGCGCCGTCCGGGCCGACCAGGCCGGTCACATAGCCTTTCTGAATGGTGCAGTTCAGCGGGGCGACCGCCGGTTTGTCCATCCCTGCGAAGCGTTTGACCAGATTGTTGAGCTGGATAACCGCGTCATTCATGTCGTTCCCCGTTGTTCACTTTTACGGTAACGGGCATGCCCTGACGCAGCGCGTCGTCCGCATCGGTGACGATGATGCGCAGACGGTACACCAGGTCGGTACGCAGGTCCGGCGTTTCAACGGTTTTCGGGGTGAATTCGGCGGTGGGGGAGACAAAGCCGACTTTGCCGTGATACGGCTTATCCGGACGACCATCGGTATAGAGCAGCAGCTCGCGGCCCGGCTGCATCTGGCCGAGATTTGGCTCGTCAATGTAGGCGCGCACCCAGACCGGGCGGGTCAGGGAGAGCGTTAATACGGTGCTGCCCGCGCTGAGCATGCTGCCCGGCTCCACGGCACGGGTCATCAGCGTACCGTCAGACGGGGCGATGAGGGTTGTATCATGCAGATCCAGCTCTGCCTGGGCCAGCTGCGCCTGCGCCTGTTCAAGGCTGGCTTTGGCCTGGGCAATGTCCTGCGGGCGGTTACCGGTGGTGTACTGGCTTAATTTATCCTGCGCGGATTTCAGCGTCGCCTGCGCCTGGTCGCGGGATGAACGCGCATTCTCCAGATCGTTGGCTGAAATGGTGCGGCTTTTCCACAGCCCCTGCTGACGGTTATAGAAATTCTGCGCGTAGTCGTAGGCAGCTTTCGCCTGCTTAACGGCAGCGGCGGCCTGGGCGATCTCTTCGTCACGATAACCCGCCAGCATCAGGTCATATTGCGCCTGGGCAACGGAAACGCCGGCTTTGGCCTGCATCAGGGCGTTCTCGTAGGGGGCTTTATCCAGCATGCCCAGCGTCTGCCCGCGTTTAATGGCATCGCCTTCGTCAACGCTCAGCGAGGCGAGACGGCCACCCACGCGGAAGCTCATATTCACGGTACGAATATCCACATTACCGTACAGCGTCAGGCCCCGGTCCTGATGGCTCTGATACCACAGCCAGCCACCGACGCCCGCGGCAAGCAAAACAACAACCACCAGAATGATGGCGACAGGTTTTTTCATGACTTCAGGCTCCTTTGCGTTAAGCCTTGCAGGATCAGATCGAGATGACAGGTGATGACCTGGCTAATCTGCGCGGCTTTATCCTCATCGAATTGTGTCCAGCCGGTGCGTAACAGGATGGTTTCCCGCCCCAGACGAAAGGCAAGGATTTCACCCAGCAGGGCATGGGTATGCAAAATGGTCACGGTATCGCTGGCGTCCCGCCCAGTATAGGCGGCGATCAGGTGGGTCAGGTGGGTATGCATCGGAGCAATGACCTGATCGTGTACCAGCTGATAGGCAGTTGTAGGGGAGAGCTGCTCGCGGGAGATAAACTTACTCAGGTTGAGCGTATCGTCGTGCGTCAGCAGGCGGATCATATTATGGCAGGCATTCAGGATAAGCCGCCGGATAGCGTCACGATCCGGCGTCGGCTGGCTCAACAGCTCGCTGGCTTCTTCAACGTGCGGACGAAAATGTGTGCCGATAAAATCGGCAATCCACTGGGCGCAGGCGAGGTACAAATCCTCTTTTGAGCCAAAATAGTAGGTGATCGCCGCAATGTTTTGCCCGGCCTGGGCGGCGATATCTCGCGTGGTCGCGTGCAGGCCATACTCGCCAAACTGCGCCAGCGCGGCAGCAATCAGCTGGCTTTTGGCCTGTTCACCTTTGGTTGTCGTTGGGGTCGTATTCATGGCGGCATTAAAAATCAATCAATCGATTGATTAAAAATAGCCCCGAATTGCTGAACCGTCGAGCGTTCGTGCTGGGATATTTTATGCGCCACGTCACAAAAGCTGCTACACTCCGCACCTTCACGACATTGTGGTTTTTGTCCTTCCCCTTTTCGTTATATCTCCCTGAAAACTACACCTGTGATGGTCGGGGCGGTTCGGAGTTTTTATGTCTTTTGATTCCCTTGGCCTGAACCCGGAAATTCTGCGTGCCATCGCAGAGCAGGGCTACGTTGAGCCAACCCCCATCCAGCAGCAGGCGATCCCCGCCGTTCTTCAGGGGCGTGACCTGATGGCCAGCGCCCAGACCGGCACCGGTAAAACCGCGGGCTTTACGCTGCCGCTGTTAGAGCTGCTGGTAAAAAACCAGCCGCACGCCAAAGGCCGTCGTCCGGTTCGTGCGCTGATCCTGACCCCAACCCGTGAGCTGGCGGCGCAGATTGGTGAGAATGTGCGTGACTACAGCCGCTATCTCAACATTCGCTCGCTGGTCGTTTTCGGTGGCGTCAGCATTAACCCACAGATGATGAAGCTGCGCGGCGGCGTGGACGTGCTGGTGGCAACGCCGGGCCGTCTGCTGGATCTCGAACACCAGAACGCGGTGAAGCTCGATCAGATTGAAATTCTGGTGCTGGACGAAGCCGACCGCATGCTCGACATGGGCTTTATCCACGACATCCGTCGCGTGCTGGCCAAGCTGCCTGCGCGTCGTCAGAACCTGCTGTTCTCTGCCACCTTCTCCGACGAGATCAAGGCGCTGGCAGAAAAGCTGCTGCATAACCCGCTGGAAGTGGAAGTGGCGCGTCGCAACACCGCCTCTGAGCAGGTGACACAGCACGTTCACTTTGTTGATAAAAAGCGTAAGCGGGAGCTGCTCTCCCAGATGATCGGCCAGGGTAACTGGCAGCAGGTGCTGGTCTTTACCCGCACCAAGCACGGTGCGAACCACCTGGCGGAACAGCTCAATAAAGACGGTATCCGCAGTGCCGCCATCCACGGTAACAAGAGCCAGGGTGCGCGTACCCGTGCGCTGGCGGACTTCAAATCTGGCGACATCCGCGTGCTGGTGGCAACCGACATCGCCGCGCGTGGTCTGGACATTGAAGAGCTGCCGCACGTAGTAAACTACGAGCTGCCAAACGTCCCGGAAGATTACGTTCACCGTATCGGTCGTACCGGCCGCGCGGCGGCAACCGGTGAAGCGCTGTCACTGGTCTGCGTCGATGAACACAAGCTGCTGCGCGACATCGAACGTCTGCTGAAGAAAGAGATCCCACGCATCGAAACCCCGGGCTACGAAGTGGATCCGTCCATCAAGGCGGAGCCGATTCAGAACGGTCGCCAGGGCGGCGGTGGTCGCGGTCAGCAGCCGCGTCGTGCTGAAGGCGGCGCGCCGAAATCATCCGGCAAACCCCCGCGTCGCAACAACGACAGCAAACCGGCCGGTGAAAGTCCGTGGCGCAGCGGTGAAGGGAAACCGGCAGGGGAAGGGCAGCGTCGACGCCGCCCGCGTAAACCTGCTAACCCGCAGTAATCTGGAAGCCCGGTCGTAAAGCCGGGCTTTTCTTTTTGCGGCAGCGAAGAGAAAGTGCCACAATAGTGGCTGTTTATACAGTATTTCAGGTTTTTCGATGGCTTTAACCGCGGCGCTGAAAGCGCAAATTGGCGCATGGTACAAGGCGCTACAACAGCAGATCCCCGACTTTATCCCCCGAGCGCCGCAGCGGCAGATGATTGCTGACGTGGCAAAAACGCTTGCCGGGGACGACGGGCGACATCTGGCGATTGAAGCGCCGACCGGCGTCGGGAAAACCCTGTCATATCTCATTCCCGGTATTGCCATCGCGCGGGAAGAGGACAAAACGCTGGTGGTCAGCACCGCCAACGTGGCCCTTCAGGATCAGATTTTCAGTAAAGATTTGCCGCTGCTGCGCAAAATCATCCCCGACCTGCGCTTTACCGCCGCCTTTGGGCGCGGGCGCTACGTGTGCCCACGTAACCTGGCGGCGCTCGCCAGCAGCGAGCCGAATCAACAGGATCTGCTCGCGTTTCTTGATGACGAGCTGACGCCGAACAATAAGGCCGAGCAGGAGCAGTGTGCAAAACTCAAAGCCGAACTCGACGGCTATAAGTGGGACGGCCTGCGGGATCACACCAGCCAGGCCATCAGCGACGACTTATGGCGCAGGCTCAGCACCGACAAAGCCAGCTGTCTGAACCGCAACTGCCACTACTACCGCGAGTGCCCGTTCTTTGTCGCCCGGCGCGAAATTCAGGAGGCGGAGGTGGTTGTCGCCAACCACGCGCTGGTGATGGCCGCGCTGGAGAGTGAGGCGGTGCTACCGGAGCCCAAAAATCTGCTGCTGGTGCTCGACGAAGGCCACCATCTGCCCGACGTGGCTCGGGACGCGCTGGAGATGAGCGCCGAGATCACCGCGCCCTGGTTCCGCCTGCAGCTGGATCTGTTCTGCAAGTTGGTGGCAACCTGCATGGAGCAGTTCCGCCCGAAAACCACGCCGCCGCTGGCGGTGCCGGAACGGCTAAGCGAGCATTGTGAAGAGGTTTACGGCCTGATCTCCTCGCTCAATAACATCCTCAACCTTTATCTTCCCGCAGCCCAGGAGGCGGAACATCGCTTTGCGATGGGCGAACTGCCGGAAGAGGTGATGGAAATTTGTCAGCAGCTGGCAAAGCACCTTGAAAAGCTGCGCGGGCTGGCGGAGATGTTCTTAAACGATCTGAGCGAGAAAACCGGCACGCATGACGTGGTGCGTCTGCACCGTATTCTGCTACAGATGAACCGCGCGCTGGGCATGTTCGAAGCGCAGAGCAAACTCTGGCGGCTGGCCTCAATGGCGCAGGCATCAGGCGCGCCGGTCACCAAATGGGCCACCCGCGACGTGCGGGACGGGCAGGTGCATCTCTTCTTCCACTGCGTGGGCATCCGCGTGGCCGATCAGCTGGAAAAGCTGATCTGGCGCAGCGTGCCGCACGTGGTGGTGACCTCTGCCACGCTGCGTTCTTTGAACAGTTTTTCTCGTTTGCAGGAGATGAGCGGGCTTAAAGAAAAAGCGGGTGACCGCTTTGTGGCGCTGGACTCGCCGTTTAACCACTGCGAGCAGGGCAAGCTGGTCATTCCGCGCATGACGTTTGAGCCGCTGATCGACAACGAAGAACAGCACATTGCGGAAATGGCGGCCTATTTCCGCGAACAGGTCGAGAGTAAAAAATACCCTGGCATGCTGGTGTTATTCGCCAGTGGACGCGCCATGCAGCGTTTTCTGGAACACGTCACCGATCTGCGTTTACTCCTGCTGGTGCAGGGTGACCAGCCGCGTTACAGGCTGGTGGAAACCCACCGTAAACGCATTGATAACGGCGAGCGTAGCGTGCTGGTGGGATTGCAGTCTTTCGCGGAAGGTCTTGACCTGAAAGGCGACTACCTGACGCAGGTCCACATTCATAAAATTGCCTTCCCCCCCATCGACAGCCCGGTGGTGATCACCGAGGGCGAATGGCTGAAAAGCCTTAACCGCTATCCGTTTGAGGTGCAGAGTCTGCCTGCGGCATCGTTTAACCTGATTCAGCAGGTGGGGCGTTTGATTCGAAGCCACGGCTGCTGGGGCGAAGTGGTGATCTACGATAAACGTCTGCTGACCAAAAATTATGGACAGCGGCTGCTCAACGCGCTACCGGTCTTCCCGATTGAACAGCCGTCGGTACCGGAGATAAAAAAACGCCCGGCAAAACAGGCTGCCGGGCGTCGAAAAAGCATCCGTGCTAAGGGGCGCGGTCCTACTGGTAAGTGAAGGTCACCTGAACGACGCTGCTGAACGTGCCTGCGGTAACAGGCATAGCGGTGGCGTAATAGCGTGCGGCCAGCGGGAAGGTGGCGGTATGGTCGTTCTGGTCAATCAGCGCGTTAAAGCTGGCCTGCGGTGCGATGAGTATATGGTCCTGGCTGTCCGCCAGCTCCAGCGCCAGCCCCTTCGCGCTGCCCGTGTTGGCAAATTTGGTTGGGTGCGTGGCATCCGCCTGACCGTAAAAGAAGGCAGTCGCCAGGGCGAGGGATTTCGGACAATGCGTTACCTTCAGGCTGAAGGTTTTCCACGCGCCGGTATCCCCCACGTCGTGGAATTCACTGGAAGCCGCCTGGCCTAAATCAACGGTTAAATCCTTACTGGCGCTGTCCACGAGGCAGGTGTTGGCATAAATGTTACCGACCATTTGCAGCTGAATATCGTCAGCCCGGGCCAGAAAGGTGAGCGTGCTGGCCAGCGCGGCCAGCACAAAGAGACGTTTCTTCATTTTCATCACTTATAGGCCAGAGTAATGGTGGCGACGGCGTTCGCCGGGCCAGGGGTGACTTCATCTGCCACCTGCAAATAGTTCAGCTTGACCGGGATATCCATCGTCTGGTTGGCATAGGCCAGGGTTTCAGTTGGGGTGTAGGTATCGAACGTTGCCAGCTCGTTGTCGATCACCATTTCAATCCCGACCCCCGTTGCCACGCCATCCTCCGGCGTGAGCTTAAGCACCCCCTGATAACCGGGTACGTAGCCGTCGCTGCTGGTGACCTTAAATTCCGGCTGAACGGTGGAGTTACAGTTCACCGTGATGTTGAACTCCTTCGCGGGCATCGCCAGCGTGCCGACCATGTTGAAATCGCTGACCGGGAAATCGCCCATGTTGACGGTCAGGCTTTTTGGCAGTACGGAGCAGGTGACGTTTTCAAGGTTTACGTTACCGGCATAGCTGACATTGTTGGGTGAACCGATGCCTTCGTGACCAAAAACGCCAATGCCAAAAACGGTCTGGCTTTGATTTAGCGTACCGGATTCTACGGCGGTATCCGTTTTTACCAGCTCCAGCGTGACGTTAAAATCGAACGTCTGGTTGCCGTCAGTTGAGACATAGCCAATTGGCGTGCCGCGGGAGTCACAGGTGACCCCGCCCGCACCGCTGATGCGCTGACCTTTGTCATTCATCAGCGCAATACCAACCCCCTTCACGCCGGATTCATAGACCCCGGAAAGGCCGGGAATTTCCGTGCCGTAGCCGTAGTAGCAGGAGACGATCTCCAAACCCTTATCTGCAGCATTATCACAGTGGCCCGCGACGTGTACCGTCTGTTCGGTGCCGGGGATGGTCGCGCCGACGGGAAGCGTGGTGGAGACGGAAACCGTGGACAGGTTAATGGTCTTTGGCATATCCGGCGACGTACAGGTGGCTTTTGCATGCGGCATAAACAGCGATGCGGTTGCCAGTATGAGTAAGAAAAAGCATTGTTTTACAAGCTGCATAGGTGAACCTGCTCGGTTGATTACTGACACTGCGCGGCAGCGTTAATAATGTCTGTTTTCTCTTTTTCATCCGTGAGCGTGTATTCCGCAACGCAGTGGTCGCTGGCTTCCTGTCCCCATGAGACGGAAAGCTTGCCGCGATCGGGCATTCCGGAAAGATAGGTTTGGCCATCAGTGCCGACGATAAATTCGCTGTCCTTATCCTCGGTGGTAACCGTTGCGCCGAAGGGCAGCGGCTTCCCGTTGTGCGTCAGCGTCATCAGGACGCGATGACCCACGCGGGTATTGAAGCTTGCCCGCACCACCGCACCGCGGGTTGGCGTGACGATCTGCGAAGCGTGCGTCACGTCAGCCTCGTCAGGCAGCGTTTCGGTATCCAGCGAAATCGTGTTGTGGCGATAGGCGGTGACAAAGGGCACCACGGTATAGCCGCGGAAGTCAGTTTCCACGCCCGTCTGGTTGGCGATGTGCGTGCCGCTGGCTCCGGGCGCTTTCACCAGCGCGATGGTCTCGCCCAGCGGCTGGCTCAGCGTCAGGCCGTTAGCGTGGGCTATCATGCCCCCCTGCAGACCGACGTTGGTGGTCCGCTGGTATTTGTCCTGGCTGAAACCGCCACTCACTTCCCCGTAGGTGGCTTTATAATCGGCGTTCAGACTGGTAGAGGTACCGTTCTCTGATGAGTCATAGCCTTCCTGCACGTTCCAGTTAAGGTTGTTCTCCTCCAGCGCCGTCCCGTTCAGGCCCAGCGTGTGCGTGGTGCCGTCTTTATTGTTATTCATGTTGTAGGAGGCCCAGGTGTTGCTCATCCAGCGATCCAGCGGTACCGACACGCTCAGCGCGAACAGGTTATCGTTACTGACCGAATCGCCTTCGTCATCACGGCTGTTGGTGTTTTTGTTGAGGCTATAGCTCATGCTGTAGGTGATTCCCTTCCAGCTGTTGTTATAGCTGACGCTCATCGAGGTCATGTCCTGACCCTGGTTCCAGTAGGTCTCTTTGACCAGGCTCAGCGTAAACGATCCCCAGCCTTCGCCGAGGGTTTGATCGATGGTGGCCTCGGTACGCGCGCGGCGCTGCTGCGGTGCTGACCAGTCATCGGCGCGGGTATAGGATTCCATGGTGTCTTCGAGGGTGTAAAACCCTTTACTGTTGTAGCGATAGCCAGCCAGAGCGAAGTTTGTGCCCGTACCCGCGAAATCTTTGCTGTAGCGCAGACGCCAGGATTGCCCCTTGCTGGCCTGCTGTTTTTTGAGCAGCGCTTTGGCGCGCGTCACGTCGACAGAAAACGCGCCAAGATCGCCAAAGTTTTTACCGGTGCCCAGCGCCTGTGACTGATAATGGCTGCTTTGCTGCACGCCACCGTAGGCGGTGAATCCGTACGGCAGGCCATAAATGACACTCCCCTGAGCGAAGGGCGTTTTTTCCACGTCTTTGTCATAAGAGCGGTAGCGCCCGGCAGTGACGCTGTATTTCAGATGCTTTTCGCGCTGGAGGACCGGTACGGAGGCGTAGGGCACCACAAAGTGACGTTCGCTGCCGTCCGTCTCTTTCACGGTGACCTGGAGATCGCCGCTGCTGCCGGTGGGATACAGGTCATTGATTTCAAATGCACCCGGCGCAACGGTATTTTGATAAATCACGTAGCCGTTCTGACGTACCACCACCAGCGCATTACTGTGGGCCGTGCCGCGGATGATCGGGGCATAGCCTTTTTCGCTGTCCGGCAGCATATCGTTGTCGGAGTTCAGCTGCGCGCCGGTATACGGAACGCTGTCAAATACGTCTGCCGGGGAGCTGCTTTGGCCTACGGTCAGATCGCTTTTTAACGCCACGATATCGCGCTGGGCATAGGTGTAGACCGAGTTAAAGGATTGCTCTTCTTCGTGACCGCTGGTGCTGCGACTCCAGGTGGAATAGTTGCGCAGGCGCCACGCGCCGACGTTCATGCCCGGACGCAGGTTAACGTACTGGCTGCTGTTGTCCTGCATGCCCTGCTGACGGGCGTGGCTCTGGCTGGCGCTGGCGCTGTAGTTGAGGATGCCCGCCGTGATCCCCTCATCAAATTCTGTTGGGTCAATATAGCCACGGGGAACCTGACCGAGCGCGGACTGCGGAATGCTCAACAGAAGCTGCTGGTTGCTGACGCGAAATGTCGCCGTCGCCGCCGGTATGGCGTGCAAATCCGCGCATGCGCCCTTCACGGCAAGCTGAGGATAGTCGTCAGTTTTAATACCCAGGCTTTTTAAATCGGACAGAGTAAAGCAGGGCTGAAGGGAATTTTCTCCATTATCCTGCTTTTGCAATATAAAGGTCACGTCGCGTGTATCAATTTTATTATTATTGATAAAGATCGTGACCTGATATTTCCCTGGCGCCTGTCCCGGGCCTTTTTCATAAATGGAGAGATCGGTTTTTCCCTGCTGTGGATTATCCACATCCAACAACGCTGGATTAAAATAATCATCCGCCCGCGTTTGCTGCGAAAAACCCACGGCCGCTAACCCGCATAGCAGGGTCAGCAGCGTAAGCATCCGATAAACGGAAGGCAATTGCCTTCTTGGGGTTGAAGAATAGGTAATCATAAGGTGCGTTATTGGGTACGGTATTAATGCACGGATGCAGAGAGCGTTTTGCTGATGCTGCCGTAATCAGTAATAATTGACCAGGACACGGTTGAACCGCCGGTATGTGCAGGCAACGCAAAATGGGTTTCGGTTTTTGGTACGGCCCAGGTCGCTTTATCGACCTTATGACCGTTAAGGGTGACCGACTGGAAATTCATATAAAACGGCGTCGGGTTGTTAACCACTAAATCATTGCCCTCGCGGTGCCACTCAAGCTGATCCGCGACCGCTTCCGGTTTACCCTTGACGGAGGCCGGGCGGTACATCAGCTTAATGCGCGTGTTAACCGCAATTTGCAGGGTATTGACCCCAGCCACCTTTTTTGAGGAGGGGATGGCTTTTATATTCAGCCAAAACATCGACTCGCGATCTTCAGGCAAATTTCCGCCGGTACGTACGACGCGCAGAACGTTTTCCTGCTTCGCATCAAGACGAAACAGTGGCGGCGTAATCAGAAAGGGAGCTTTGGCCAGGTCTTTACCGCCAGAATCCGCCCAGGATTGCACCAGATAATCCGTTGCATCTGGGTTTGAAATACCGATAGAGGATTCCTTTTTGCCTCCCTGGTAGACCAGGCGCGTGCCGTTAATAATAACGCCTGCATGTGCCGTTGCAGCTACCAGTAAAAGGGTGCTGAGTAAATAACCGTGACGCATAGTTTTTTCTCAAAATAAGACGGGACTATCTCTTTCTTGCAAAAGGAAATAGTCCCTGGTGAGCAATATCAGTTATAAATAACCGTGAATGTTGAAACAGAGTTTGCCGGGCCAGCGGTAATAGCCGCACCGGTTTGAATATAACGCGCGGCAAACTGCAGATCGTTTACTGCGGTGCCGGAGGCCAGCGGATACTCTTTTGACGGAGTATATAAACTGACGGGCTGTTCAGAAGAGTCGATCAGCTGAATGGCTACGCCGGTTGCGGCATCTGCATCGGGGGTTAACGCCAGGGTGCTGTTGTTATTGGCATCCGGGGTTCCACCGAAGTTGATTGCCGCCGCCGTAACGGTTTCCGGGCAGTTTTTTAACTCAATATCAAACTTCGTGGCGGTGCTGGTGGAGCCGGCACCGGTAAAGACCGTCTTGGAGACTTTGCCTAATGTCACGTTCAACGGGTTACTTAAACCATTCACAACCTGACAGGCGGAATCGATGATTTCGCCCGTAAAGTTGATCTGTCCTTCACCGTCTGTTGCTGCAAAAGCGGATGCCGAGCAGCCAATCACCGACGCGATAAAAAGACCTAACGCAATCTTGTTCATAATAGTTCCTGGTGTGTGGGTAAAAACGTGCCTAAGGTTTTTGCCCGTTGTCCTCAATGATTTCCGTTCGTTATTTAATCAAAGAATGGATGGATAAGAATCTTCTATAGGCATCACAAATAATTGAATCAGTGCTTGCATAATTTTTTTCTTCGGTAAAACAGATGGCTCTGGCGGTGGGGATAAAAAGCTACCTGGCAGGTTTCATCGGGGATATAGTGTTAACAAGGTGACGTTTTCAGGAGAGATACCGTGGATTATCGTAAAATTATCAAAGAGGTAGGGCGTGGAAAAAACCATGCCCGCGACCTGGATCATGAGACAGCGCGTGCGCTTTACACCCGTATGCTCAACGGTGAGGTTCCCGATCTCGAACTCGGCGGCATTCTTATCGCCCTGCGCATTAAGGGAGAAGGTGAAGCGGAGATGCGCGGCTTTTATGAGGCGATGCAGGCGCAAACGCTGCGTCTGACGCCACCGGTGGCAAAACCGATGCCGATCGTCATTCCCAGCTATAACGGCGCGCGCAAGCAGGCCAACCTGACGCCGCTGCTGGCTATTCTGTTACATAAGCTGGGTTTTCCGGTGGTGGTGCATGGGGTGAGTGAAGATCCGACCCGCGTGCTGACAGAAACGATTTTTGAACTGCTGGGGATCGAACCCACTCTCCACGCCGGGCAGGCGCAGGCGAAGCTCGATAGCCATCAGCCGGTCTATATTCCCGTAAAGGCTCTCTGCCCGCCGCTGGAAAAGCAGCTCGCAATGCGCTGGCGAATGGGCGTGCGTAACAGCGCGCATACGCTGGCGAAGCTGGCCACGCCGTTTGCCGAAAATGCCGCGCTGCGCCTTTCCAGCGTTTCGCACCCGGAATATGTGGGGCGCGTGGGGAAATTCTTTGAAGAGATTGGCGGCAACGCGTTGCTGATGCATGGGACGGAAGGCGAGGTCTACGCTAATCCGCAGCGCTGCCCGCAAATAATGCTGATCGACGCGGCTGGGACGCGTATCGCGCTTGAACGTGGGGAAGAGAACAGCGGCGTTATTCTGCCGGAGGCGAAAGATCCCTACATCACCGCGAAGTGGATTGAACAGTGCCTTGCCGGAAATGTGCCGGTGCCGCAGTCCATCAAGTTACAGATGGCCTGCTGCCTGCTGGCGACCGGGGAAGCTGACACGGTCGAGGCTGGCATGAAACGGGTTGAGGCGGCATTTTAGGCAAAAAAAAGCCCGTCCAGTGGCGGACGGGCAAGCAAGGGTAACAAACAACAGGGTCAATGAGGGTTGGAGCAGCTCACCAGAGGGTTTGGTGAGGGTACAGCATTCATTCAGGCGATTATTTGTAGATAACCGCAGTACCGCTCAGCTTGTTGTTGGTGTTAGCGGAGGTGATGGTGTATCCGCTTGCACCGGCAGCAGCCGCTTTCTCAGCCAGTTTGGCTTCCAGACCGTCCAGCGTGGTCGCGCCTTCTGCACTCACCACACCGATTTTATTCATGTTCTGCGCCTGAGTAGATGAAACAGGCTCTACAGCGAATGCGCCAAAAGACAGAGCGGACAGGGCAACAGCAGCAACAGCATATTTGATGGTTTTCATAATTAATCTCTCGCAGGTTATTCTGTTAAGGGGACGATGTTCCGTCGATGTGATAAGTATCACGTTTTTTCTGCAGAGATAAAATCGAAGAGAATTGACGTGGTTAATCAAAAAAATTGAATGACAAATAACTTATTGATTATTAATAAATTCAAATTACGGCTTTACACTTCTTGTTGATACGCTTTACAGAAGAAAGATGAATGGCACATTTTGCTACGCGGTTCGCTAAAAAGCGTGAGCGTAAAGGTAAGCATTCGGGCGGTTAAATTAGGTAAAGGAAAGTCAGCGTAACTGGCTGTCTTTCGATCCTCTGCGATTATATCCCGAATGTGAAGCGTTTTTTGAATCTTTATCCTGCTGGCAGGTTATACATAACCTTACCCCGGGAATGGCTTTTTGCCGCGCCTCAGGAATGGGCTCTCCGCACTCTTCGCATTCCGTTAAACTTTCGCCGCGCGGAATTTCGCCGCGAGCGCGCGCAACCGCATCTTCAATCGTACTGTTGATCTGTTCGTTCACGGCATCATCATTTGCCCAACCGGAAGCCATCTTGCTCTCCTGATATCGGTTTAAGCCATAGCGTTAATATGGGGTTAAAAAATGCACAATCAAGGTGAGAGGGGAGACAAACTGCATCTGGCTGGCAGATGCAGTCGGGTGAAAGGAAACACGTTATTTATAGATAGTCGCTGTGCCGTACATATGGTTATCTCCACCTGCGGAGTTCACCACGAAGCCTTTAGCGCCTTCCTGGCGAGCTTTTTCAGCCAGTTTATCCTGAAGATCGTCAAGGTTGCTTGCGCGGCTTACCGAGACGGTACCGGCCGGGCGCAGCTGGCTGGTGTCCGTGCTTTGGGTCAGGGACTGAACGGCCATAGCGGAGAAAGAGGCGCTCGCCAGGGTACCGGCGAGAAGAGCAAGGGTTAGATACTTTTTCATAATCACATCCTCATGAGGAAACAACAGGTGATTCCCTATAAGTTTAGAAGCCTGACGAGTGTGATTTAGCGCAAATATTTGATGATGATCTGCTTATTTTTTGAACGATAAAAGCTGACAATCCGCTGACAGATCATAGACATAAAGGTGTTTGATTTATGGCGGTTTTTTAAGGGTTGCAGAGAAAGATTTACCGTAGAGCCAGCACAAGGTATCTTACGCCGCTGTTTAAAGGAGAATGCCATGACTTCCCAAAAGCCGGGATTGCACCCACGAAATCGCCATCGCAGCCGCTACGACATGAACGCACTGTGCCAGAGTTGTCCGGCGCTGCAGGACTATATTGTCGAGACCCCCGCGGGTGAACCGTCGGTTAACTTTGCCGATCCGCTGGCGGTGAAAACCCTGAACAAGGCGCTGCTGGCGCATTTTTACGGTGTGGCGCACTGGGATATCCCGGAAGGCTTTCTCTGTCCTCCTGTTCCGGGCCGTGCTGATTACGTTCATCACCTTGCCGATCTTCTCGCCGACGATCGTGACGGCGCGATCCCCCAGCAGGCTTCAGTCCTGGATATTGGTACCGGGGCAAACCTGATTTACCCCCTGATTGGCGTGCATGAGTACCACTGGCGCTTTACCGGGAGCGAAATCGGTGCCGAGGCGTTTGCCAGCGCGCAGGCGATAATCAGCGCTAACGCTGGCCTGAGTCGTTCCATTCGTCTGCGTCGCCAGAAGGAGGCGACGTCAATCTTCAACGGCATCATTCACAAAAACGAAAGCTATGACGCCACGATGTGTAATCCGCCATTCCATGATTCGGCGGCAGCGGCCCGTGCAGGCAGCGAGCGCAAACGCCGCAACCTGGGTCAGGCCGAAGATGCCGCGCTGAACTTTGGTGGACAGCAGCAGGAGCTGTGGTACGAGGGCGGTGAAGTCGCCTTCATCCTGCGGATGATTGCCGAAAGCAAACAGTTTGGTCGCCAGGTGAAATGGTTCACCACGCTGGTTTCCCGCGGAGATAACCTGCCGCCACTCTACCGGGCCCTCACCGAAGCAGGCGCGGTGAAAGTGGTGAAAAAAGAGATGGCGCAGGGCCAGAAGCAGAGCCGCTTTATTGCCTGGTCGTTTATGGATGACAACAAACGCCGCAAATAAGGTGTCCCGCAGGCCGGGTCAGGCGAAGCCGCCACCCGGCAACACGGCTACAATGTCGGCTCCTGCGGAGGTGGCATCGATGCCGGTGAAGGCAACACCTGATACGTCTGCACCGGCATCCGCACGTTAGCCAGATCAAAATGTTTTTTCACCATGCTGTCGAGCGCAAAGCGCACCGTCCACTGCTTCAGCGGCTGGGTGGTGAACGACACGCGAAGCGTAAATGCCGTATTCGTCAGCCCGACGATCCCGGCAAATGACGGCTCGCCAATTACCAGGCCGCGAATATCCTCCATCTGCATTAACTCTTCAACGGCGTCCCGCAGCGCCTGCTTCGCTTTGTCCGCATCCTCATGACGATCCACATCGTAGTTCGCCACAACGGAGCCAATGCCGCGCACAAAGTTGGCGAAGGTGGTGATCGATGACCACGGAATAATGTGGTATGCCCCGGTATCCTGACGCACGCCCACAGAACGAATCGACATCCGCTCGACCGTGCCGGTCAGCGGCCCGATGGTTACCAGATCGCCGGTGTTCATTCCGTTCTCAAACTGGATAAAAATGCCGGTAATAATATCCTTCACCAGCGTTTGTGACCCGAAGGAGATCGCCAGTCCCAGCGCACCGGCACCTGCCAGCAGCGGAGCGATGTTTACGCCGATTTCCGACAGCACAATCATGATGGTGATGGTACTGATGATCACCGCCAGCGCATTGCGGAACAGGGTCAACAGCGTGCGCGCACGGGCGCTGGGGAGCGGTCTGCCGTGAATATCGGACACCAGACGGTTCTCGATAAGGCTCGCCAGCAGCGTCCAGCCTACGGCGGAGAAAAACAGAATCAGTGCGATACGAATTAAAATATCAACGGTCTTCTCACCTGCGCCGTTATGCAGCCAGTTCCAGAAATCAAACAGGTTCCACGCATTCAGCAGCAGCATAATCGCCACGCAGACGGTCAGAATGCGCGCCACTTTGAGGGAGACTGACATCCAGCCGTTCACGCGTTTTTGCAGTTCCGGATAATTACGCTGTACGTGCGGGGACAGGGTGATGGTTTTCGAAATCCAGCGCGACAACAGCCCCGACACAAATGCCGCGATGCCGATAATCGCCAGGCTTTTGAACGTCGCCCCCATCATAAATTTCAGGCTATTACCCGGGTCGAACAGCGAGAAGAAGCACAGCACTATGAAGTAAGCGCTTGCCAGCCAGTGCCACACCAGCGCGAAGGCGCGAATGAAGAGGCTGAAGAACGACAAAGAACGATCGGCCAGATGCAGCAGACTCTCCGTGATCGCCTTTTTATTGTGGAAGATAAGGTACAGCGACCAGACGGTAATACAGAGCATGATCAACACGTTCGCCAGCGCGCCAAACTGCACGTTGACCTGGTTGGAGATGATCGGCACCGCAACCAGCAGGCCGTAGCCAATCAGGCCGCTGAGCACGCTGAGCCGCACGGCCCAGTATTTCGCGCTGTCGTTACCGATCGTAAACGGGCGGAGTTCAGGCACGCGCGGGCAAAAGATGACGCGCAGTACCGCTTTAAAAAATTCGATGAGCGCAAACGCATTCAGAAAGAGCGCCTGCTGGAAGGCAATGGTTTTGTTGCCCGTATTGAGACGGTCCGCCAGCACCTGACCCACAAACAGCGTCAACGCCAGCAGCAGTAAATCAATAATAAAGGCTCCGGCGATCATAGCGGGGAGGTGCAGCCAGCTGTTTTTATGCTGGTTCTTTTTTCGACCCCAGTAGCCCATCTTGCGGTAAAGCGGCCAGGCACAGAGGCGTACCAGCCAGTAAAAAATAAATACCGCGCCCGCCAGCATCAAAAACTGGGTGGCGGCGGCGCTAAAGGTTTGCGGGTTAAATGCCTTATGGGGCGATCCCATCAGGTTGCGAAAGAGCTGGGCAAAGCGTGTGGAGAGCGCTTCACCAAAGCGTCGGCTCACGTCGGTGACGTTTTCCAGCACGGTTTTTTGTTCCTCTACCTGCGGCGGGGTGAGGGTGGGAACGGTCTCCTTTGGCGGCGTGGCGGCGGCTTTACGCAGCTGATCGATTAACTCTTTTCGGGAGGCATCGTTTTCAAGCACGTCGGCAAGTGCGCCGTAAGCCGCTTTTTTTTGTTCAACATCCGGTTCCGGGGGCGGCGTACTTTGCTGGGACGCGGTCGTTCCGGTGGTCACGCCGGGGATCGCCACGGCGAGGGATGGCGCACTAAACAGGCTTATCAACAGCAGCAGGAACCACGGCACGGCGTCCTCCGACAAAATATCGTGCAAAATGATAAGTATAGAGGGCGCGGGGAGGAGGAGAGTTTTTGGGAACAATCTGGCGTAAAAAAGCCGGGCAAGCCCGGCTCAGCGTGAAGCGTAAGATCAGGAGACGTGCTGCAGAAACTCCTGCAAACGCTGGCTCGGCGGATTGGCAATCAGTTCCTGCGGGTTACCGTCTTCCGCGATACGACCTTTATCGATAAAGATCAGGCGGGACGCGACTTTCTCCGCAAAGCCGATTTCGTGGGTCACGATAACCATCGTCATCCCTTCCTCTGCCAGATCCTGCATGACTTTCAGCACTTCGTGGCGCAGCTCCGGGTCGAGTGCGGACGTTGGCTCATCAAACAGCATCATCTTCGGCTTCACTGCCAGCGCGCGGGCAATCGCGACGCGCTGCTGTTGACCACCGGAGAGCTCGGAAGGGTAGTGGTGCGCACGTTCTGCCAGACCCACTTTTGCCAGCAGATCTTTTGCCAGCGCTTCCGCCGCCGCTTTGCTGGCACCGCGCACGCGCAGCGGGCCGAACATCACGTTTTCCAGCGCCGTCAGGTGAGGGAACAGGTAGAACTGCTGGAACACCATGCCCGCTTCCTGACGAATCAGGCGCTCGTCCACTTTCGGGTCATTGACCTTCAGACCGTCGACAATCAGATCGCCGCTGGTGACCCCTTCCAGTTTGTTAATGCAGCGCAGCAAAGTGGATTTACCGGAACCGGACGGCCCGATAATGACCACCACTTCACCCTGGGTAATGTTCAGATCAATATTGTGCAGCACCTGGGTTGGGCCAAAGTGCTTGGAAACGTTTTTAAATTCAATCACAGGATTTTCATCCTTCTTTCAAGACGACGCAGAACGAAGCTCAGAACCAGAGTAATGATCAGGTAGACAACGGCTACCGCACTCCAGATTTCCAGCGCGCGGAAGTTGCCAGCAATGATCTCCTGCCCCTGACGGGTCAGCTCAGCCACGCCGATAACGATGAACAGCGACGTATCTTTAATACTGATGATCCACTGGTTACCCAGCGGTGGCAGCATGCGACGCAGCGCCAGCGGAAGAATGACGTGGCGGATCGTTTCGCGACGCGAAAGGCCCAGCGCCAGACCCGCTTCACTGAAACCTTTATGAATCGACAGCACCGCACCGCGGGTGATTTCCGCAATGTAGGCGCCCGAGTTGATCATAATGGTCACGACGGCTGCGCTGAACGGATCGATACGCAGGTCGGTGAAGGCCATTGGCAGGGCGAAGTAGATGAACATGACCTGCACGACAATCGGGGTGCCGCGGATCACTTCGATGAAAACCAGTGCGATGTGGTTTGCAATCCAGCCGCCGTAGGTGCGGGCGAAACCGGCGACAAGACCGATAATCAACCCGCCCACCAGACCCAGGACCGAAATCCACAGGGTCATTTTAGCGCCTTCAAGCAAGAGTGGAATGGCAGGCCAGATGGCGCTCCAGTCAAACTGCATGATGTATTCCTGTATACCGTGGTGAAAAACGAAAAATGTAGGCCCGGTAAACGTTAGCGCCACCGGGCGTTACAAACCTGATTTCAGGTGAAATTATTTAGGCTCAGTACCGAACCATTTTTTGTAGATTTCGTTATACGTGCCGTTCTCTTTAAGCGTTTTCAGCGCGCCGTTCACTTTCGTGCGCAGATCGTCGCTGCCTTTCGGGAATGCGATACCGTACTGCTGTGCTTCCAGAGAGTCGCCTACCGCTTTAAACTTGCCGTTACCTGCGGTTTTGATGAAGTACAGGATGTTCGGTGTGTCGTGCAGAACAGCGTCAGCACGGTTGGTGCCGAGTTCCATGTACGCGTTGTCGATGTTCGGGAACTGACGCAGGTCTTTGGTTTTAATGTTCGCTTTTGCGTAATCCACGGAACCGGTACCGCCCTTCACGGCGACAACTTTACCGTCGAGGTCTTTCACGCTTTTGACGTCATTGTTATCGGCTTTGACCATGACCAGCAGACCACTTTTGTAGTAACCGTCAGAGAAGTCGATCGCTTTTTTACGCTCTTCGGTGATGGTGATACCCGCCAGGGCCAGATCAACGTTTTTGGTTTGCAGTGCCGGGATGATGCCGCTGAAGTCCATTGGCTTCAGGGTGTAATCCAGTTTGAGTTCTTTTGCGATAGCGGCCCACAAATCAACATCGAAACCAACGTATTTATCACCCTGTTTGAATTCAAACGGAACGAACGCCGTGTCGGTCGCCACAACCAGTTTGTCGGCAGCCTGAGAGGACACCGCAAAAGCCAGGGTAAGTGCAGCCAGTGAAACTTTTAATACAGACTTCATAGCATTTCCTTTTATATCCACGGGGCGATCCCCTGAGAGAACGACAGGCACAATGAAAAAATCGTGCCAACTTTACAAGCTGTTGTTTTGCAAAGGGGATAGAGTCATGCATTGCACAAAAAACGGGGCAATGATGTTATGTTGCACCATGATGGAGCACCATTTTGGTGCGCGTCGTTTGGCTCAACTGACGGGGAGATATTTAGCGTAAATTCTGACGAAAAAACAATCTTCCATTAACGGTTGTGTGAGGTGATTATTACAATTTCTTCACTTTTGCACCGTAGCAGGCCAAAAGTGTGCACCATAGATGTGCAAAACCCTCACCGGAAGGCGAGGGTTCGATAGAAAAATCGTATGGATTACTCGATGTTAGATTCGATAAACCACAGGAACTGATCCAGATCGCGGGAGGCGGCGGTGAAGATATCTGCCGTATCCTCATCTTTGGCTTCGCTAATCGCTTTGCGCACGTCATTGGCCACAATCGCGTAACGGTCTGCCAGCTCTTTCAGGTGATCCTGAACGGTATGGATATCCAGCGGGTAGCTTTTCAGTGGCGTTTTACTGTTAATCACCTGCGTGGTACCCAGCGCAACACCACCCAACTGTACGGCACGTTCAGCCATCGTATCGAGGTGTGTCACCAGTGCTGTGCGGAAGCCATCCAGCATTTCATGAACGGCAATAAAGTTTGCACCGCGCATATTCCAGTGGGCCTGTTTGGTGATCAGCGAAAGATCGATGAACTGGATCACCTGGCGATTCAGCAACTCAATGGTCGCTTTTTTGTCGCTATCCGATACATCGTTACGGGTATAAAGCAGATTAGACGCTTTCGTTTTCACCAGTTTAGCGGTACTCATAATCTCATATCCTCTTGATGTTAATGTCCCAGGTAATTACGGAACTAAGTATAGCACCGGATTTTTTCTCTGCGGTCTGGCTGTGCCTATCGGTTTAATAGCAACAAGGAGGTTGATAATATAATTTACTGATATAAATAGATTATTTTAGAATTGATACAGATCAATCTTAATTGAGGACAGAGAAAACAGGCCTGGCAGGATATTTCGATAATATGACAAAGTATGTAAGAAATTATAACGCCTGACGATCTGGCCTTTATTCTGCATGGCCAGAAATCCATGCAGAATATATGGCATCAGTTGATGTCGATTTTCTCAACTTTGGGTTCCGGGCGCATGGTGAGCGTTGACCCCATTGAGGCTGCAATAATAGAGCAGAGTGCCAGCGTCTGGGTAAACGTCAGCGTTTCGCCAAGGAATACCATTCCGGAGATTGCCGCCAGGGCAGGCTCCATGCTCATCAGGGTGCCAAAAATGCGTGTCGGCAGACGCGTCAGGGCGATCATCTCCAGAGAATAGGGGAGCGCCGTTGAGAGCACTGCGACCGCCAGCCCAATGGGCATAACTGACCATTGCCAGATAGACGCCGTGGCCTGCGCCATACCGATCGGCACAAAAACGATAGCCGCAATCACGGAACCCAGGGCGACCGTTGCCGGGCCATGTTCTTCGCCTGCGCGCTGCCCGGTGAGGATATAAACGGCCCAGCAGGCACCGGCTCCGAGAGCCAGCGCGGCACCCGTAAGATCAATCTCAGTGACATTCTGGCCGAGCGGCAACAGGAACCATAAGCCCAGCACCGCCAATACGACCCAGATAAAATCCACCGGACGACGGGAAGAGAAAAGTGCCACCGCAAGCGGACCGGTAAACTCCAGCGCGACGGCGATCCCGAGGGGGATGGTCTGGATGGAGAGGTAGAACATATAGTTCATCGCCCCAAGGGACAGACCATAAAACAGCAGGGGGAGACGTTGCTCTTTTTTGAAGCGCAGACGCCAGGGTTTGAAAATGGCAACCAGTATCGCCGTGCCCAGCACGATACGCAGGGCCGTCACCCCGGGTGCCCCTACCAGTGGAAAGAGCGATTTTGCCAGCGAGGCACCGCTTTGAATGGACAACATGGCAATGAGTATGACTGCTACCGGCAACCAGACCGACGACGTGCGGGATAACCCAGGCATCCTTTCTCCTGTCAGCTTCTGTCAAATGAAGTAAAGGTTGCAGTGTAAAGGAAATATACAGCGACGGTTGAGACTCTGTTGAAAAAAAAGCCCCATGAAATCCGTAAAATGGTTAACTACTGCTGGATTAATCGTCTTAAAGATTAGGAATAATCTGGATGAATGTAACAGCACAGACGCGCAATATGGGCGTTTTGTAGGAAAAATCGCATGTGATTTGAAAGAGTTAGCTGAGGTTGGAAACGTTCTGTTACAGGAAAGACTTCGTTAGACATCACGAATCACAAAGAGTTTCGCAAAATTTTTTGATATATTTAAAACTTACGGACTTACTTGAAGCACATTTGAGGTGGTTATGAAAAAAATTGCATGTCTTTCAGCACTGGCCGCTGTACTGGCTGTTTCCGCAGGTACCGCTGTAGCGGCTACTTCTACTGTAACCGGTGGTTACGCTCAGAGCGATATGCAGGGCGTAATGAACAAAACTAACGGTTTCAACCTGAAGTATCGTTACGAGCAGGATAACAACCCGCTGGGCGTGATCGGTTCTTTCACCTACACCGAGAAAGATCGTACTGAAAACGGCGCGTACAACAAAGGCCAGTACTACGGTATCACTGCTGGTCCAGCTTACCGTCTGAATGACTGGGCAAGCATCTACGGTGTTGTAGGTGTTGGCTACGGTAAATTCCAGCAGACCGAAAACCAGGGTCTGAACCGCACTGCAAGCACCAGCGACTACGGCTTCTCCTATGGCGCAGGCCTGCAGTTCAACCCAATCCAGGACGTTGCTCTGGACTTCTCCTATGAGCAGAGCCGTATCCGCAACGTTGACGTTGGCACCTGGATCGCGGGCGTAGGTTACCGCTTCTAATCACTCCGGTGATCGAATAAAAAATCCGCCCAATGTGGCGGATTTTTTTTTGTTTGTTCCCTCTCCACGTGGGAGAGGGTCAGGGTGAGGGCATCAGTCTGACGGCAGAAATCACTTACTCTTAATATCAAAAATATCCGTACCCAGATGGTTATAGTCAACTTTCTGTAACTTGAAGTTGGTAACGTACACTGGGGGCGCTTTCTTGTTGGAGATAAATGGATACGCATTTTTTATCTCTTCGGCTTTAATCCCCGTCCACTGAGAGAAGAACTGCAGGAAATCATTCGCCGAACGGCGCGCTTTAATCACGCGATGCGTTTTATCATCACTCGACAGCACCATAAACGGTACCTGGAAGTTCTGCTGGAACTTGTCGTCATGGGCCAGGTATTGCACTTCTTTGCCACGCTCTTTAAACGCCAGCCCGTGATCCGAGAAATAGACCACAGAGAAACTGTCGCCCGTGTTGCGCAGCTGATCGTACAGCTTGCTGAGTAGGTCGTCGGTTTGCGTCATGGTGTAGAGATAACAAGAGGTCTCTTTGGACTGCACGAAATCCGCGTATTTCCCGTCAGTACGATCGCAGGCCTGCGGGTGTGAGCCCATCAGGTGAAGGACAATCAGCTGAGGCTGGGTGCGTGGGGTGGCAAACACCTGCGCCGTCATCTTCAGCAGCGCCTCGTCTTTCGTATTTTTGTCGGCCTCAAAATCACCGCTCTTCAGGAACTGCACTTCGTCAGCACGCTTCGCGATACTGGCGATGGCCGTATCGTATTCGCCAATTTGCCCCTGATTGGAGAACCACCATGTCTGGAAACCTGCGCGGTTTGCCAGGGTAACAAAATTATCCTGGTACTGGGGTTTGCCCTCTACCACACGGTTCAGCGTCAGGCCCAGCGATTTCTGCGTCGAGCCACTGGCCGCGACATAATCAGTAAACAGGGTGCCATTGACCGAGCTGGCAAACGGCGTGTTATTCCAGTGTCCACCGAATGCGCCCATTGCGTCGCGACGGGCACTCTCGCCGATCACCACCACGTAGGTATGGTATTTCGGCTTCACCGCCAGCACGTTCCAGGTGTCTTTCTTATTGGAAAGTTCAGCCATGCGGGCCTGCTCGTCGAGCACTTCTCTGTTATTCACGACAACGTCTTTCACGAAGCGGAAAACCGGATAGCCTACGTTAATGAGCCTTAACTTACCGTCCCAGGGAATATTCTGGATGGGGGCGACGAACGCCACGGCAATACTGAATACCAGACAGAGAATTTCGATCTTGCCCCAGGATTTTTTCTCAACTGACTGACGGCGGAGGGCAATAATCCCCAGCGCGAAGATAAAGAGCCCTACCACGTAGCTGTACCACGGGAAGATGGTCAGGATCTCCGTCGACTCTTCCATATTGGTCGAGTGCAGCGCGAGCAGGGTATTAAAGTTTGGCGAGCCATAAGCCTGGCCAAACGGGAAATAGAGGGCAGCGACCAGCGAACAGATTCCAATCAGCGTTTTTTGCACGCGCGGTGCTGCCCGCCACAGTACATGCAGAATGCAGGTGAACGCCACCGCATACAGCAGGCTGAAGGGATAGCCGAGTGCAAAGTTAATCAGCAATGACTGCAAAAAGTAAAACGCCGTCCACGGGCTTAAGGCCCGGCTACGGGTAACGACAGAATCTATCAGGGTTAAATTCATAGGTCACTATCATGGATAAAAACGCCATGTGCTCACCCTGGCGTCAAGGGTCATAACCTGCCTGACAGTGCGTAGAAAGGGAATGAGGGTCCGCTTCAGCGAGCCGCAAATAGTGCAGGGCTGCAAGAAGATAGTGCGAGCGCAAAATAATAGCAACAGTTGCTCAACAGATGTTTTGCGAAGAGGATTGCAAATCCGTAAAAAAGATCGGGAATAGGGCGGCCGGAAGCCAGTTTACAGCGGGAATGTGACGCAGAGATGAAGCGGCGTACCGCAACGCCGCTTAGTGGGAAGGTTTGTCGTCCTGATGCGGTTTGTTGTTAAACATATCGCACAGCATGTTCAACAGCATCAAGCGCACTTTAAAGGGAGAGTGGGTAAACACGGTCATACACCTCTTGAATTCGTTCATAAGACCTCCTGATTTTTGATCCCTTCGATCCGTGAAGGGTGACTGCATTACATACAGATATAGCACAGGCTATATTGTATAGCTATGGCTATTTCGTTAATTTTTTGTGCTTGCAGAGGGATGGTTTACAATGTGCGCTCTCGATACCGGGCGCTGGAAGCGTCACCCCACTGAGGAAGTACAATGAACCGTCGCGCAGGTAAGCCAACAATCAGAAAAACGACGCAGCTGGTGAATGTTGAAGAACATGTCGAAGGGTTTCGCCAGGTCCGTGAAGCGCACCGTCGTGAACTGATTGATGACTATGTTGAGCTGATTTCCGATCTGATCCGTGAAGTCGGGGAAGCGCGGCAGGTCGATATGGCCGCCAGACTGGGGGTATCACAGCCGACAGTGGCTAAAATGTTAAAACGTCTGGCTTCGGTGGGCTTAATTGAAATGATCCCCTGGCGCGGTGTATTTCTGACGCCGGAAGGGGAGAAGCTTGCACAGGAGAGCCGCGAGCGTCACCAGTTAGTCGAGAACTTTTTACTGGTACTGGGCGTTAGCCCGGAGATTGCCCGCCGGGATGCGGAAGGAATGGAGCACCACGTAAGTGAAGAGACGCTGGTGAAGTTTCGTGAATTTACCCTTAAATACGGTCCCTCCGCTGAATGAAAATCCCCGGACTGCATGCCCTGGCACGCGATCGTTTCTTCCATCTCTTATTAATCATTGGCGCAGGGTTAAGCCTCTTTGTGCCGTTTGCGCCCCGCGCCTGGGTTGCCGCCATTGACTGGCGCACCATCATTACCCTGAGTGGGTTAATGATGCTGACCAAAGGGGTTGAGCTGAGCGGCTATTTTGACGTGCTGGGCCGTAAAATGGTGCGCCGTTTTGCCACCGAGCGCAGGCTGGCGCTGTTTATGGTCTTCTCCGCTGCGGTGCTGTCGACGTTTCTGACCAACGATGTGGCACTGTTTATCATCGTGCCCCTCACGCTGACGCTACGCAGGCTTTGCGAGATCCCGGTCAGCCGGCTGATCATCTTTGAAGCGCTGGCCGTGAACGCCGGTTCTCTGTTGACCCCTATCGGCAACCCGCAAAATATCCTGCTCTGGGGGCGGTCCGGCCTGTCGTTTGCCGCCTTTACCTGGCAGATGGCCCCGCTGGCACTGGTGATGATGCTGTCGCTACTGGCGGTATGCTGGTTTGCTTTTCCGGATAAAAAACTGCAGTACCATAGCGGAACCGCGGGCCCGCAGTGGCAGCCGCGTCTGGTCTGGAGCTGCCTCGGGTTGTACATCGTCTTTCTCATCGCGCTGGAACTGAAGGTTGAGCTGGCGGGTGTACTGCTGGTCGCCGCAGGCTTTGTCGTGCTGGCACGCCGGGTGCTGGTGAGCGTGGACTGGACGCTGCTGCTGGTCTTTATGGCGATGTTTATTGATGTGCATCTTCTTATCCAGCTTCCGGTGCTGCAAAACGTGTTGCACAGCGTCAGCACGCTGTCTCAGCCGGGTCTGTGGCTGACGGCCATTGGCCTGTCGCAGTTTATCAGCAACGTGCCTTCCACCATTCTGCTGCTCAACTATGTTCCGCCTGACACCCTTCTGGCCTGGGCGGTGAACATTGGCGGGTTTGGGCTGCTGCCCGGCTCGCTGGCAAACCTCATCGCCCTGCGTATGGCCAGCGATCGTCGTATCTGGTGGCGCTTCCATCTCTGGTCTCTCCCCATGCTGGTGTGGGCTGCGGCGATCGGTTTCGGATTATTCCTTCTCAGATAGTGCGCAATTTGTCAGTTTTTCCTGGCAAACGTATAGCAACGTCCTAGCTTTAGTGAACGGCATAGTGTGATGCCGCTCACTGACAGGACCGTTGCTGAACTATGGCTGAAGATCAAAAAACGCCTGCTGACGAGCAGGAAAACAACAATAATGAACGTAAGCGACCGGGCAAAAAACCGTTAATTATCCTCGGCATTGTCGTGGTAGTGATGGTTGTCGTGGCGCTGGTCTGGTGGTTTTTAACCCGTAACGAAGAGACAACTGACGACGCCTTTACCGATGGCGATGTGGTGACGATTGCCCCCAAAACAGCGGGCTATGTCACCGGGCTGCACGTGCGCGATAACCAGCGCGTGAAAAAAGGCGATCTGCTGGTGGTTATCGATCCACGCGATACCACCGCCCAGCGCGATCAGGCTCAGGCTCAGCTTGGACTGGCTATCGCGCAGCTCCATCAGGCCCAGGCGCAGCTGGCGCTCTCAAAAGTGCAGTATCCTGCCCAGCGTGACGAAGCGAAAGCGCAGGTACTGAAAGCGCAGGCCGATCTGGCGAACGCGCAGGCGGAGTACCGTCGTCAACGCGGCGTCGACCCGCGGGCGACCACGCAACAAAGTATTGATTCTGCGAACGCACAGCTGCGCAGCGCGCAGGCTGCACTGGCCAGCGCCCAGGCGCAGCTGGAAGTGGCGGAGCAGGTTCAACTGCAAATTCGCCAGCAGGAAACCAACGTTGAAGCACGTGAGCGTCAGGTCGAGCAGGCGAAAGCGCAGCTCGAAACGGCCAATCTGAATCTCTCCTACACTGAAGTCCGCGCCCCGTTCGACGGCTTTGTCACCAAACGCAACGTGCAGCCCGGGACGCTGGTGCAGGCGGGCACCGCGCTGTTCTCACTGGTTTCCCCTAACGTATGGGTGGTGGCGAACTTTAAAGAGTCCCAGCTTGAACGCATGAAGCCCGGCGATAAGGTCACCGTCTCCGTGGATGCGTGGCCGGATATGGAACTTGAGGGCCACGTCGACAGTATTCAGCAGGGCAGTGGCTCACGCTTCTCCGCTTTCCCGGCAGAAAATGCCACCGGCAACTTCGTCAAAATTGTGCAGCGCGTGCCGGTGAAAATCGTGATTGATAAGGGACTCGACCCGAATAAACCGCTGCCGCTGGGGCTGTCGGTGGCGCCGAAGGTGACAGTGGAATGACGGATCATAGCCACGACAGCTGGAAACCCGCCAGTAACCCGTGGGCGGTGGCGATTGTTGTCACCCTGGCGGTGTTTATGGAAATTCTGGACACCACCATCGTTAACGTGGCGCTGCCGCACGTCGCGGGTTCGCTCTCCTCCAGCTATGACGAATCGACCTGGGTTTTAACCAGCTATCTGGTGGCGAACGGCATCGTGCTGCCCATCTCGGCGTTTCTGAGCCGGGTGTTTGGCCGCAAGCAGTTCTTCTTAATCTGCATTGTGATGTTCACCGTCTGCTCGTTCCTGTGCGGGATCGCCACCGAGCTGTGGCAGATCATCCTGTTCCGCGTGATGCAGGGCTTCTTTGGCGGCGGGTTGCAGCCTACCCAGCAGTCGGTGCTGCTCGACTACTTCAAGCCGGAGGACCGGGGCAAAGCGTTTGGTCTCTCCTCTATTGCGATTATCGTTGCGCCGGTGCTCGGCCCGACGCTCGGCGGCTGGATCACCGACAACTACTCCTGGCGCTGGGTGTTCTTTATCAACATCCCGGTGGGGATCGTCACGGTACTGGCGATCTATCAGCTGCTGGAAGATCCGCCGTGGGAGAGTAAATCGAAAGAGAAGCTAACCATCGACTGGACGGGGATCGGGCTGATCGCCTTAGGGCTCGGTTGTTTGCAGGTGATGCTGGACCGGGGAGAGGATGAAGACTGGTTCTACTCAAACTTTATCCGCACTTTCGCCGTGCTGACGCTGATCGGCATCATCGGCGCGATCTACTGGCTGGTGTATGCCAGAAAGCCGGTGGTGGATCTCTACTGCCTGAAAGACCGCAACTTCGCGATCTCCAGCCTGTTAATGGCTGGGATGGCGATGATTTTATACGGCAGCTCGGTGGTGATCCCGCAGCTGGCGCAGCAGGATCTGGGCTATACCGCCACCTGGTCCGGGCTGGTGCTGTCGCCCGGCGCGGTGCTGATTGTACTCACCATCCCGCTGGTGCTGAAGCTCATGCCGGTGGTGCAGACGCGCTGGATTATCGCCTTTGGCTTTACCTGCCTGGCGGTTTCGTTCTTCTGGTCGCGCACGCTGACGCCGGATATCGACTTCGAGACCCTGGTGCTGTTCCGCAGCGCTCAGTCGATTGGGCTGGGGTTCCTGTTTGTGCCGCTCACCACGATTGCCTTCATCTCGATACCGAGACGGCTCAACGCCGACGCTGCGGCGCTGTTTACCATGTTCCGCAACGTGGCGGGCTCGATTGGGATTTCGCTCTCGACGGCGGCCATTACCGAGCGCTCGCAGGCCCATAGCGCGCATCTGGCGTATCACGCTTCACCGTTTAACGAGCAGTTTCAGCAGGCGATACGCGAAAGCGCCCAGGCGATCCAGAACTTCACGACTCAGGTGGGTGACCCAACCGGCATTGCCACCGGGCGGATGTACCAGACCATGATCGAGCAGTCGCGCTTCCTGGCCTACATCGACGTCTTCACCCTGCTGAGCGTGGTGGCCTTGTTACTGATTCCGTTTTGTTTGTTGCTCTCGCCGGTTAAGAGCGAGGGGAGTGCAGGAGCACATTGATGATACACAGACGTTTACACCCCCTGATGATAATGCTGCTGCTGGCTGGCTGTGCCGTGGGACCGGATTACCAGCCACCCGCGCCGCCGGCCGTCACGCACTGGAACGATAAGGGCGACAGCGGCGTGAAATCGCAAACCATCTCCGCTGCGACCAACCCGCGCTGGTGGAAAACCTTCGGCTCGCCGCAGCTCGATAGCCTCGTTGAACGGGCTATTGCCGGAAACTTGACCCTGCAGCAAACGGTGCTACGCATTGCCGGGGCACGTGAACAGATTAATCAGGCAGGCGGAGCATTTTTCCCGTCGGTTAATGGCAATCTACAGGCGACGCGCCAACAGCTCGGGCTGGAAGGCGAGCTGAAATCCCACGGCGTGTATGACCAACTGGATAATGTCGATCCAGCCCTGCGGGGCGCGTTAGGCCCGCTGACGCAGCCGATCAACCTCTACCAGGGCAGTTTCGACGCCCAGTGGGAAATTGACCTGTGGGGCAAGGTGCGCCGTCAGGTGGAAGCCGCGGAAGCCCAGCAGAAGGCGGCTATCGAGCAGCGTAACGACGCGCTGGTGTCGCTGGAAGCGGAAGTGGCGCGGGCGTGGCTACAGCTGCGCGGCGCGCAGAGCATTATCGCCACCCTGAACACCCAGATTGAGAGCGCACAGCAGACGCTGGATCTCACCGAAAGCCGTCAGCGCGGCGGGCTCTCGCCACAGATGGACGTAGAAAATGCCCGGGCGCAGCTGGGAAATCTGGAAGCGCAACTGCCGCAATATCAGGCGCAGGCGCGGCAGGCGATGAACGGCCTGGCAATCCTCCTCGGCAAGCCGCCGGGCGCACTGGATGCCGAACTCCAGTCAGCGCAGCCAATGCCTGCGCTACCGGATATCGTGCAAACGGGCATTCCGTCCACGCTGGCGCGCCGTCGTCCGGACGTGCGTGAGGCGGAGGCGAATCTTCATGCCGCCACGGCGCAAATCGGCGTCTCGGTGGCCGAGCTGTTCCCGAGCTTAACCCTCTCCGGGCAGTTTGGCCTGCGTAACAGCGAAACCAACTGGCTGACCGACTGGAGCAGCCATTTCTACAGCTTCGGTCCGCAGGTTTCTATTCCGATCTTCCAGGGCGGACGACTGGTCTCCAGCGTGAAGGTGGCGCGCGCGCAGCAGGGGGCAGCGGTGCTGGACTATCGGCAGACGGTGCTCACCGCGCTCGGCGATGTTGAAAACGCGCTGGTCAGCTACCGCACCGACCAGCAGCGTGAAGCGGGCCTCGCAAAAACGATCGACGCCCTGCAAAACGCCTTTGACTTAGCCAGCGACAGCTACCGACAGGGCATCGCCAGCTTTATCGACGTACTGGATGCCCAGCGTCAGCTCGCCCAGGCTCAGCAGCAGCGCGCTCAGGCGCAGGTGCAAAGCGCGCTCGATCTGGTGGCGCTCTACAAGGCGCTTGGCGGCGGCTGGGAGCCGTATCAGCAGGTGCAGCTCCCGGATTACAGCGTCTTTGGCGACGCCCCGCGCGGATAAATTCAGAGGATTGGGCAAGAAACGGACAGGAACGCCACATTCGCGATGACAGAGGGGCGGGTATAACTAACTGGCACCCATTCGACATGTGAGGAATGACTTATGCGTTATCAAAAACTGGGCAACACCGGTCTGTTTGTTTCTGAACTCTGCCTCGGGACCATGACCTTCGGCGGAGAAGGCGGCATGTGGGGCAAGATTGGCCAGCTGCAGCAGAGCGAAGCCGAACAGCTGGTGGGCCGCGCGCTGGATGCCGGGATCAACTTTATCGACACCGCCGACGTTTACTCGGAAGGGCGCTCGGAGGAGATCACCGGCCAGGCGCTGAAGAACCTGAAAGTTCCGCGGGAGAACGTGGTGGTCGCGACCAAAGTGTTCGGTGAAACCGGCACCGCGGGCGTGAACTCGCGCGGCAGCTCGCGGTATCACATCATCGGCAGCGTGAAGGAGAGTCTGCGCCGCCTGCAGCTGGATCATATCGATCTCTACCAGCTGCACGGCTTTGACCCTGCCACCCCCATTGAAGAGACGCTCCGTGCGCTGGATACCCTGGTACAGCACGGCCACGTGCGCTATATCGGCGTCTCGAACTGGGCAGCGTGGCAGATTGCCAAAGCGCTTGGCATCTCCGAGCGTCTGGGGTTGGCACGCTTCGCGTCTTTGCAGGCGTATTACACCATCGCCGGGCGCGATCTTGAGCGCGAGCTGGTGCCGATGATGCAGAGCGAAGGCGTCGGGCTGATGGTCTGGAGCCCGCTGGCGGGCGGTCTGCTGAGCGGGAAATACGATCGCAACGGGCAGAGCGAATCGGGCGGGCGCCGTCTGGAGTTTGACTTCCCGCCGGTCAATAAAGATCGTGCCTTCGACTGCGTGGATGTAATGCGCACGATTGCCGAAAGCAAAGGCGTCTCCGTCGCGCAGATCGCGCTGGCGTGGCTGCTTCATCAGAAAGCGGTAACTAGCGTGATCGTGGGCGCGAAACGCGTCGATCAGTTGAATGACAATATCGCCGCAACCGGGATCCGCTTAAGCGAAGACGAGCTTAAAAAGCTTGATGCCGTCAGCGCGTTGCCGGGGGAATACCCGGGCTGGATGCTTGAGCGCCAGGGGGAATATCGTCGTAACCAGCTTGCACAGCAATAACCGTCCTCTCCCCGGTGGCGCTTCGCTTACCGGGGCTACTTTCCGTAGGCATTATTTCAATCCATCTCACAAAAAACGATCCTCCCCTTTGATCACCTTTTCATCTTCGCCTATATGACTAGTCATGAAATTTAAAATGACTAGTCATATAGGGAGAGAGCATGAATACATCGCTGCCAGCCAATTTTTTATGGGGTAACTCGGTCTCCAGCATGCAGACGGAAGGGGCATGGAACGAGGGCGGAAAGGGCATGTCGGTCTACGACATTCGTGAAGCCGGGGAAAATATCTCCGACTGGAAAGTGGCGACCGACTCCTACCACCGCTACAGGGAAGATTTCGACCTGATGCAGGATCTGGGCATGAACTGCTACCGCTTTCAGATCTCATGGAGCCGTGTCTGCCCGCAGGGCGATGGCGCGTTCAACGACGAGGGGATCGCCTTTTACGACCGCTTTATTGACGATCTTATCGCGCGCGGCATCGAGCCGATGATCTGCCTCTATCACTTCGATATGCCGTTGGCGCTGGCGCAGGAGTACAACGGATTTAACGACCGCCGCGTGATGGAGGCCTTTATCCGCTACGGCAAGAAGATGATCGACTGCTTTGGTGACCGGGTGAAGTACTGGCTGACCTTCAACGAGCAGAACATTTTCCATATGCCGGAAGCCTTCCGCATTTCCGGTTACCTGAAAGGGGAGCAAACCCTTCGCGAGCTCTATGAGTTACAGCACCATGCGATGGTGGCGCATATGTCGCTGACCGAGTATCTGCACCAGACCAAACCGGGCCAGCTGATGGGCGGCATGCTGGCGCACCAGCTGATTTACCCGGCCACCTGCAAACCGCGCGATATCTTCTGCGCCCAGCAGTACGATGAATTCCTCAACCAGAACCTGCTGCGCGTTTTTGCGGGTCAGGGTTACAGCCCGGCGGTGATGGCGGTGGTGGAGCAGGAAGGCTTTGGCGATATCTACCGCGACGAAGATTTAGCGCTGCTGGCGCGCACCAAAAACGACTTTATGGCCTTCAGCTATTACGCCAGCAAAACGCTGGACAGCGATGCCATCCCGGAAGGCACGCCGGTCAACTATTACCTGCTACACGGTGAGAAAAATAACCCGTACCTGAAAGCCACCGAGTGGAACTGGCAGATCGACCCTATGGGCTTTCGCACCATCATCACCCGCTACGCCAACGACTGGCGGATGCCGGTCTTCCCGATTGAAAACGGTATTGGCGTGATTGAGTCCTGGGACGGCGTCAACCCGATTGAGGACACCTACCGCATCGACTACCACCGGGCGCATATCGACGCAATGAAAGCGGCGATGTTCGAAGATGGCGCAGAGGTCATCGGCTACCTCGGCTGGGGGTTAATCGACATTCTCAGCTCCCAGGGCGACATGCGTAAGCGCTACGGCGTGGTCTACGTCAACCGAGAAAACCACGACCTGAAAGACCTGAAGCGCGTGCCGAAGAAAAGCTACGCCTGGCTGAAACAGGTCATTCATACCAACGGACGCGAGATGTAAGCCGTACGCTGCCGGGCCGTTTTTGTGACTGATTGATGGGAACTATCCGCTATGTCTGAAACAAAAATCACACCGCATATGCAGTCCTTTGTCGATAAATTTGTTGAGTTCTCGGCGCGCCTGGCAAACCAGGTGCACCTGCGCTCCCTGCGCGATGCCTTCGCCACGGTGATGCCGATTTTCATCCTCGCCGGTCTGGCGGTGCTGGTGAACAACGTGGTGTTCCCGTGGATTTTTGACGGCGACACGCTCACGCAGTTTAAGGTCTGGGGGGAGGCGATAATCAACGGCACGCTGAATATCGCCGCGCTGCTGCTGGCCCCGATGATTGCCTGGTCGCTGGCGCGCAATAAAGATTTCGACAATCCGGTTTCGGCAGTGGTTATCGCCGTCAGCAGTTTTATCATCATGATGCCGATGCGCCTGCAGTTGACGCCCGTCGGCAGTGAGACCACGGTGAACGTCACTCAGGTACTGACGTTCGCCAATATCGGCTCTACCGGGATTTTTGCCGGAGTGCTGATCGGGCTACTCTCAACGGAGCTGTTTATTGCCATTTCGCGGCTAAAGGCGCTGCACATTTCGCTGGGGGAAAATGTGCCTCCGGCGGTGAGTAAATCCTTTACCGCGCTGATCCCAACCATTCTGACATTGTCAGTATTTGCCGTGCTGGCAGCACTGCTGGCAAACGTGCTGCACACGGACCTGATCCATCTCATCACGACCTTTATCCAGCAGCCGCTGCGGCTGATCAACACCAGCCTGCCGGGAACGATTTTTATCTACAGCTTCGGTAACTTCCTGTTCACGCTCGGGATTCATCAGTCGGTGGTCAACAGCGTGGTACTGGAACCGTTCCTGCTGATCAACACCAACGAGAACATGCTGGCCTTTGCCAATGGCCAGCCCATCCCGCATATCATCAACAACATCTTCGTGCCGACGTTTGGAATGGTGGGCGGGACGGGCAGCACCATTTCGCTGCTGATCGCCATCTTTATCTTCTCCCGGCAGAAGTCGGCGAAGCAGGTGGCGCGCCTGTCGCTGGCGCCCGGTTTATTCAACATCAACGAGCCGGTGATTTTTGGCCTGCCGATTGTCTTTAACCTGCCGCTGATGATCCCGTTTGTGCTGTTGCCCGCGATTGGCATTTACGTTGCCTGGCTCTGCACCACGCTGGGGTTAATGTCGCGCTGCGTGGTGATGATCCCGTGGACCACGCCGCCGATTCTGAGCGCCTGGCTGGCCACGGCAGGGGACTGGCGGGCGGTGGTGGTGCAGTTGGCAATCATTGTTTTTGGTGTATTCTTCTACCTGCCTTTCCTCAAGATTGCCGAGCGAGTGGCGTTGAAAAACAGCGGGATAGAAAACTAACTGAAAGGAAGGACGATGGCGGCGAAGTACATCACCATAGCGCGGGAAATTAAAAAACGCATTATCAGCCAGCAGTACGCCGCCAACGAACCCCTGCCGGACCAGTTTGCGCTGGCGGCGGAGTTCAGCACCAGCCGGATGACCATCCAGCAGGCGATGCGCCAGCTGATTGTCGAAGGTCTGGTTTATACCCGTCAGGGGCAGGGCACCTTTATCCGCAAAAACTTCCTTCAGCTTTCCCAGTGGGATCTCTCCGGCAGCGACTATTTTGGTGCCACCAAAACCTGGGAACATCTGGGTAAGGTCACGAGCCAGGTGGTGCATTTTGAACTGCGCTTCCCGAACGAGAAAGAGCAGGCGTCGCTGATGATTAATGCCGATGCCCCGGTCTATGACTTTATTCGCCTGCGTTTATTAAACGGTGAACCGATGTCGCTGGATTCAACGGTCATGCCGATGACCCTGGTGCCCGGCCTGACGAAAAGCCATCTTGACGGTTCGGTGTTTCAGTATGTTCAGGAGACGCTGGGGCTGAAAATTATGGGGTCATACAGGGTGGTGCGGGCGCTAAAACCCAATGCGCTGGACAGGCAACATCTGGTCTGCGAGGAAACCGATCCGGTGCTGGAGGTGGAGCAGGTCATTTATCTGGAAGATGGCACGCCGCTGGAATATGCCCACTGCCACTATCGGTACGACCACGGCGGGATCGTTATCGTGAATAACGGGTAAAAAAAAAGCGGGCATCGAAGCCCGCTTTTTTAATGCTCGTTATTAGTTCAAACGCACCGGCATACCGGAGCGGTTCTGCACGGCCTGGTCAACGATGGTCGTTTCCACGTCAGGCTGAGAGGTCACCGCCTGCACCGCGCTGTTCAGCGTAACAGGGACGACTTCGTTGTTGTTGATCTGGTCTTCGCTGGTAGACAGCGGGTTGTGCACTTCAATGTAACGGCTACCGTCTGGCTCAGTGGTGGCTTTTACCGGTTCGTTAATGAACTGCACGCGCGTACCGACCGGCACGTTTTCGAACAGGAACTTGATGTCGTCGTTACGCAGACGCACGCAGCCGTGGCTTACGCGCAGGCCGATACCGAAGTTGGCGTTGGTGCCGTGAATGGCGTACAGACGGCCAATGTACAGCGCGTACAGACCCATCGGGTTATCCGGGCCGGCTGGCACAACGGCTGGCAGCGGTTCGCCGGCAGCAATGTATTCTGCGTGCATTTTGGCGGTAGGGGTCCAGGTTGGGCCCGCTTTCTTACGCTCAACTTTGGTGGTCCAGTTCATTGGGGTGTCTTTACCCAGCTGGCCGATACCGATTGGCAGCACGATAACGGTGTTGGTGCCTTTCGGGTAGTAATACAGACGCATTTCGGCGCTGTTAATGACGATACCTTCATGAACGGTATCCGGCAGGATCAGCTGCTGAGGAATATTCAGTACGGTACCCGCTTTTGGCAGATACGGGTCAACGCCCGGGTTTGCTTCCAGCATGTTGGACAGGCCCAGCTGGTACTGTGCGGCGAAATACTCCAGCGGCTGAGAGTTACCTTCTGGTACCGTCACCACCTGGTTTTCGCCCACCAGACGGCTTCCGTCTGTCGGCAGGGGATACGTCACCGCAGACGCGGTCTTACAAAAACCTACTACGGCTAACGCCGCCGCAAAAAGCGTTGTTAATTTCATGTTCATGTTGTGCGAGGTATCTAAGCCATTCAGGCGATGAGTTGATAAGTCTGAATCTATGATGGGAGCGCATTATATGTGCATTCCCGCTCGCAGGGAATTCAGATGTGTACGAAATCACATTTTTTTCGATTTTGTTAAAGTTTAGTGGATTGCCGCAACACGGGATCTCAATTCGGAATTGTGGCATAATGCCGTGTTTATCACACTTTTCGCAGGAATCTCCCCGTGTTAGTTACCAGCAACGTCACTATGCAGTTTGGCAGTAAGCCGCTGTTCGAAAACATTTCCGTCAAATTTGGCGGCGGCAACCGTTACGGCCTGATTGGTGCCAACGGTAGCGGAAAATCCACCTTTATGAAGATCCTCGGCGGCGACCTGGAGCCGACGCTTGGCAACGTGTCGCTCGATCCGAACGAGCGCATCGGTAAGCTGCGTCAGGATCAGTTCGCCTTCGAAGAGTTCACCGTGCTGGACACCGTGATCATGGGGCACGCGGAGCTGTGGGAAGTGAAGCAGGAGCGCGATCGCATTTACGCCCTGGCTGAAATGAGCGAAGAGGACGGCTACAAAGTGGCCGAACTGGAAACGCATTACGGCGAGATGGATGGCTATTCAGCTGAAGCGCGTGCGGGCGAGCTGCTGCTGGGCGTGGGCATTCCTGTTGAACAGCATTACGGCCCGATGAGTGAAGTCGCGCCAGGCTGGAAGCTGCGTGTCCTGCTGGCGCAGGCGCTGTTCTCTAACCCGGACATCCTGCTTCTCGACGAACCAACGAACAACCTGGACATCGACACCATCCGCTGGCTGGAGCAGACGCTGAACGACCGCGACAGCACCATGATCATCATTTCGCACGACCGTCACTTCCTGAACATGGTCTGTACGCACATGGCGGATCTGGACTACGGCGAGCTGCGCGTGTACCCGGGCAACTACGACGAATACATGACGGCTGCGACCCAGGCGCGTGAACGCCTGCTGGCCGACAACGCCAAGAAGAAAGCGCAGATTGCGGACCTGCAATCCTTCGTCAGCCGCTTCAGCGCGAACGCCTCTAAGTCTCGTCAGGCGACGTCCCGCGCCCGTCAGATCGACAAAATCAAGCTGGAAGAAGTCAAAGCTTCCAGCCGTCAGAACCCGTTCATCCGCTTCGAGCAGGACAAGAAACTGTTCCGTAACGCGCTGGAAGTGGAAGCCCTTACCAAAGGCTTCGATGAAGGTCCGCTGTTTAAAAACTTCAACCTGCTGCTGGAAGTGGGCGAGAAGATTGCCATTCTGGGGGCCAACGGCGTGGGTAAATCCACCATGCTGAAAACCCTGGTGGGTGAACTGCAGCCGGACAACGGCACCGTGAAGTGGTCAGAAAATGCGCAGATTGGTTACTACGCGCAGGACCATGAATACGAGTTCGAAAACGACCTGACCGTGTTTGACTGGATGAGCCAGTGGAAGCAGGAAGGCGACGACGAGCAGGCGGTGCGTAGCATTCTGGGTCGTCTGCTGTTCAGTCAGGACGACATCAAAAAGCCGGCGAAAGTGCTGTCCGGTGGTGAAAAGGGTCGCATGCTGTTCGGCAAGCTGATGATGGAAAAACCCAATATTCTGGTAATGGACGAACCGACTAACCACCTGGATATGGAATCTATCGAATCGCTTAACATGGCGCTGGAGATGTATCAGGGCACGCTGATCTTCGTCTCTCACGACCGTGAATTCGTCAGCTCGCTGGCGACCCGCGTGATCGAAATTACGCCAGAGCGCGTGGTGGACTTCACCGGTAACTACGAAGATTACCTGCGCAGCAAAGGTATCGAGAGTTAAAAAAAGCCGGGTGGCGGCTTAGCCTTACCCGGCCTACGTTCCATTCCCTCTCCCTGTGGGAGAGGGTCAGGGTGAGGGCATCAGGCCGCACTACACCACCCAATCACACCTTTCTTCACCATTCACCAGCAGCTTACGTTTTTCCCCCGTCGGTAACGACACCTTCAGCGCGTTCCATGCCGGACGATAATCACCGCGTGCACCGATGTTCAGGTTGACGGTTGCCCCGTCGCACACCATTTCCCACGCCACCCACAGCGCATTGCCGTTCTGGTAGCCCCAGGACTCGCCGTCATCTTCAAACAGCAGGCCGGACGTGGTGCCGACGCCTTTCACCGGGAACAGCTTCAGCTCGCGGGTATCGTCTTTTTCGGCGCTCACGTGACGGATGCGCTCGCTGAGCGGCAGAGCGGCACCGGCGCGCACCAGCAGCGGCAGTTTCTCCAGCGGCGCGTCGAGGACGATCGCTTGCCCGCCAGCGAACCATTCGTGAGTGTAGAAATCGTACCAGCCGGTTTCGTTATCCGGCAGCCAGACGTGGCGTTTACGCTGCCCGGCCTCGACGATGCTGGCGACAAGGAGGTCGCGGCCCAGCAGGAAGTCATCGCACTCTTCGAAGGTCCGCGCGTCGTGCTCGTGGTCGAGGAAGGTCGGGCGCAGCATCGGTTCGTCGTCGGCGTGCGCCTGCCAGAGCAGGGTGTAGAGATAGGGCAGCAGACGGTAGCGCAGCTCAATCGCACCGCGAATAGCGGGGGTGACGCCCGGGTACATCCACGGCTCGTTGACCGTGTGGTCATCGTTCCACGAGTGAATGGTAAAGCGCGGATGCATCACGCCGTTTTGCACCCAGCGCACGAACAGTTCGGCGTCTGGCTTGTCGCCGGAGAAACCGCCGACGTCGTGGCCGACGTTGAACAGCCCGGAGAGGCTCATGCCCAGCCCCATGCGGATGTTATAGCGCAGGGTATCCCAGTGAGTGCGGTTATCGCCGCTCCAGGTCTGGACGTAGCGCTGCATCCCGGCGCAGCCGGAGCGGGAAATGAGATACGGACGTTTTTCCGGCGCGAAACGCTGCTGCGCTTCCAGCGAGGCGCGCATCATCAGCAGCGGCATCACCGGGCGAATGTGTTTGATGGCAATCTCTTTGCCGAAGCCAAAACAGCGTGCTTCCCCGTCCCATACTTCATATTCGTTGTTATCGTTCCAGGTCGAGTCTATCCCCATCTCCAGCAGCTGCGTGGTCACGCCGTTCTGCCACCACTGCACCGTCTGCGGGTTGGTGAAATCGAGATGCGATCCTTCGTCATCCCAGAAGCTGGAACGTTCAGGTACATCAGTTTCTGAGTCGCGAATGAACAGGCCACGTTCCGCCACTTCGTTATAGCGGGGATGATCCTGCAGCAGACACGGCTTGATGTTGGCGGCCAGCTTTAACCCGGCATCGTGGAACGCCTGGCTCATCACCTTCGGCTGCGGCACTTTGTCATGGTTCCAGTTAAAGACGTAGCGCTTGCCGTTAATGGAGGTATAGCCGGAGGAGAGCTGGAACGAGTCGCATGGAATCGCGTGTTCTTCACACAGGCGGATAAAGTTCATCAGCTGGTTTTGCGCGTCCGGCGCGTCGGTATAGTGCATGGTCGAGCCGCTGTAGCCCAGGCTCCATTTCGGTCCGAACAGCGTTTTCCCGGTCAGGCGCACGAAGGCTTTGGTGACGTCCAGTACGCGCTTGCCGGTAAAGATGTAGTAATCGATATCGCCCGCTTCCGCCTGCCAGCGCCGATAGGCGGTGTGGTAGTTGTCGATCTCGTTGCCCAGATCCAGCCAGCAGCTGCTCAGGTTATCGTAGAACAGGCCGTAGCTCACGTCGTCGCGACGGGTGAGGGTGAACGGAATGTGCTTGTACAGCGGGTCGGTGCTGGCGGCGTTGTAGCCCATCGCATCCAGGTTGCGCATCTCGTAGCGTTTACCGTTGCGCTGTAGATCGCCCGCTTTCTCGCCCAGCCCGTAGAAACGTTCGTCCTTGCGACGGCTCAGATAGTGCGCCACGCCGTCACCGTGCGCGTTCAGCAGGTACGCACTGGTCGGACGGTCATTGACCAGCGGCTGCCACTCGCCTGCGTCATTGCGGTAGTGCCACTCCAGCCACAGGGGCTGGTGGACGGTCACCCGAAGCTGCTCCGTCGCCACCGTCACGGTATTTTCCTGCCGCGTCAGCGTCCAGGCCGGGCAGGTAAAGCCACTGACATCGTCACGACGGCGACCTTCCCACGGCACGTCTTGCGCCGGGGCGATGCTCCAGGTGCGGTCCAGCGCCAGTTCACCTTTGCGTTTGATCAGCACGCGGAACAGGTTCTCTTCCAGCACATACAGGCACAGGCGGTGCTGGTTATCCACCAGCAGTTCCAGATGGTTTGCCGACTGCGTATCAACGGTCCAGTTTTTCAGGGTTTTCATATGCGATACATCCACTATCAGGCGCGCTTGGCGCGACGTTCAGCAATAAATGCTACCAGGAAGACAGCGCCAATCAGGTCAAAGAAGCCCATGGCAATAAAGAGCGGGTTAAAGCCGATTTTGTCGGCGGTCACACCGATTAACAGCGAGAACAGGAAGCTGGCGATCCACGCCGCCGAGCCGCGCATGCCGTTGACGGTCGCCATCTGGCCCTTATCAAACGACTCCACGACCAGGGCGCTGAGCATGCAGGAGATAATCTGGTGCCCAAAGCCGCCGATGGAGATCAGCACGATGGTGATATACGGATCGCGGGTAATGGCGACAATGCCCAGAGAAATCATCAGAAACGCGCCGGTGACGGAGCTGGCGACGACGGAGTTAACGCGGGAGCAGCCGAACAGGCGGGTGTACAATCGCGTCAGGTAGCCACTTGCCACGCTGCCGAGGTCAGCAGCGAGGAATGGCAGCCAGGCGAACATCGCAATCTGCTTCAGGTCCATGTCGTGTTCTTTGGCGAGATACAGCGGCACCCAGAAGCTCAACACCGCCCAGGCCGGTTCCGCCATAAAGGCCGGGATGGCGATACCGTAGAAACGTTTGTTTTTCGAGACGGTTTTCAGTGCGGTCAGGAACGGCAGTTTGACCGCAGGCGGTTCGTTATCCTGCTTGATAAATGCCAGCTCATCCTTGCTCAGGTTCGGGTGCTGCTCCGGGTTGTGGTAGAACGCCCACCAGAGGATCACCCACAGCAGCGCCAGCACGCCGGTAAACATAAACGCACCCTGCCAGCCAAACGACGCGTGAGCAAAGTAGATAATTGGCGGGGCCAGCATCGCACCGATGGAGAAGCCCACGCCCGCCCAACCGGCGGCAACAGGACGTTCCGATTTCGGGAACCATTCACCGATGGTTTTGGCGTTCGCCGGGGTTGCGGCGGCCTCAGAGGCCCCCATAAAGAAGCGCAGGATAGCCAGGTGCAGCCAGCTTCCGGCCCCCGCGTGGAAGATACACATCAGCGCCCAGATCCCGGCGCAGACCATAAAGCCAATCTTCAGGCCGATGACGTCAATCAGCCAGCCGCACAGGGGCTGGAAAATGGTGTAGGCGATCTGGAATGCGCCGACGATCCAGGAGTATTGCTCGGTGGTGATCCCGAGGCTCTCTTTCAGTTCCGGCGCGAGGATCCCCAATGAGTTTCGGGTTATGTAGTTAACGGTGACGCCCAGTAAAAACAGCACCAGCACGTACCAGCGCAGGTTCTTGATGACGCGACGGGTTTTGCTTCTCGCAACGGTGTTATTGATGTCCTGACTCATTTTACTCTCCACAAGACGGACGCTAAGGGGACGGAGGTTCAGGTGTCACACAGATTGTTATGCCTTTGATTTCTATCCGTTTAGAATGCTTAAGTTGCTATACAACTAGTATGGAAGTTGTGTGACAAGTTCACCTTAAGGGAGAAAATGAGTGGGCAATAGTGGATTTTGTGCAAAGTTTCTCATAACGGGTGCAAACCCTCTGGCATGATGGTCGTTATGCCCGTTATTACCTGACAGATACGCTATGAAAATTTTTTCATTTCGCAAATGGAGCCAGATCACAAAATGGACAAAAGGCTAAAAATCACCGAAATCGCCGCCCGTACGCAACTCTCTATCAGTACCGTTTCCCGCGTGCTGGCGGGCAAAGCGAACACCAGCGAAAAAGCGCGTGCAAAGGTGCTGGCGTGCGCACGGGAGCTGGGGGTGATGGATGGCATGGCGGCGGGGCGTCTGCTGCTTAACAGCCTGGTGGTTTTTGCTCCCCAGCGAGCCTTTGACGAGCGGTCCGACATCTTTTACTACCGCGTGATCCAGAGCGTCAGCAAAGGGCTGGCTTCGCACGAGGTTCGGCTACGCTACTGTGCGCTGGAGGAGAACGACAGCGACGCGCAGCTTTTTCTGGCACGCATGAACGAGCCGGATACCCAGGCAGCCATTCTGCTCGGTATTGACGATCCGCATATCCACGATCTGGCGGTGGACGTGGGGAAACCCTGCATGCTGATTAACTGCCGTGACCGCCACATGCGTCTGCCTGCCGTAGCACCGGACCATCGCGCCATTGGCGAGCGGGCGGCGGAATACCTGTTCGAAATGGGACACCGCGACGTGATGAACGTGCTGTGCCTGCGCCGTTACACCATGGAGCTGCGCCTGGCAGGGATCCGCGACGCGTGGCACGCCCATAACCTGACGTTCAGCGACAAGCGCGATCTGCTGGTGGTGCCGAGCTTTAGCGCACGCGAAACGGAACAGCTGGTTAGCGAGTGGCTTAACCAGCAGAAGGGAAAAGATCTGCCCACCGCGTTTTTGGTCGGCGGCGACTTTATGGCGGCGGGCACCATCAGCGCTTTGCAGAAACAGGGATTGCGGGTACCGCAGGACGTTTCCGTCATGAGCATCGACGGCTTTAATCTGGCGGCGATTCAGGATGTGCCCCTGACGGCAGTGCATGTCCCGCGTGATGAACTGGGAACGGAAGCGGTACATATGCTCCAGCAGCGGCTGATGCGCCCGGACGCCCCGGTGGGAACCTTGCTGCTGAACGGCACGTTGACCGTGCGGGAATCGGTACGGCGGATACGTCAGGGGAAACGACGCACCGCCGTTGAGCGGGAAGGGCTGTACGACAGTTAAACCATGCCCAGCGCGCGCTTGCCGTGGATGTTGAGATCGTTCACGGTAAAGCGGTCCTGCCAGCTTTTTTCATAATCTTCACGCGGGAAATCTCCCGGTGACGCACCGGTTTCCAGCGCTTCCTTCACCTTTTTCGCGTAGGCGAGGTTCTTCTCGCACATTGGCGCGGCAGGGATGTACATCACGTTGCCCCAGCCCTGCTGATTTTCCACCGGAGCGACGGAGTGGATCACATCGCAGTGCCACCACACGGAATCCCCTGCGTCCAGCGCCGGTATGCTGGTTAATGCTTCGATGAGCAGCGGGTGCCATTTTTCCGAAATCGGCAGCACGCGGCCCGGCGCGACGCCGCAGAGTTCATCTTCCGGCACGTCGTCCAGCAGCGGACGCAGCAGAATGTAGGCCATCGCTTCCGGGATGGGCACCACGTGCAGCAGTCCCTGGCCCGGGATCATGTCCGACAGCGCCGTCCAGCCCTGGAAAGTACGGAACACCGAACACTTGGTGGTGTTATCCACGGTGTACTCTTCCACTTCGGTGCGGTGCGCGGCGTTCCATGGATCGTACTTATCAACATTGCCGTCAAACACGCGGGCAAACACCTGCTGATAGGCAGGCAGCAGCCAGCGCTCCAGCGCGCCGGAATCGGTATGCGCGCCCAGCCCTTTAGAGGTGGTGCCCGGTGGGCGGTGGCGAATACGATCCGGATAAATCACGCTGACATCCGGGTCGAACCACTGCTTGCCGTTGCTCTCGAATGTCCATAAACGGTTCAGGAACGACTGCACCTGCGCCATCTCTTCGCTCTGACGCGCCTGCATTTGCGCCTGCGACCAGTAGATCGGGTAAATCTCCGGACGAGAGGCGGTTAAGGTGCCGAAGAAGTTATCGCCCGGCCCTTTGTACACCTCGTCAAAGTTATTGAGATCGAGATAGTCGAGCATCGACTGATCCCACGCCAGCGCCTGTTCGCGCGGAAAATGACCTTTGATCACCGCGCAGCCCCGACGCTTAACCGCCTCGCGCTGTTCAGCGGTGATTGTGCCGTTTTTCACATCCGCGAACGGGATCGTCGGCCAGACGGGTTGGCCTTTATTCTTGAGGGCGTTGATCTCTGCCACGCGGGTGGCAATGTTGTCGCTGAGCTTGTCGAACACCGCCTGAACATCACCGATCTGGGCGCGTAGCTCGCGCTTCATCTGGCGAATTGCCGCTTTGTGGTCCGCTGGCAAAGTTTCACTGGTAAAGGTCATAACTGCCTCGCATCTTTCATTCGAAAGTAAAAATATCTACAAATGATACTTTAAGTTAAAAATAAGTTAATGCAAGTTTAAAAACTTGACGCAAGCCACAGGACGGAAAAAGAGTGAGAGGCCGGAGCGGGGCTCCGGCGGGAGAGAGATTAGGCGTCGAACGGGGAATGGTTATCGAGCACGGCCTGAATGACGTTCAGCGCGCCCTGATGGTTGTTGTCGTCGGTGCTGTAGCGGGCGATCTGTTTGATGCTTTCTGCCGCGTTGTTCATCGCAAATGAGTATTTCACCAGCTTCAGCATCTCCGCGTCATTGCCGCTGTCGCCAATTGCCACGCACTGCTGCGGGGAGAGCTCCCAGCGCTTCAGCAGGCGGCTGATGCCGTTGGCTTTATGCAGGCCAGGAATGATCAAGTCCACAAACCCAAAGCCGCTGGTGACCGGTTTCATAATGCCGTCGAGAGAAACATGCAGCGCGTCGATCAGGTTCGGGATATCGCTGTCGGGCAGGTTCAGTGAGAACTTGAACAGCACATCGTCAATCTCGTGATAATCGCTGACGCGCGTTAAGCGATGGTAGTGCTTAGACATCAGCGCCACAAATTCGTCCGGGGCTTTATCGCTGACGTAAGCGCTCTGCAGCCCGCAGGCCACGAAGTTCAGCGCGTTATCTTTCAGCAGTTCGCCAATGACGATCTGCGACTCATGGCGAGTCAGTTCGCCGTGGAAAACGTGTTCCCCGTGATCGAACACCAGCGCGCCGTTTTCCGCCACGAAGGAGATTCGATCTTTAAGCTCAGGGAAGAAAGAGATGAGCTGATAATACTGATTGCCGCTGGCGACAACGAATTCAATGCCGCGGGCGTTAAGCTGCTCAAACTGTGCCTGGAAGCGGTCACGATCGTACTGCTTGGCATCATCAAGGAAAGTTCCGTCCATATCGGTGACGATAACTTTTACGGTCATACTGTGCTCCTGGGTCACTGCGTTTTGAAACATTCTAATAACAAGGTGACGGGGAGCACAAATTTAATTTCGAATGAAAGTCAGAAAGCCGGGTGGCGGCTTCGCCTTACCCGGCCTGCGGGGGAGACAATGTAGGCCCGGTAAGCGCAGCGCCACCGGGCGTTTTTTTACAGCGTATGCTCGGTACGCGCAATAATATCGTCCTGTGCATCCGGCGACAGGGCGGTGAAGAACGCCGAGTAGCCCGCCACGCGTACCACTAAATCTCGGTACTGGTCAGGGTGTTTCTTCGCTTCCAGCAGCGTTTCGCGCGAGACGATGTTGTACTGAATATGCCAGCCTTTATGCACCTCGAAGAAAGTGCGCAGCAGCACCATCAGCTTCTGGCGATCGCTGTCGTTTTCCAGCGTCGACGGGTTCAGCTTCTGGTTCAGCAGCACGCCGCCCAGAATCGCCTCGGTAGGGAGTTTACCCACGGAGCCGATGACCGCCGTCGGGCCGAGGTGGTCGGTACCGGACGCCGGGCTTGCCCCTTCCGCCAGCGGGGTATGCGCCTTACGTCCGTCCGGAGTCGCCATCGTTGCCGCACCAAACGGCACGTTTGCGGAGATGGAGGAGGTGCCCGCGTAGTAGTTACCGCCAATCGGACCACGACCATAGCGCGGGTTGTGGTACTGCTTCAGCTCTTCAATGTAGGTCTGGTAAGCACGCGTCAGCAGCATATCCACGCTGTCGTCGTCGTTACCGTACTTTGGCGCGCCGTTGATCAGACGCTGACGCAGCTGCTCGTGGGTCAGCCCGTCGAAATCATCCGCCAGCGCCGCCGCCAGCTGCTGTTGACCGATGAAGCCCTGTTCAAACACCAGCTTCTTCACCGCCGCCAGACTGTTGCCGAGGTTGGCGATACCCACCTGCAGGCCGGAAACCCAGTCATACTTCGCGCCGCCCTGCTTGATGCTTTTCGCGCGTTCGATGCAGTCGTCCACCAGCGCCGAGCAGAGAATATCGTGCACGTTCTCTTCCAGCATGGTGTCCACCACGTACTCAATTTCGATGGATTTGCGGGTGTAGTAGCGAATCTGCGTATCCCACGCCGCCATCACCTCCTCGAAGTTATCGAAGTTACCGGCAGAGAGCGCTTTTTCCTGCGGCAGGAATACCTTACCGCTGGTGGCGTCGCGGCCGCCTTCCAGCGCGGCGAGCATCACGCGGGCAAAGTTGATAAAGCTCATGCCGGTGCAGCGATAGCCCCACTTGCCGCCCACGGCGGTTTCGATACAGCCGATGGCCGCGTAGTCATAGGCGTCATCACGTTCAACGCCGAGCTTGATAAATTCCGGGATAACGATTTCATCGTTGTTGAACGCCGGCATCCCGAAGCCGCAGCGGATCACCTGTACGCAGGCGTCAAGGAAGTCGTTGCTCATGCCTGCGTGGTAACGCACGCTCAGGTTCGGCTGAGTGGAGCGCAGGCGACCGCAGGATTCCAGAATCGCGTAGGAGAGCGGGTTGACCGCGTCCATTGGCTCACCGTTGACCAGCTTCTGGCCGCCGATGGTGACGTTCTGGTACAGCGGGCTACCGGCAGAGGCCTTAGAGTGCGAGCCGGAGCGGATCTTGTTCACTTCCAGCAGCTTCAGCCAGCAGCTGTGGAGCAGCTCGATAGCGTGTTCGCGGCCGAGGCTCTGGTTAAGCTCGACGTCGCGGCGGTAGTAAGGATAGAGATACTGGTCCATACGCGCGAAGGAGACGGAATGGCCGTTAGACTCAATCTGCAGGATCAGCTGAATGAAATAGCACAGCTGCAGCGCCTGCCAGAAGGTTTTTGGCGGCTCGTGGGCAATCACGTCGCAGTTTTCCGCCATTGCCAGCAGCTCGTCGCGGCGGCTTTCGCGGGTTTCCGTGGCCGCCATTTCACGTGCCAGAGCGGCAAAACGTTTGATGTGCAGGCTCACCGCGTCCAGCACGATATCGATCGCTTTCAGGAACTGGTCGCCGTGCAGATCGTCCAGCACCGTCAGGTTGATACGCGAGCGGCGCTCGGCGACTTTAGCGCGCAGGCCGTCGAGACCTTTCTCCAGCACCAGCGGGAAGTTTACCGCCAGGTGCGCGTCGCCGGAGGTCATGTTGCCTTCGGCTTTGATAATACCGGTTTCCAGCAGGCCTTTTTGCTCGTCGGTGAACATGCCGTAGCAGCGATCCTGCACCGTCTGGCCGCGCCACCACGGGCAGATCGCATGCAGGACGCGCTTGTTCTCTTCGCTTACCGCAAAGCCCGCGCCCGGACGGTCCGCCAGATCGTCGATCTCTTTTTCAATCCAGGAGACGGTGTATTCCGGGAAGATAGGTGCGGCGCGAACTTCGCTTGCCTGGTTACCGATAATCAGCTCGTCGTGTTTGATCCAGATGGTACGCTCAGCCAGATGATGCGCCAGCGCCAGGGCGCGACGCACCGGGATCGGCTTGTCCATGTGCTGCTGGTACATTTCGGTGTAATGCTGCGCGCGCTCGGTACAGACCGGCGGCTTAATGATATGGACCAGCGCGGTTTTGTGCGCCTTGATGCGCTCGCTGAGGGTGTTGAGATTTAACGTCGTCATAGGTTTATCCTCGTAAGGTCGCGGTTAACCCTTTCTGGCAGGCGTACTGCTGCGCGAAGTCCAGCAGGGCAGGGTTATCCAGCGGTTTGTCAGGGGCAGAGTAGGGTTGGCCAAGCAGGGTGTATTTGTTCATGCCCAGCGTGTGATACGGCAGAAAATGAATATCATCGACGCCAAGTTCATCGGCGGCGAAGTTGGTAATGGCGGTCACGGACGCTTCATCGGCATTGAACCCCTGAATCAGCGGTACGCGAATGGTGATTTTTTTCCCGGCAGCGGCAAGGCGCTTCAGGTTATCGAGGATCCGTTTGGCCGAGCCGTCCGTCCACTGTTTGAACACCTCAGGATCGACGTGTTTCAGGTCGGCGAGGAACAGATCGACGTACGGTAATGAAGGCTCGATATAGTGCCACGGCACGTGAAGACAGGTTTCAACGGCGGTGTGGATCCCCTGTTCGTGGCTGGCTTTAAACAGCGCGTGCGCCAGCTCCGGGTTCATAAACGGCTCGCCGCCGGAAAGCGTAATACCGCCGCCGCTGCGGTCGTAAAAGGGCTTATCGCGCAGCACGGTCGCCATGATCTCGCCCACCTGCCGTTCTTCACCGCATACGGTCAGCGCCTGCGTCGGGCAGCAGTCAGTGAGGGCGTTGAGCGTCTCTTCACGCAATTTTTCACGGTGGATGACGAGACCATTCAGCGCGCGTTCGATACAGCCAGGCGCCGCCTGCTGACACAGGTCGCAGCCGTCAAGGCACAGGCGCGCATCAAACAGCACGTCCCGGCTACGGGAACGGCTTTCCGGGTTCTGGCACCAGCGACAGCCCAGCGAGCAGCCTTTCAGGAAAACCACGGTACGAATACCGGGGCCATCGTGGGTGGAGTAACGCTGAATATTGAAGATCATGTTTTTACCCTCAAGTTGCATATGAAGATTAAATGACTTTCGAATGAAAGTTATCTTGATGCAGGTCAACTCCTGAGCAGGTTTTCCTGTGATAGGTTAAGTGCAGGCTAATTTTGAGGGTGACATCATGGAACTTTATCTCGACACATCTGACGTTTGACGTTGCGGCAGTCAAAAAGCTGGCGCGTATCTTCCCGCTGGCGGGCGTGACCACCAACCCAAGCATTGTGGCGGCAGGTAAAACGCCGCTGGATGAGCTTCTGCCCGCGCTGCACGACGCGATGGGCGGTAAAGGCCGTCTGTTCGCGCAGGTGATGGCGACGACCGCTGAAGGTATGGTGGAAGACGCGCGTAAGCTGCGCGCGATGATTAACGACCTGGTGGTGAAAGTGCCGGTAACTGCCGAAGGGCTGGCAGCCATCAAGATGCTGAAAGCGGAAGGCATTCCGACGCTGGGTACGGCGGTGTACGGCGCGGCCCAGGGTATGCTCTCCGCGCTGGCAGGAGCAGAGTATGTCGCGCCATACGTGAACCGCGTGGACGCGCAGGGCGGGGACGGTATCCAGACCGTGGTTGAGCTGCAACAGCTGCTGACGCTGCACGCCCCGCAATCAAAAGTGCTGGCCGCGAGCTTTAAAACCCCACGTCAGGCGCTGGACTGCCTGCTGGCAGGATGCGAGTCCATCACGCTGCCGCTGGACGTGGCGCAGCAGTTTATTACCTCTCCTGCGGTAGACGCAGCGATTGTGAAGTTTGAGCAGGACTGGCAGGGGGCGTTTGGTCGGACGTCGATCTGACGGGTGCGGCCTGATGCCCTCACCCCAACCCTCTCCCACAGGGAGAGGGAGCAAACACTAAAACGGCAACCTGAAGGTTGCCGTTTGCTTTAACCTCCACAAACCTCACATCCCGGATTACGCATCAGCTTCATCTCGCGGAACTGGCAGGTCATCGCGTCATACATCACGATTTTTCCTGCGGCAGGCGTACCGTAATGTGCCAGCACTTTAATCGCTTCCATCGCCTGCAGCGACCCAATCACGCCGACGAGCGGCGCCATCACGCCCGCCTCAACGCAGGTTAGCGCATTCTCACCAAACAGACGGCTCAGGCAGCGGTAGCAGGGGGCCCCCTCCGCATAGGTGAAGACGCTGATCTGCCCTTCCATGCGGATCGCCGCGCCGGAGACCAGCGGGGTTGTGTGGGCAAAACAGCCTGCATTAAGCTGGTTACGAACGGCGACGTTATCGGTGCAGTCGAGCACCAGATCGTGCTGCGCAATCTGCGCAAATAACGCCTCGTCATCCAGCATCGCGTCAAGCAGGGTGAACTGAACGTTGGGGTTGATGCGCGCCAGGGCAGCCCGGGCGGATTCCACTTTTGGCTCGCCAATGGTCGCGTCGCTGTGCAGCGTCTGGCGCTGGAGATTAGACACCGATACGGTATCAAAATCCAGCAGCGTCATCCTGCCCACGCCCGCCGCGGCCAGGTATTGCGCGGCGGCGCAGCCGAGCCCGCCGAGGCCAACAACCAGCACGCTGGCCGCCTTGAGTGCTTCCTGTCCCTCGAAATCAAATCCGCGCAGGACAATCTGGCGGTTGTAGCGCATCATCTCCTGGTCGCTCAGTTCCACCGTCATGTCAGCCTCCGAACAGGTGGTTGAAGCGCTCTACCTCAACCCATTCACCCGCTTCCACGTTGCCGCGCTCGCGCTCCAGCACGATAAAGCAGTTGCCCAGGCTGAAGGAGCTGAAAATGTGCGAACCCTGGTGCCCGGTCGTGCTGACTTCCAACTCACCGTGCGCGTTATGCGCCAGAATGCCGCGCTGGAAATCAAGCCGACCCGGCGATTTTTTCAGGCGCGTCGCGGCGCGCACGCGCAGGCGTTCCGGCAGCGGGCTGGCGGCGTTGCCGGAAAGCTTCGCCAGCAGCGGGATCACCAGCTGGTAAAAGGTGAGTGCCGCTGAGACCGGGTTACCCGGCAGACCGCAGAACCAGCTGTGCGGAAGCTTGCCAAACGCGAACGGTTTGCCCGGTTTGATTGCCAGCTTCCAGAAGGCGATTTCGCCCAGCTCTTCAAGAAGGGTTTTGGTGTAATCCGCTTCCCCCACGGAGACGCCGCCGGAGCTGATGACCACATCTGCGGATTTATCCGCCTCAATAAATGCCGCGCGCAGTTTTTCCGGATCGTCAGGAATGATGCCGAGATTAATCACTTCGCAGCCCAGCTGCTCCAGCATCAGGTGGACGGCCAGCCGGTTGGTGTCGTAAATCTGACCGTCCTGCAGCGGCTGGCCCGGCAGCTGCAGCTCGTCACCGGTGGAGAACACCGCGACGCGCACTTTCCGGATAACGTCAATGTCCGCGATGCCGAGCGAGGCCAGCACCGGAAGCTCCGCCACCGTCAGCTTCTGCCCGGCGGCAAAGACCGTTGCGCCAAGGTTAATGTCCTCGCCGGTACGGCGGATGTTCTGGCCCGCTTTGACGCTGGCGGTAAAACGCACGCCGTCGTCCGTCTGTTCGGTTTCTTCCTGCATCACCACGGCATCGCAGCCTGGCGGAACCGGCGCGCCGGTCATGATGCGCACGCAGGTGCCCACAGGCCTTTCACCGCTAAACGGCTGACCGGCAAAGGCTTTACCCGCCACCGGCAGGGCGTTGCCCGTCTGGAGGTCCGCCAGGCGTACCGCGTAACCGTCCATCGCGGAATTATCGAACCCCGGCACGTTAAGCGGAGAGACGATATCGCGCGCGGCGATTCGGCCAAAACAGCGCACGAGGGGCAGCGTTTCGACGTCTTGCAGCGGGGAAAGTCGGTCAAGCATCTGCGTGAGTGCCGTCTCAAGCGGCATCAGTCCGGCGGTAAAATCCATGGTGGGCTCCTGAGGAGTAACAACGAAAGCGTCCATTATGGCAGAAAAGTGCGGCTAACTGTATGACCCGATGGGTGTACGCTTTACATCACAGTTGCGTCTTTCTATATTCAAAAATCATCTGAAGTTTCATCGACGATAATGATATTTATAGAAAAAGCCGCGAATCAGGCTAACGGGTGATGCGAATGGTTAATGCGGTAATCGCAATTCATGGTGGCGCAGGGGCAATCACCCGTGCACAGCTCAGTCCTGAGCAGGAAAAGCGTTATATTGACGCGCTGTACGCCATTGTTGAAACAGGTCAGAAAATGCTGGAAGCGGGCGAGAGCGCGCTGGATGTGGTCACCGAGGCGGTGCGTCTGCTGGAGGAGTGTCCGCTCTTTAATGCTGGCATCGGTTCAGTCTTTACCCGGGATGAAACCCACGAGCTTGATGCTTGCGTGATGGACGGCGTCACCCTGAAGGCAGGGGCCGTTGCGGGCGTGAGTCATCTGCGTAATCCGGTGCTGGCGGCGCGTCTGGTGATGGAAGAGAGCCCGCACGTTCTGCTGACGGGCGCCGGGGCGGAGAAATTTGCCCGTGAGCACGGAATGGAACCGGTATCGCCCGATCTTTTTTCCACGGAGGAGCGCTATCAGCAACTGCTGGAAGCCCGTTCAGCGGGTATGACGCAGCTTGATCATGCTGCGCCGCTGGATGAGACCACCAAAATGGGCACGGTCGGCGCGGTGGCGCTGGATAAGGCCGGCAACCTCGCGGCGGCGACCTCAACGGGCGGCATGACCAACAAGCTGCCCGGCCGCGTCGGCGACAGCCCGCTGCCGGGCGCCGGCTGCTATGCCAATAACGCCACGGCGGCGGTGTCGTGTACCGGCACCGGGGAAGTGTTTATTCGCGCCCTCGCGGCCTACGACATCACCGCGCTGATGGATTACGGCGGTTTAAGCCTGAGCGAGGCCTGCGAGCGCGTGGTGATGGAAAAATTGCCTGCTCTGGGCGGCGTTGGCGGCCTAATTGCCGTGGACCGTGAGGGCAACGTGGCCCTGCCGTTTAACAGCGAAGGGATGTATCGCGCCTGGGGTTACGCCGGTGATGAACCGAGCACGGGCATCTATCGTGAATAAGGGGGCCGCGCGTGCCGCACAGTGAAGAGCTGGACAACGGCGAAGTACTGGCTGTCCATCAGCTGAATATTGCGTTTCAGGAAGAGCGGCAGTTCATCCCCGCAGTAGAAAATTTATCGTTCTCGCTCAGACGCGGCGAGACGCTGGCAATTGTTGGCGAATCCGGTTCCGGTAAATCGGTCACCGCGCTGGCGCTGATGCGTCTGCTGGAACAGACGGGCGGGCAAATCAGCAGCGAGAAGATGCTCCTGCGCCGCCGTAATCGTCAGGTCATTGATTTAAACGAGCTGAGCGGCGCGCAGATGCAGGGCGTGCGCGGGGCAGATATTGCGATGATCTTTCAGGAGCCGATGACTTCGCTTAACCCGGTTTTCCCGGTAGGGGAACAGATTGCCGAGTCCATCCGGCTGCATCAGGGGCTAAGCGGCGATGAGGCGCTCAACGAAGCCAGAAGGATGCTGGAGCTGGTGCGCATTCCCGAGGCGCAGGCCATTCTGGGACGTTACCCGCATCAGCTTTCCGGCGGTATGCGCCAGCGGGTGATGATTGCCATGGCGCTCTCCTGCCGTCCGGCGGTACTGATTGCGGATGAACCGACAACGGCGCTGGACGTGACGATTCAGGCGCAGATCCTGCAGCTTATCAAAGTGCTGCAGCAAGAGATGGAGATGGGGGTAATATTTATCACCCACGATATGGGCGTGGTGGCTGACATCGCCGACCGGGTGCTGGTGATGCACAAGGGCAATGCGGTGGAAACCGGCACGGTCGAACAGATTTTTCATGCCCCTGTGCATCCTTATACTAAAGCGCTGCTGGCGGCGGTGCCGCGTCTTGGCGCGATGAACGGCAGCGACCTGCCGCGTCGTTTTCCGCTGATTTCCCTTGAAGCGACAGGGCAGCAGGAGGATGAACGCGAGCAGGATACCGTGGTGCCGGGCAAACCCATTCTTGAAGTGCGCGACCTGGTGACCCGTTTTCCGCTGCGCAGCGGGATTTTCAATCGCCTGAAGCGCGAAGTCCACGCGGTCGAAAACGTCAGTTTCGATTTATGGCCGGGCGAAACGCTGGCGCTGGTGGGGGAGTCCGGCTGCGGGAAATCCACCACCGGACGCGCACTGCTTCGGCTGGTGGAGACGCAGGAAGGGACAATCACCTTTAACGGCGAACGAATCGATACCCTGCCAGACAACAAATTACAGGCGGTACGCCGGGATATTCAGTTTATTTTCCAGGATCCGTATGCCTCCCTCGATCCGCGCCATACGGTGGGGTACTCCATTATGGAGCCGCTGCGGGTGCATAATCTGCTCGACGGCGAAGCAGCGCAGCGCCGCGTGGCCTGGCTGCTGGAGCGCGTCGGCCTCAAGCCGGAACATGCCTGGCGTTATCCGCACGAGTTTTCCGGCGGGCAGCGGCAGCGTATCTGCATTGCCCGTGCGCTGGCGCTGAACCCGAAAGTGGTGATTGCGGATGAATCCGTTTCGGCGCTGGATGTCTCAATCCGGGCGCAAATCATCAACTTATTGCTCGATTTACAGCGGGATATGGGCATCGCTTTCCTGTTTATCTCGCACGATATGGCGGTGGTCGAGCGCATCAGCCATCGCGTGGCGGTGATGTTCATGGGGCAAATCGTGGAGATAGGTCCGCGAAGGGCAGTGTTTGAGAACCCGCAACATCCTTACACTCGCAAGCTTATCGCGGCGGTACCGGTTGCTGACCCCGCGCATCGTCACGGCCAGCGCGTGCTGCTGCAGGATGAAATGCCGAGCAATATTCGCAAACGCGGCGAGGCCGTGGAGCGCGTGACGCTGCGCGAAGTCGGGCCGGGTCATTTCGTCGCTCCCCCGCGTCAGGACAATGCGTTTTCGCGGTTATAACTTACAACAGGCAGGAGAACACAATGGTTACTTTTGTAGCGCGTAGATGGTTGTTAGCCGCGAGCGTGACGGCAGCCCTGGCCGCTGCCCCCGCGTTCGCTGCCAAAGATGTGGTGGTTGCTGTCGGCTCCAACTTCACCACGCTGGATCCGTATGACGCCAACGATACGCTTTCCCAGGCGGTGGCGAAATCGTTCTATCAGGGGCTGTTCGGCCTGGATAACGAGATGAAGCTCAAAAATGTTCTGGCGCAGGGGTATACCGTCTCCGACGACGGTCTGGTCTATACTATCAAGCTTCGTTCCGGCGTGAAGTTCCAGGACGGTACCGATTTCAATGCGGAGGCGGTAAAGGTCAACCTTGACCGTGCCAGCAACCCGGAAAACAGCCTGAAGCGCTATAACCTTTATAAAAACATCGCCAGCACCGAGGCGGTGGATCCGACGACGGTCAAAATCACGCTGAAAGCGCCATTCTCGGCGTTTATCAATATACTGGCGCACCCGGCAACGGCGATGATCTCGCCTGCCGCGTTGAAAAAGTACGGCAAGGAGATTGGCTTCCACCCGGTCGGTACCGGCCCGTACGAGCTGCTCACCTGGAACCAGACCGATTTTGTGAAGGTGAAGAAATTCCCAGGGTACTGGCAGAAAGGGCTGCCGAAGCTGGACACCATCACCTGGCGTCCGGTGGTGGATAACAATACCCGCGCAGCGATGCTGCAAACGGGTGAGGCGCAGTTTGCTTTCCCCATCCCGTATGAGCAGGCCGCTATTCTGCAGAAAAACAGCAAGCTGGAGCTGGTGGCCAGTCCGTCAATCATGCAGCGCTATATCAGCATGAACGTCACGCAGAAGCCGTTTGATAACCCAAAGGTACGTGAAGCGATCAACTATGCGATTAACCGTCAGGCGCTGGTGAAGGTCGCTTTTGCGGGCTATGCCACCCCGGCGACCGGCGTGCTGCCTCCGGCTATTGCCTATGCGCAAAGCTATCAGCCGTGGCCGTACGATCCGGCTAAAGCGCGCGAGCTGCTCAAAGAGGCGGGCTTCCCGAACGGTTTCAGCACCACGCTGTGGTCGTCGCATAATCACAGTACCGCCCAGAAGGTGCTGCAGTTCACCCAGCAGCAGCTGGCGCAGGTGGGCATCAAGGTGCAGGTCACCGCGATGGATGCCGGTCAGCGGGCCGCGGAGGTCGAGGGGAAAGGGCAGAAAGAGAGCGGCGTGCGGATGTTCTATACCGGTTGGTCGGCGTCGACCGGTGAAGCCGACTGGGCGCTTGCACCGCTGTTTGCTTCGCAAAACTGGCCGCCAACCCTGTTTAACACCGCGTTTTACAGCAATCCGCAGGTGGACAACGATCTGGCCGATGCCCTGAAAACCACTAAACCGGAAGAGAAAGCGCGCCTTTACAAAGACGCCCAGGACCTTATCTGGAAAGAGTCGCCGTGGGTACCGCTGGTGGTGGAGAAACTGGTTTCAGCCCATAACAGAGCGCTGACCGGATTCTACATCATGCCGGATACGGGCTTTAGCTTTGACGATGCGGATTTAAAATAACACTCATGCTGAATTATGTTTGTAAACGCTTGCTTGGGCTTATCCCGACGCTGCTGATTGTGGCGATACTGGTATTTTTGTTTGTGCATATGCTGCCGGGCGATCCGGCGCGTCTGGTTGCCGGGCCGGAAGCAGATGCCGCCGTCATTGAGCTGGTGCGCAAGCAACTGGGCCTCGATCAGCCACTGTATATGCAGTTTCTTCATTACATTTGCAACGTTCTGCAGGGCGATTTTGGCATCTCGATGGTGTCGCGTCGTCCGGTAGCGGAGGAAATCGCCAGCCGCTTTATGCCCACGTTCTGGCTAACGATTGCCAGTATGAGCTGGGCAGTGGTGTTTGGGCTGGGCGCCGGGATTGTTGCGGCGGTCTGGCGCAACCGCTGGCCAGATAAGCTTGGTATGGCGCTGGCGGTCACCGGTATCTCTTTTCCGGCGTTCGCGCTGGGGATGCTGCTGATGCAAATCTTCTCCGTTGAGCTGGGCTGGCTGCCGACCGTTGGGGCCGATACCTGGAAGCATTACATTCTGCCCTCTATGACGCTGGGGGCTGCCGTCTCGGCGGTAATGGCCCGCTTTACCCGCGCCTCCTTCGTTGACGTGCTGAGTGAAGATTATATACGCACCGCGCGGGCGAAAGGGGTCAGCGAGAAGTGGGTCATTCTTAAGCACGGGTTTCGTAATGCGATGATCCCGGTGGTGACGATGATGGGGCTGCAGTTTGGCTTTCTGCTGGGCGGCTCTATCGTCGTGGAAAAGGTCTTCAACTGGCCGGGGCTGGGGCGTCTGCTGGTCGATTCGGTCGAGATGCGCGACTACCCGGTAATTCAGGCGGAAGTCCTGCTTTTCTCCCTGGAGTTTATTCTTATCAATTTAGTGGTGGATGTGCTCTACGCCGCCATTAACCCGGCCATCAGGTATAAGTAAAATGCGATTGTTGAACTGGCGACGTCAGGCCGTTTTAAACGCTATGCCGGGGCTGAAACCGGAGCATATCCGCACGCCGTGGTCGGAATTCTGGCGGCGTTTTCGCCGTCAGCCGGTCGCCATGACGGCGGGGCTGTTTGTGCTGCTGCTGATTGCGGTGGCCATCGTTGCACCCTGGGTGGCGCCGTTTGATGCGGAAAACTATTTTGACTACGACCGCCTGAACGATGGGCCGTCCATGCTCCACTGGTTCGGCGTGGATTCCCTTGGGCGCGATATCTTCAGCCGCGTGCTGGTGGGGGCGCAAATCTCGCTTGCCGCCGGGGTGTTTGCGGTACTGATCGGCGCGGCAATCGGTACCGTGCTGGGTCTCGTCGCCGGATATTACGAAGGCTGGTGGGACCGCATCATCATGCGAATCTGTGACGTGCTGTTTGCCTTCCCGGGTATTCTGCTGGCCATTGCCGTGGTGGCCATTATGGGCAGCGGCATGGCGAACGTGATTATTGCCGTTGCGGTATTTTCGATTCCCGCCTTTGCCCGCCTTGTGCGCGGCAACACGCTGGTGCTTAAACAGCAGACGTTTATCGAGTCCGCCCGCAGCATGGGGGCCAGCGATGCCACCATTCTGTTCAGCCATATTCTGCCGGGAACGGTGTCGTCTATTGTGGTCTATTTCACCATGCGCATCGGCGTGTCGATTATTTCTGCGGCCAGCCTGTCGTTTCTGGGGTTAGGCGCACAGCCACCGACGCCGGAGTGGGGCGCGATGCTGAACGAGGCGAGGGCAGATATGGTGATTGCCCCGCACGTGGCGATCTTCCCGAGTCTGGCGATTTTCCTGACCGTGCTGGCGTTTAACCTGCTGGGGGATGGGCTGCGCGACGCGCTGGATCCGAGGATTAAGGGGTAGGGCAGTGGAATGTGCCGGGTGGCGGCTACGCCTTACCCGGCCTGGAAATGAGGTGCAGTGCGATTAAACCCGGCTACCCCAGAGGTCATATTCGTCCGCGTTTTCAACCTTCACGCGAATAATATCACCCGGCTTAACGCGAGTTTCGCCGTTCAGGTACACCGCGCCGTCGATTTCAGGGGCATCCGCCATGCTGCGGCCAATTGCGCCTTCTTCGTCCACTTCGTCAATGATAACCATGATCTCACGGCCCACTTTCTCCTGCAGACGTTCAGCAGAGATCTGCTGTTGCAGCTGCATAAAGCGGTTCCAGCGCTCTTCTTTCACCTCTTCGGGCACCTGATCCGCCAGTTCGTTGGCGGTTGCGCCTTCAACCGGGCTGTACTTGAAGCAGCCTACGCGGTCCAGACGCGCTTCTTTCAGGAAATCGAGCAGCATCTGGAAATCTTCTTCGGTTTCACCCGGGAAGCCGACGATGAAGGTTGAGCGCAGGGTCAGATCCGGGCAGATTTCGCGCCACTGTTTAATGCGTGCCAGCTGACGGTCAACGGAGCCAGGACGTTTCATCAGCTTCAGGATACGCGGACTGGCGTGCTGCAGCGGGATGTCCAGATACGGCAGGATTTTGCCTTCCGCCATCAACGGAATGACGTCGTCAACGTGCGGATATGGGTAGACGTAATGCAGACGCGTCCAGATCCCCAGCTTCGCGAGCTGCTCGCACAGGCCCACCATGCTGGTTTTCACCGGCTCGCCGTTGTGGAAACCGGAACGGTGCTTCACGTCTACGCCGTAAGCAGAGGTATCCTGGGAAATCACCAGCAGTTCTTTCACGCCAGCATCGGCCAGACGTTTAGCTTCCGCCAGCACGTCGCCAATCGGACGGCTCACCAGATCGCCACGCATGGACGGGATGATGCAGAAGGTGCAGCGATGGTTGCAGCCTTCGGAAATTTTCAGGTAAGCGTAGTGACGCGGCGTCAGCTTCACGCCCTGTTCCGGCACCAGGCTCAGGAACGGATTGTGCTTTGGTTTTGGCACGTAGTGATGAACATGTTCCAGCACCTGCTCGTAACTGTGCGGGCCGGTGATCTCCAGCACCTTCGGATGCACTTCGCGGATCTGGTCCTCTTTCGCGCCCAGACAGCCGGTCACAATGACTTTGCCGTTTTCCGTCAGGGCTTCACCGATGGCTTCCAGGGACTCCTGAACCGCGCTGTCGATAAACCCGCAGGTGTTCACAATCACCATATCGGCGTTGTCGTAGCTTGGCACCACGTCATAGCCTTCGGTACGAAGTTCGGTAAGGATGCGTTCGGAATCCACCAGGTTTTTCGGGCAGCCGAGGGAGACGAAGCCGATTTTCGGCGGGTGCGTAACATTGCTCATAGGTTAAAAATTGTTCGATTTTTGGAATGGTCAGGCAGGGATTCTACAGAGGTTGGGGGGAAATTTGTACTGAAGAATTGCGGTTAGCGCGGCTTTTTGGTCCTAACCGATTTTTCTGGTTATTACTGTTACAAATCAACCGAGTGGATTCAGGTCAGAATGTACGTGTAGTTGAGCCGGATTACTATTGGCTACTGGAGCGAGGCAGCATGTTCCTACTTGTGTATAGGGTACTTGAACGTTCTTAATAACTGTCTGTATTTGCAATAAGGCCGCGAAAGCGACCTTTTTTTGCTGGTTGCCCGGAATGCGTTCCCTTGCAAGGCGTGGAGATCTTGCATCCTGATTGATTTAAGTTAAGTCACTTTTTGGATATTATGCTTTCTATATCAGTATGATTCATGAGGGATTATGACCAGAGCACTGGTAAGGCTTGGAGACAAGACTACGAGCGGCGGGGAGGTGATTTCAGCTTCATCGACGATTATCGAAGAAAGAAATATTGCCCTGAATGGCGATATGGCATGGTGCCCACTAGAAACCTGCAACGGGCCATTTCAGATCAATGGGACCGCGTACCACTTTGCGGAAGACAAAGCCTGTGTAGCCACTGGCGATCGGGTACTTTGTAACTGTAAAAACAATCAGGTGCTGGGTAGCACAACACTTTGGGTGGAAGACAGCCCCGGCGACCATTTCGAAGAGCACCGTAAACGGGCTGCGGAATGGCCCATTACCAAAATGGCAGCTGCGGCAGCAGCAATTACCGCTATCCCTGTATTTGCTAAATCAGTACTTCGCGGTACTGGCAATACTGATGCAAGAATAGCGGAAGAACCACAAGCCAACATTGGCGAAATGAGTTTCTATCAGTCCAGACCATCGCAGCCAGCCCCCGAGCCAGAACAGCACGCACAGGCCGCAAAGAAGAAAACTCCACCGCCGCCAGAGCCACCGAAGAAAAAATCACTGTTTGATAAAGTGACAGGTTTCTTTTTTGGTGAAGCGGAAGCAATGCCACTTCCCCCGCCTCCGGTTGTTATGGGCGGTTCAGCACAAGCAGGAATGGCAGCAGCAGCGGGAGGGGCTACAGCAAAAGCGAATCAGGACGCAGCGAAAGCCCTTACGCATACGATGAAACACCTTTCCGGCCCTGAAGTCTGGAGCGGTTCGCTTGCGATGAATTTGCCGTTTGTTGTTATGGGGGCGATCGTCCAGTCAAAACTCAAGGGTGAAAAGAGCGATCTGCTAACGCCTGAAAAGTTATTGGAAGTCGCACACAGAAAGGGAACCGTACTAACACGTGTACGCTACAACTGGATCACTGACGATGAAACCGGGCGATTAAAAGCCGTTGGCTATCATACCAGTACTGAAAGTGGGCGTGATCAGGTTCGTGTCCGGATGCTCGAAAAGCAGATGGATGGTAGCTATGAATTTTGGGGTGACGAGCGAATCGATAAGCCTCTGATCACATGGACACCAGCGAGTACGCCGGGATCGCAAGATAGCTGGAATACTGGGAACAACAGCCCGCAAGCGGGTACTGTAACGATTCCGGGGCTTGAACATCCCGAAATTCAGGGCGTAACTATCACCACAACACCAGTACCGGAAGAGAAGGATTTTCGGGATTACATTCTGGTGTTTCCGGGGAACATACACCCGCCGATCTACATCTACCTCAGCAAGCCCCCAGTTGAACTACTGGAAGTTGAATTGTACAAGGATTTCACAGGGCGTTCTCGACAAGGCAAGTATGAGGCTGATCATATGCCGTCAAGAGCCGCAGTTGAACAATTCTTAATGGATGAGTATCCTGGACTTGATCAAAAACTGATCAGGAAAATGGCAGATCGGGTAGCTGCAATTGTTGTGCCAAAAGAAGTTCACCAGAAAATCAGTCAAACTTACGGTGGACGTAACAAACCAGAGCAAATTGCAAGGGATGCGAAGAATTTGAGGAGTGCCTTGGATCGGAATTTTGATGCAATAAAACCGGCCCTTAAAGATTATGGGGCTACTGAAGAACAAGTTGAATCCGCCAGAGCTAAAATGCACAAGCTGAATACAGAGCAAGGATTGTACTAATGACAGTAAATGTTACAGCATTGATCCGTAGTTTAGGTAAATCTTATAAAGATTTGGTTGATTCTGGATTGATAACCTATAAAAGCGATCCCAAAGGAGCATCAGGTTCACCAACAATTAGCCTTGATATGGCGAAAGAGGGCGTGTTTTTAGCGTTCAAACGTGATGGTCGTTTACTTAAAGAAATTACATTAAGCATACAACATGATACTTTGAGTGATTGGACATTCCCTAACGAGTTACCAACGCCTCTTAAGAAAAGCATGTCTCGCAATTGGATTCATGAAAACTTTGGTGAACCAGAAAACAGCATTCCGCCGAGAGTAATCATGAAGCAGGAAATCGGCAGGATTGAGCGATTCACTGTTGAAGATTTCCACATCCCAATCACAATGCAAATCCGCTATGACATGGCAGATATGGTTGTTGCTGTTACTTTCTTGCCAACCTCGGAACTTCGTTGGTGATCTACCGTACGCGGCCTTATGTAGGCCGCTTTTTCGTCCTCGCTAAAAGTACTCACCTTAAGATCACAAAATAATCAAATCCTAGGCATCCCGATTTTTGACAAAAAATTAAAGGGATCGTTTACTGAGATAAAAGTACAGTCAGTTTTTTTCTGCACGATTTGAAATCTCGTTCGTATAATCAGATTCAACCCTGCCCCCGCAGGGATGGCAACAGCAAGGGCCGCGACTACAGCAGGGATCGCCAATGATGCAGCAATTGAGGCCGGATACGCAGCAGTGCAGAAAATTGGAGGAAATCTTTCGACGGCTGGTCGCTGGATAGCCCCGAGTCCTCCAACCGTTTTTCTGTTTGGCATGTTCTACTCGCCAAAGCTCAACAGTGGCGAACAGGACAACATTAATAAAATGCGCCTTGAGCAGGCCGCACGGAATAAAGAAGATGTTCCGACCCGTGTTCGCTTTCGCTGGGAGGCTGACCAGTTCGGCATTATGAGGCCGAAAGGCTTCCATGTCAGCGCCGGAGGCGGACAGGACCGAGTGCCAGTGCGCATGCTTCAGAAGAACACCACCACCGGGAACTATGAGTTCTGGGAGGATGGCGCAGATAAGCCGATAGTCGTTTGGACTCCTGACTATCCGGGATATTCTTCCCCGACCAATACCGGCAGCCAGGACAACGTCTATATTCCTCCGAATGTACTGGTTTACCCGGAAAGTGAAATCAACAGCCTGTGGTCAACAGTTACCCCAGCACCGGGAGAACGTTCATTCCGGGATTATATTCTGGTGCATCCAGCAGGGACCTTCGATCCGATTTATGTCTATCTGAATGCGGATCACAAATACCACACTGCACCAAAAGGGACCCCTCCATTACCAGCATTCCCTGATGCGAAAAGAGCACCACGTAAGACAGCTATTCAAGGTGGCGGACAACTTCGGGCAAGATGGAAAGATGCCAAAGGTAAAATTTATGAATGGGATTCTCAACATGGCACAGTCGAAGTTTATGACCGTTCGGGCCGCAACCATTTAGGAGAGTTCAATCACATAACAGGTGAGCAAACCAAGCCAGCAGATCCAACCAGAAAGGTAGAAAAGTGATGGTAATCTATTCTGTGGAAGTCTTTGATAAACAAAGCGAAGAATTGGTTTTAGAGGTTGAGATCCCTAAGAGCAAACTGAAAGGAGTTGCTGCTATTATGGGGTGGGGGTCGGATGACGAAGAGGCATTTGTCAAAGGCATCGCAGGGTTCAATGTTAGCCAAACACAGGCATTGGATTTAGAAAATTTACTCGGCGAAAAATTCTATTCTAAAGACGTTATCGTGCAAATCGCTGGCGGAGAAATATCTTGAAGCGGTCATTTCGTGGCTACACAGAAAGTGAATTCTTGGAGTTTGTTCGTTCAGTCTAAAATGTTGCGGATACTTCAAAATGTGAAGATATCAAAAACATACTGGAGTTTAAGCGCCTGACCCAACATCCTGACGGCTCTGACATCATTTTTTATCCCCGAGATGACCGCGAAGATAGTCCTAAAGGAGTTGTTCAAGAGGTCTAAGGATGACGCAAAGCCAATGTTAAACCGGGCTTTCTTGAGAAATGAGCCTTTGACACTAAGCATTAAATGTTGATTAAAAGCGCCGGGTTTTTATCACGGCGTTTTTGCGTCAGGGTCAGAACTACCGGGGTTTAGAGCCAAGGCAGCAACGTATTATTTTCGCCCTTTAGGCAGCCGAGGGAGACGAAGCCGATTTCGGCGGATGCGTAACATTGCTCATAGGTTAAAAATTCATCAATTATGGAGTTATCAGGGCGGGATTTTACAGCGTATCGCGTGGGATTTATACACTCTTTGCAAGCGGGATGTACCGGGCAGAGGTTGTAACATTGTAAATAATGTTAATCAGTTAAGAATAATTGATCTCAGGCATTAAACTGTACAATAAATGAACTTATTCTGACTGTGCAACATGGCTTACAGAGGAGGAAATAGCATGTCCGTTGACAGACTGAAACGCGATCTGCTTAACAAGCTGATCAACGCCCGAATCGACCTGGCCGCTTATCTGCAGCTCAGGAAGGCCAAAGGCTATATGTCAGTCAGCGAAAGCGAACATCTGCGTGATAATCTGTTTGAACTTTGCAATTTCATGCGTGAAAAAGCACCGATCCTGAGGGCGGAATACGATGAATGCGAGTTAATGGCGCTGCGTCGTGCCGCTGAGGTGCTCTCCATTGCTGGGGTATGTTTGATGAACGGACGCCACGACTGCCCGAATTTTATCGCTGTAAACGCGGAGAAGCTTGAAAACTGCCTGACAACGCTCTCTCTATGCATCATGTGTCTGTCCGAGCATGAGAAGCTTGAACAACACTGAGCCCGGGGGAGGCAACTCCCCCTTCTGATTAAGCTTTTGTAAAAGTGGTAACGCGCCCGGAGGTACTGGCTAATCTTTATGCCATCTGCCGAAAAAGGAGCGCGTCATGCCACGGTCCTCGTTGATTTTCCTTCCTGCGTTGTGCTTTTCCTTTTCACTTCTTGCGGCGCCAGAGGCGGTGAAGGTCGAGGTGCTGCAAAACCGACTCGATCGCCCCTGGTCGATGGCGTTCCTGCCGGACAATAAAGGGCTTCTGGTCACCCTCAAGGGCGGGCAGCTCAAACACTGGCAGGCCGGAAAAGGGCTTTCCGATCCCATTGTCGGCGTTCCGAAGGTCTGGGCGAACGGTCAGGGAGGATTGCTGGACGTGGTGCTGGCGCCGGATTTTGCAACGTCGCGCCGCGTCTGGCTGAGTTACGCCGAAGCAGGGCATGACGGCAAAGCCGGAACGACGGTGGGTTATGGCCGCTTAAGCGACGATCTTTCCCGCATCGAGGCATTCCAGGTCGTGTTTCGCCAGATGCCGAAACTCTCTACCGGTAACCATTTTGGCGGACGGCTGGTGTTTGACGGCAAAGGCTACCTCTTTATCGGACTCGGCGAGAACAACCAGCGCCCGACGGCGCAGGACCTGGACAAGCTGCAGGGGAAAGTGGTGCGCCTGACCGAGGACGGTAAAGTGCCTGCGGATAACCCCTTTGTGAACACCGCCGGCGCACGGCCGGAAATCTGGTCTTATGGCATTCGCAACCCGCAGGGAATGGCGATGAATCCGTGGAGCGACACGCTCTGGCTGAACGAACATGGCCCGCGCGGCGGGGATGAAATCAACATCCCGGAGAAAGGCAAAAATTACGGCTGGCCGCTGGCGACACACGGCATTAATTACAGTGGCCTGAAAATCCCCGAAGCCAAAGGTGAACACGTCGAGGGAACCGAGAAGCCGCTGTTTGTCTGGAAAGTCTCGCCCGCGGTCAGCGGCATGGCGTTCTACAACAGCGACGTTTTCCCGCAGTGGAAAAACAAACTGTTTATTGGGGCGCTGAAGGAGAAAGACGTTATCGTCCTGAGCGTGGACGGAAACAAGGTCACGGAGGACGGGCGCATCCTGGGCGATCGGGATCAACGTATTCGCGATGTGCGGGTGGGGCCGGACGGGTATCTGTATGTGCTCACCGATGAAACGGACGGGCAACTGCTAAAAGTCAGCCCGTCCGGTGCGTAATCAGGTGACCGGGGTCATCACGACGTTACGGTACGCCGGACGCTCGCTCAGTTGCTTGAGCCAGCGTTCAAGGTGAGGGCGCGGCGTCCAGTTCAGCCCCATATTGGTCAGGTTCCAGACAAACGGCGCCACGGCAATATCCCCCACGCCGAACGTCTCGCCGGAGAACCAGGCGTGCTTCGCCAGTTCGTCATCCATCATGGCAAACAGGTTTTCACAGGCATCCTGAGCGGCATGAATAGCGGGATAGTCGCGCTCGGCCTCGGGGGTTCTCACCAGCCCCATCAGGATCACCCGGTGAACAGGAGAGAATGTCTGGTTTGCCCAGTCCATCCACTTTTCACCCTGGGCGCGCTGCGCCGGGTTTTCAACCCACAGACGGCCAAGGCCGTACTGGGCGGCGAGGTAGCGCACAATGGTGTTAGATTCCCAAAGCGTTGCGTCGGTTTCGTCATCGCGCAGCAGCGGCACCAGGCCGTTCGGGTTCATCGCCAGATAGTCGGCCTCTCTGTTTACCCCGTATGCCATGCCAGCCATAATTTGATTAAACGGTAAATCCAGCTCTTCCAGCGTCCAGAGCACTTTCTTCACGTTGGTCGAATTGTTCCTGCCCCACAGCGTAATCATATTTACTCCTGATGAGTTGTGAATCCGGGTCACCTTTTTCGCCATGGTGAGATAAACCTAACAATTACGCAACAGAAGACAAAAAAATCGCCTGAATCAAAGCGTAAATGAATGTTATTGCATAAACTTTAATAACTTTACCCTCGCTGGGTTTCTTTCACCGTTTTAGTGCGCTATTACTCATCGCTTCTTGCGACACGGTGATGTGACGTAATTTTTGAATGGACACTCGGGTGGCATTTATGACGCGAAAAATGACTTCTCTGCGCAGCCTGGCGGCAGGCTCTGCGCTCCTTTTCCTGTTTGCACCAACTCTCTACGCAGCAGAACAGGCTGCGCCCGAAGCGCCACCGGTGGATGCGCGCGCCTGGATCCTGATGGACTATGCCAGCGGGAAAGTGCTGGCGGAAGGCAATGCCGATGAGAAACTCGATCCGGCCAGCCTGACCAAAATCATGACCAGCTATGTGGTCGGCCAGGCCTTGAAAGCCGGAAAGATCAAGCTGGACGATATGGTCACCATCGGAAAGGACGCCTGGGCGACCGGTAACCCCGCGCTGCGCGGGTCATCGGTGATGTTCCTGAAGCCAGGGGATCAGGTGTCCGTTTCCGATCTGAATAAAGGGGTAATTATTCAGTCGGGAAATGACGCGTGTATCGCGCTGGCCGATTATGTGGCCGGCAGTCAGGATTCTTTCATTGGTTTGATGAATGGCTATGCGCAGAAACTCGGCTTAACCAACACGACATTCAAAACGGTTCACGGCCTGGATGCGCCTGGACAGTTCAGTACCGCGCGCGACATGGCGCTGTTGGGGAAAGCGCTGATCCACGACGTACCGGATGAATACGCGATCCACAAAGAGAAAGAGTTTACCTTCAACAAAATTCGCCAGCCGAACCGTAACCGTCTCCTGTGGAGCAGCAACGTTAACGTGGACGGCATGAAGACCGGCACCACGGCGGGCGCGGGCTATAACCTGGTGGCCTCTGCGACGCAGGGCGACATGCGTTTGATCTCGGTTGTGCTGGGCACCAAAACCGACCGCATCCGGTTTAACGAATCAGAAAAACTGCTGACCTGGGGCTTCCGTTTCTATGAAACCGTGACGCCGATTAAACCGGATGCCACGTTCGTCAGCCAGCGCGTCTGGTTTGGGGATAAGAGTGAAGTGAATCTCGGGGCGGGAGAAGCCGGTTCCGTGACCATTCCACGCGGTCAGCTGAAAAACCTGAAGGCCAGCTTTACCCTGACCGACCCGCAGCTCACCGCGCCGTTGAAAAAAGGCCAGGTGGTCGGGACGATTGATTTCCAGTTAAACGGGAAGTCAATTGAACAGCGTCCGCTGATCGTGATGGAAGCGGTAGAAGAGGGTGGCTTCTTCAGCCGGATGTGGGATTTCGTATTGATGAAATTCCACAGCTGGTTTGGCAGCTGGTTCAGCTAATCCATCATACTTTTCTCCCTCTCCCTGTGGGAGAGGGGCGGGGTGCGGGCATCAGGCCGCACCCCTCTCAATACATCAACTTCACCTGCTGCGCCTTCGCATGGACCACAATTTCCTCATCCGGGCGGCAATCGCTGACGATGGCGTCAAACTGCGCCAGCTCGCCCATTCTTGCCGACCGCACCTTACCAAACTTACTGTGATCGACCACCAGCACATGGTATTGCGCGGCGCTTAATGCCCAGTGCTTTACCGGCAGCTCCTCCAGGTTAAAGCAGGTCGCCCCCTGACGCACATTCACGCCCGCGGCGGAATAGAACGCGATGTCCGGACATAAGTTGCTGAGCGTGTCCTGCAGGTTGAGCGGCTTAAAGATAGCGTTGCTGGCGTGAAACTCACCGCCGCAGAGGATCACCCGGCACTCGGGTTTCTCCTGCAGCGCCAGAAAGGTGTTCAGGGAGTAACACACGGCGGTAAAGGGAATACTGCTGTCGATGGCTTCGATAATCCACGGCGTGGTGGTGCCGCAGTCAAAAAACAGCGTCTGGTGCGGCTGTACCAGCGTGGCGGCCAGGCGCGCGGCTTTGCGTTTCTCTTCCACCAGACGCGTTTTCTGATCGCTTATCAGATAATGGCTGGCGCTACGCGGCTCAAGCACAATGTACCCGCCCAGCAGCACCACGGGAGCGCTGTCGCTGTTCAGATCACGACGAATGGTCATCTCTGAGACGCCGAGGAGGTTGGCGGCTTCCTTAAGATGCAGCTTATCACTACGCTTCAGCGCCTGAAGCAGCTGAGCTATGCGGTCATCGCGTCGTGTTTCCATAGTTCCTCAGGATAAAAAAAATGAGCCCCCGCAGGGCGGGGGCTCAGTGTAACCTGTCCGGTTGGGGTTAGTCACGTATCCAGCCTTTGCGGATCGGGAGGGCAAAAATGGCGCGATAAAGGGAAGAGAGCCCCCGGTAGAGCGCTTCACCGAAGAGATTCCACAGGATTGCCGCGCTCACGCAGCCAATCAGTCCTACCAGGAAACCGCCGACCATATCCAGCGGCCAGTGGACGCCAAGATACACGCGGGACCAGGCAATCGCCGCGGCTGCGACCATCAGCACCGCACCAGACCACAGGCGATGCCAGAACAGGAAAGCCAGCGCGAAGGTGAAGATAACCGTACCGTGATCGCTCGGGAAGGAGTCATCCGGCGCGTGGTGCAGGAAGGTATAACCGACATGGTCGACAAAAGGACGATCGTGCGGGAACGCATGGCCGAGAATATAACTAACCAGTACGCTGACCCCGAGCGCCATCGCGACTTTGATCACCAGCTGGCGCTGTGCCTTCACCTGGCTGCGAGGGCCCCAGAGCCAGAGGATAGCGGCCAACACAGGCACGATACTAATCAGATCTTTTGCCAGGAAGGTGGCAAAATCAATCATCCACTCTGGCGAGGCCGGTGTGGCGTTGATCTGATAAAACAGCTGATAATTCAGATTCTCTAGCATAGCGTTATCACTCTTTTGCAAACCGGGTGGAAACCAGCCCGTAGACGGCCACCTGGGAAAACCAAACCCACCACCCGGCCCACAGGTTGTGAGAGAAAAAATGTGCCCCGCGCATCACCTGACCGAAGCCCATCGCCAGACCCAGCAGCACGCCGAGGGCAACAAAGCTCCAGGCGAGACGTGGACGCTCGCGCCAGAAGTCAAAAAACAGCCCCATCACCATAAAACCGCTGGAGGCATGGCCGCCGGGGAAACAGCGCCCCGGCCCGCTGTCTGTCGGGACGGCGCTAAACAGGGGGTAAGACATCGCCTTCCCGCCATACTCCACCAGATCCCACGGGCAGCTGTGGTGGCTAATGCTTTTCAGTACGCCCACTACCAGCGCGCCAAGCCCCATCAGCAGCGCCGCCGTAACCAGCCTGGCGTTACGTTTGTAAGCGCCGTAAAGCAGCGCCACGGCACCTAAGGCGATGGCGATATACTTCGCCAGACGATGGTTGAGCAAATCCAGCAGGTGGTCTTTCTGCAGCGGGAAGCTCTGCGTCGCCGCGTCATACCAAAAACCAGTGATCCATCTGTCGAGCGCTTCATCGCGCGAAAGCCACGTAAACACCACGGCAAGGACTAACAGCACGAAAAGCTGATAACCATAAAAGCGGGAGGGTAAGCGGTAAAGTCGTTTTGTCTTATTTGTCTGTAAGTTAGACAATTCTGAACGGCTGGAAGTGAGTGCCATAATTTGGGATCGTTGACGAGTAATCGGGCTATCATAAATCTGTCAACTTAAGGAAACCTTAAACGAAGACGATATGTGCTTTATTTCTGTTTATCCTCGATAAATCACTATCTCGGGCTGCGGCATTTCATTACACTCGTCGCGATTTTGTCATTTTAAAGAGATTGCATGTTAAACCGTTCTTCTTCTGGTTCACGTCTGGGTCGTCAGGCGTTGCTTTTCCCCCTGTGTCTGGTGCTCTACGAATTCTCCACCTATATCGGCAACGATATGATCCAGCCCGGCATGCTGGCCGTTGTGGAGCAGTACAACGCGGGAATTGAATGGGTGCCGACCTCCATGACCGCCTATCTGGCTGGCGGCATGTTTTTACAGTGGCTGTTAGGGCCGCTGTCGGATCGTATTGGCCGCCGTCCGGTGATGCTGACCGGCGTGGTGTGGTTTATCGTCACCTGCCTCGCTACGCTGCTGGCGCAAAACATTGAGCAATTTACCCTGCTGCGTTTCCTGCAGGGGGTGAGCCTGTGCTTTATCGGTGCCGTGGGGTATGCCGCCATTCAGGAGTCGTTTGAAGAGGCGGTGTGTATCAAAATTACCGCGCTCATGGCAAACGTGGCGCTGATTGCCCCTTTACTCGGGCCGCTGGTGGGCGCCGCGTGGGTACATGTTGCGCCCTGGGAAGGGATGTTTATCCTCTTTGCGGTTCTCGCCGCTATCGCGTTCTTTGGCCTGCACCGCGCAATGCCGGAAACGGCGACCCGTCTGGGTGAAAAACTCTCGCTCAAGGAGCTGGGCCGGGATTACAAAGAAGTGCTGAAGAATGGCCGCTTTCTGGCGGGGGCGCTGGCGACCGGGTTTGTGAGCCTGCCGCTGCTGGCGTGGATTGCGCAGTCTCCGGTCATTATCATCAGCGGTGAAAAGCTCAGCAGCTACGAGTATGGTCTGCTGCAGGTGCCGATTTTTGGCGCGCTGATTATCGGTAACCTGGTGCTGGCACGTCTGACGTCACGCCGCACCGTGCGTTCACTGATTATTATGGGTGGCTGGCCGATTGCAGCAGGGCTGATTCTGGCCGCGGTGGCGACCGTTGCGTCATCCCACGCTTATCTGTGGATGACGGCGGGGCTCAGCCTTTATGCTTTCGGGATTGGCGTGGCGAACGCCGGGCTGGTGCGCCTGACGCTGTTTGCCAGCGAGATGAGTAAAGGCACGGTGTCCGCGGCGATGGGTATGCTGCAGATGCTGATCTTTACCGTCGGTATCGAGGTGAGCAAGCACGCTTACGCGATGGGTGGCAACGGTCTGTTCAGTCTGTTTAACCTCGCCAATGGCGTGCTGTGGGTTGGCCTGATGATGGTGTTCCTGAAGGACAAACGCGTCGGCAACGCCCTGCAACCGTAATCTGTTTATTCCCTCTCCCACAGGGAGAGGGTTAGGGTGAAGGCACCAGACCGCACGATATCAATTAAACGGTGCCTCCCCGTTCAACACCTTCTCAATCACATCCAGCACACCTTCCTCGTTATTATGCGGCGCTTCAAACCGCGCCACTGCTTTAATATGCGGTCTGGCATTCGCCATCGCGAAGCTGAACCCGGACTGACGCAACATCTCCACGTCGTTGCCGCTGTCACCGAAGGCAACCACTTCACTGTCCTCTATGCCCCAGCGCTGTTGCAGGATCCGCAGGCCGTTGGCTTTGTGCACGCCGGGGATAATCAGGTCGATACTGCCGTGGCCGGTTGTCACGGGCACCATAATGTCGTTAAGCTTTTCATGCAGCATCGCCTGGATGCGCGGAATTTCATGGTCTGACACGTTCAGCCCAAACTTGAAGAAAATGTCGTTCAGGTTGTCGAAATCACTCACCATTTCGAGCCGGTGATAGTACTTCGCGGCGATATCCTTAAAGCTATCGTCATAGCATTTCAGCGTATAGGCGCTGTTTTTTCCGCAGGCGATAATCTCAATGCCCGGAACGTCGTTTAATACATTCGCGACGGTCTCGAAATGGGCTTTCGACAATTCACCGTTAAAGACATCCTCTCCGGCGCTCACGACCCAGCCGCCGTTCTCAGCGACGAACGCAATTTCATGGGCAATCTCCGGGAAAAAGGAGATCAGCTGGTAGTACTGGTTGCCGCTGGCGACCACGAAGCGAATGCCTTGCGCCTTCATGCGGGCGTACTGCGCCAGAAAGCGCGGGCGGTTATAGGTCTTGGCATCGCTCAGGAATGTGCCATCCATGTCGACGGCGATCAGTTTAACGCTCATATCCCTTCTCCAGTGTCGTTTGTTTCGTTTCCGGCTTTGCCACCGCGCGCGCCACCAGCGCAGCGATGATCACCAACCCTAACACCACCAGCATGGCGCTGCGCAGCCCGTAGTGTTCACCCAGGAAGCCGAGCAGCGGCGGCCCCACCAGGAAGGCGAGGTAGCCCGTTGTCGCCACCACGCTGACGCGCGTCGGGGCATCCGGCCCGGTGTCGCTGGCGGCGGAAATGGTCAGCGGGAAGCCGAGTGACGCCCCCAGTCCCCAGAGGATCACCGAGACGCCGGCAATCCAGTCCACGTCCACAAAGATAATCATCGCAATCCCCAGGCCGCCCAGCAGGGCGCTGGCGCGCACCACCGCCACGCGGCTGTAGCGGTCGATAAACCAGCCGCCGGTGAAGCGCCCGACGGTCATCCCCAGCGTAAACCCGGCGTAAATCAGCGAGCCGGAGGTCGGGCTAAAGCCGTGACCGTCCACCATCAGCAGCGGGAGCCAGTCGTTGGCGGAGCCTTCTGCAAACGCCATCGCCAGTACCACCACGCCGATCAGCATCAGCTGGAAATCGCGGTAGAAGGGGAGTCCTTTTTCGGCTGACGAGCGTTCGTCAGCAGAGTTTTTACCGGTGCCGTCCGGGATGGCCCGGATGCCGGTGAGGATCGGAATGATGCACACCAGCGCCGCCAGCAGGATATGCAGATTGGCGGTCACACCCGTGGCCGTCAGCGCCATTCCCACGCCCGCACCGGCCAGCGTACCGAGGCTATAGAAGCCATGCATCATGGGCAGCACGGTTTTGTTCATCTCACGCTCGACCGCCGCCCCTTCAACGTTGATGGCTACCTCCGCAGAACCGAAGCTGCCGCCAAATACCGTCAGCCCCAGCGCGAACAACACCGGCGAGGCAAACCACAGCGCGATGCTCAATACCACCATCCCGAACACCGCGCAGCACATGGTGGTGCGGATCACTGCTCGCGTACCAAAGCGCTTCACCAGCCATGCGGAACAGAGAATGCCGCTCATGGAACCGATCGACAGGCCGAACAGCACGATGCCCATCTCAGCCGTAGAGACAGACAAAATATCGCGAATGGCGGGCGTGCGCGTGGCCCAGGAGGCCATCAGCAGACCGGGAATAAAGAAGAACATAAATAGCGCCCACATGCGGAGCTGCAGGGTTTTACGGGGAGAGGTCAGCGTCATTGGGGTAGCACCAGAAGTACAACAATAGCGACAACACTAGCAAGTTTGTGTACATTTGTACACAAACCACGTGAGGAATTTATGAGCAGACCACCGAACGATCCGCATCGCCGGGAGAAGATCCTGCAGGCAACACTCGATACCATTGCCGAGCACGGTATTCACGCCGTCACGCACCGTAAAATCGCCGCCTGCGCGGGCGTGCCGCTGGGGTCGATGACCTACTATTTCGACGGTATGGAGCCACTGCTGGAGGAAGCGTTCACATGGTTTACGCAGCAGATGTCGCAGCAGTATCGGAATTTCTTTGCGGGCGTCACCGGGCCTGAAATGGCGTGCGAGTCCATCACCACCCTGATCCACAGTTCGCAGGTGACGACGCCGCACAACATGGCGCTGATGTACCAGCTTTACGCCTTTATGCACCGCAGCGCGGCGCTCAAAACGGTGATGCAGGACTGGATGAAGATGAGCCAGACTACGCTGGAGCAGTGGTTCGATCCGGTTACCACCCGCGCGCTGGATGCGTTTATCGAAGGGATGACGTTGCACTATGTGACCGACCGGGCGCCGTTAACCCGGGACGAGATTCGGGCGATGGTTGGGAGGATTGCGGGGGAGGGAAACACTTAGACATCGCTCGTTAAGCCTGACATTACGTATGCTCACGTTTAGAAAAGCTGGATAACGGGCTTTGGTTATTCTTTGTTGGGGTTTATTTAAGGCAACAAAAAACCCATCAACCTTGAACCAAAACGGCGGGGTTGATGGGCTCCACAAATTGGGGACATCAAAGAAAAGCAGTGGCACTAGTTATGACTGCCCCCTGATAAAAAAGTTCTGCGCGTAACAAAAATTTTTTCATTACGCGCAAACTTCAGAGTTATCCGAGTCCTGGCCAGATGATGATGATCAGCGTACCTGCCAGCGTCAGCAGTACGTTGGCGATAGCGTAGGTGCCTGCATAGCCCAGCGCCGGGATGTTGCTGCGCGCGGTGTCGCTGATAATTTCCATGGCCGGCGCACAGGTACGCGCCCCCATCATTGCTCCGAAGAGCAGGGCGCGGTTCATGCGCAGCACGTAGGCACCAAACAGGAAGCAGATCACCACCGGCACCAGGCTGACGATAAGGCCGGAAACCAGCATCTGCCAGCCGACAGCACCCAGGCTGTGTCCAATGCCGCTGCCGGCGCTTAAGCCGACACCCGCCATAAACACCATCAGACCGAACTCTTTCACCATGTTCAATGCGCCCTGCGGAATGTAACCGAACGTCGGATGGTTCGCTCGCAGGAAGCCCAGCATGATCCCGGCAAACAGCAGACCGGCGGCGTTACCGATTCCGAAACTGAAGTTGCTGAACTGGAAGGTGATCATCCCGATCATCAGGCCCACAATAAAGAAGGCGCAGAAAGCCAGCAGGTCAGTGACCTGGCTGTGAATGGAGATAAAGCCGATGCGGTCGGCAACGGTTTTTACGCGTCGCGCGTCGCCGCTGACCTGCAAAACGTCGCCTTTGTTGAGCACGACGTTGTCGTCGATGGGCATCTCAATCTGGCTGCGGATGACGCGGTTAAGGAAGCAGCCGTGGTCGGTCAGCTTGAGCTGCGCCAGACGACGGCCAACGGCGTTATGGTTTTTCACCACGATCTCTTCGGTGACGATGCGCATGTCGAGCAGATCGCGGTCGAACACTTCTTTGCCGTTTCGGAAGCTTGGGTCGAGACGGGCATGCGCGTCCGGGTAACCCACCAGCGCGATGTCGTCGCCCATCTGCAGCACCGCGTCACCGTCCGGGTTCGCCAGAATGCCGTTACGGCGGATACGTTCGATGTAGCACCCGGTCTGGCGGTAAATCCCCAGCTCGCGAAGATTTTTCCCGTCTGCCCATGCCACCAGCTCAGGTCCGACGCGGTAGGCGCGGATCACCGGGAGGTAGACTTTACGTTTGCTGTCGGTATCCAGCCCGCGCTCACGGGCGATTTGCTGGGCACTGGTCTGCAGATCCTGATGCTGCAGTTTTGGCAGATAGCGCGCGCCGACAATCAGGCTCACCAGACCAATCAGATAGGTCAGGGCATAGCCCAGGCTCAGGTGGTCGAGCGCGGTCGAAAGCTGTGCGCCAGCCATGCCCGAATGGCGCAGGGTATCGCCTGCACCCACCAGCACTGGCGTAGAGGTCATGGAGCCTGCCAGCATACCGGCCGTTAACCCGATATCCCAGCCAAACAGCTTACCCAGTCCTAAGGCGATCAGCAGTGCGCTGCCGACCATCACCAGCGCCAGCATCAGATAATTTTTGCCGTCGCGGAAGAAAATCGAAAAAAAGTTCGGTCCTGCTTCCACGCCAACACAAAAAATAAACAACATAAAACCTAAGTTGAGCGCATCCGTGTTAATGCTGAAGTGCTGCTGGCCTAATAATAAGGAGACGACTAAAACGCCAATGGAATTACCAAGTTGAACCGATCCCAGGCGCAATTTACCCAGGCAAAGACCCAGCGCCAGTACCACAAATAATAACAGGATGTAATTCCCATTTAACAAGTCTGCGACGTTTATATTCACGGAGGCTAACTTCTTGTTTACCAGTAAGTTGTTGAATGAAAGGACTTTTTGGGCTACTGTTTTCTGGGTCAGGGAAAGGCGTTAACGCTCCCTGTTTCCTGCTTTATTCCCTAAAACATTAGCTGGCGTGTAGTTTAATCGCATTAGCTACTGACAGCTACTGATTATCGCATCACCCTGTGCGTACTTTGGCAAGGATTGCCGCATTGCTTTATCTGACTGGGCGTCTACCCGACGAAAGTGTATTTGATAGAGATAAGTCAGGAGGATTGTTTGAATATGAAACGAAACTGGGCGGGGGTGATCAGCTGCTTTTTGCTGTTCACGGTCGTATGCATGTCGCTCGCATTTAATGTGAAGGGCGCATTCAGGGCGTCCGGGCATCCGGAGCTGGGGTTGCTCTTCTTCACGCTACCGGGAGCCGCCGCCAGTTTTCTCTCCCGTAAAGGGGAAGTGGTGAAACCGTTACTGGGGGCGATACTTGCAGCGCCATTATGTCTGCTGCTAATGCGCCTGCTGTATGTTTCAACGCGGAGTTTCTGGCAGGAGCTGGCGTGGTTGCTAAGTGCCATATTCTGGTGCGCCCTTGGCGCGCTCTGCTACCTATTTGTGCGCAGCCTGATTCAGCACCGACGGCACCACAAATAAAAACGCCCTCAGGGTGAGGGCGTCCTTTCATTACTGCTCGGCAAACAGGCCAAGATGTTCTTTGGCGTAGGCTTCAAAGTCGGTGCAACCGCCGATGTGTTTCTGATCGAGGAAGATCTGTGGGACGGTTTCAACCGGCTTACCGACTGTTTTTTCCAGATCGGCTTTGGTGATGCCTTCCACGTGGATGTCCACATAGCGGAAATTGAAGTCATCGCGTTCTGCGGTCAGTTTCTCTGCCAGCTCTTTTGCGCGCACACAGTAAGGGCACCCTGGACGACCAAAAATTACTGCAAACATTTCTCTCTCCTCAAAAAACAAGCCTGACGGCGAATGACACGTATAGTGCCCCATAACCTGTCGTCATTAAAGAAGGTTTCGCCTGTCGTTATAATACCTATGAGCTATGTTTCGCCAATTACACCGTGCAGATCATTGCCTATACTGGCTGCCATACGTTTTAAGCAAGCAAAGAGAGAGAAGATGACACCCACGATTGACCTGCTCCTTTCCCACCGTTCCATTCGCCACTTCACCGATGAGCCGATCACCGAGGCGCAGCGTACCGCCATTATTAACAGCGCAAGGGCGACCTCCAGCTCCAGTTTCCTGCAGTGCAGCTCCATTATTCGCATTACCGACCCGGCGATGCGTGAACAGCTGGTGACGCTGACCGGCGGGCAGAAGCATGTGGCCCAGGCCGCCGAGTTCTGGGTATTTTGTGCCGACTTTAACCGCCATCTGCAGATTTGCCCTGAAGCGCAACTGGGGCTGGCCGAACAGCTGCTGCTGGGCGTCGTGGATACCGCGCTGATGGCGCAAAACGCCTTTACGGCGGCGGAATCGTTGGGACTAGGCGGGGTCTATATCGGCGGGTTGCGTAACAACATTGAAAGCGTCACCGAACTGCTGAAGCTGCCAAAACATGTACTGCCGCTGTTTGGCCTCTGCCTCGGCTGGCCGGCGGATAATCCGGATCTGAAACCGCGTATTCCTGCGGCAATGCTGGTGCACGAGAACCACTACCAGCCGGTCGATCGTGATGTCCTGAATCACTATGATGAAGAGCTGGCGAATTACTATCTGACGCGTGACAGCAATAACCGCCGCGATACCTGGAGCGACCACATTCGCCGCACCATCATTAAAGAAAATCGCCCGTTTATTCTCGATTATCTGCATAAACAGGGCTGGGCGACGCGATAGTCCATTCTGTATGATATGAAGGCTTTTTCCATGTCTTCAGAGAGGTGCAGGGTGAAAATTGCCATATTGTCCCGGGATGGAACGCTCTATTCATGTAAACGCCTGCGAGAAGCGGCGGCAAAACGCGGACATCAGGTTGAGATCCTTGACCCGATGTCCTGCTATATGAACATCGACCCCGCCGCTTCATCTATACACTACAAAGGCCGCAAGCTGCCGCATTTTGATGCGGTGATCCCGCGTATCGGCTCCCAGATCACCTATTACGGCACCGCCGCGCTGCGCCAGTTTGAGATGCTGGGCAGCTATCCGCTCAATGAATCCGTGGCCATTTCCCGCGCCCGCGACAAGTTGCGCTCGCTGCAGCTGCTCGCCCGTCAGGGGATCGATCTCCCCGTTACCGGAATAGCCCATTCGCCGGACGACACCAGCGATCTGATCGACATGGTGGGCGGCGCGCCTTTAGTGATCAAGCTGGTAGAAGGCACGCAGGGTATCGGCGTGGTGCTGGCGGAGACGCGGCAGGCTGCAGAAAGTGTGGTCGACGCCTTTCGGGGACTGAATGCGCACATTCTGGTGCAGGAGTATATCGAAGAGGCGAAAGGGCGTGATATTCGCTGTTTCGTGGTCGGAAATGAAGTGGTGGCGGCCATTGAGCGTCAGGCCAAAGAGGGCGATTTCCGCTCTAATCTTCACCGCGGCGGCATAGCGAGAGTCGCTGATATTAGCGATCGCGAGCGGGACATTGCCGTAAAAGCCGCGCAAACGTTGGGGCTGGACGTGGCGGGCGTTGACCTCCTGCGGGCGACGCGCGGGCCGCTGGTCATGGAGGTGAATGCCTCACCGGGGCTGGAAGGCGTGGAAAAAACCACGGGGGTCGATATTGCAGGTAAAATGATCACATGGATCGAGCGTCATGCCACGCCGGGCTACTGTCTGAAAACGGGCGGTTAAATGGCATTGAACGCACTTTTTGCGTAATCTATGCGAAGTTTTTATTAGAGAGGCTGCACCGCGATGGATTTACAGGTCGTACCAACACTGGATACGTTACGTCAATGGCTCGATGATGCCGGTATTACGTTCTTTGAATGTGATTCCTGCCAGGCGCTGCATCTGCCTCATATGCAAAATTTCGACGGTATTTTTGATGCCAAAATCGATCTGATTAACGACGTGATCCTTTTCTCCGCGCTGGCCGAAGTGAAGCCGTCTGCGCTACTGGCGCTGGCCTCCGACCTGTCGGCCATCAATGCCAGTTCTTTGACGGTGAAAGCATTTCTCGATATACAGGATGATAATCTGCCAAAACTGGTCGTTTGCCAGTCTTTATTCTCCGGGGCAGGGCTCTCCTTTAAGCAGTTCGCCTGGTTTATGCGCTTGAGTGAAGAGCAAATTTCCATGGTCATGATGGAAGCCAATGCACACCATCTGCTGTATAGCGCGGAAGATGATGCAGAGAATAATGATGCATCTCCCAATTTTCTTCACTAAGGCTGCCTGACTTTTGCGCAGTCGCTGCCATGGCGGCTGCATTAGGCCATTTTTTCTGCTGCTTTTAACCTTTCTTTAAAGAATTTTTCACCTCCCCAAAGGCCGTTTCGGCTTATCACGTAGACTAAACCTGCATAAAAAATTGATAAAAGGCGTTTTTTCGTCTGGGCTATAGCCGGAGACACGGGCTACAGTTATTCTTGCGATGCTTCAAAAAGCGAGCGGATCCTGCCGGGTAAAGAGGTTTCTTTTTATTTTGAGCAGAGCGACAAACTATGCATGATTTTTGCATATATCCAGATTGGACAGTTTTAGTTCGTTTGTTAACGAGCTTTCAGAAGGAATAACACTATGATCGCCTTGAATAAAAAATGGTTATCGGGTCTGGTTGCGGGTGCTCTGATGGCCGTCTCTGCCGGCACGCTCGCTGCGGAACAAAAAACGCTGCACGTTTATAACTGGTCTGACTATATTGCGCCGGATACCGTGGCCAATTTTGAGAAAGAGACCGGCATTAAAGTGGTCTACGACGTTTTCGATTCCAACGAAGTGCTGGAAGGAAAACTGATGGCAGGCAGCACCGGGTTTGACCTGGTCGTGCCTTCCGCGAGCTTCCTGGAGCGTCAGCTGACCGCGGGTGTCTTCCAGCCACTGGACAAGAGCAAATTACCGAACTGGAAAAACCTCGATCCAGAAGTCCTGAAGCTGGTGGCTAAGCATGACCCGGATAACAAATACGCCATGCCTTACCTGTGGGCGACCACCGGTATCGGCTACAACGTGGATAAAGTCAAAGCGGCGCTGGGCCCGGACGTCAAGCTGGACAGCTGGGACGTGGTGCTGAAGCCGGAAAACCTTGAGAAGCTGAAAAGCTGCGGCGTCTCTTTCCTGGACGCGCCAGAAGAGATTTTTGCCACCGTGCTGAACTACCTGGGCAAAGATCCGAACAGCAACAAGGCGGATGACTACACCGGTCCGGCGACCGATCTGCTGCTGAAGCTGCGTCCAAACATTCGCTATTTCCACTCTTCCCAGTACATCAATGACCTGGCGAACGGTGACATCTGCGTTGCGATTGGCTGGGCCGGGGATGTGTGGCAGGCGGCGAACCGCGCGAAAGAGGCGAAAAACGGCGTGAATGTGTCCTACTTCATCCCGAAAGAGGGGGCGCTGGCCTTCTTCGACGTCTTCGCGATGCCAGCTGATGCGAAAAACAAAGACGAAGCGTATCAGTTCCTTAACTACCTGATGCGTCCGGACGTGATCGCCCACATCAGCGACCACGTTTATTACGCCAACGGTAACAAGGCTTCCGTGCCGCTGGTGAGTGAAGCGATCCGCAGTAATCCGGCAATTTATCCGCCAGCGGACGTGTTCGCCAAGCTCTTCACCCTGAAAGTACAGGATCCAAAAATTGACCGCGTACGTACCCGTGCGTGGACCAAGGTGAAAAGCGGTAAGTAACCCTTTGTCACAGGCCGGGCAAGCGAAGCGCCCCCGGCAACAGGCGCACCGTTCTGGTGCGCCTGCACCATGATTTGATTTCTGCCGGAGAGCACCCCGTGAATGACGCGATCCCCCGCCCGCAGGCGAAAGTCCGTAAAGCGCTGACCCCGCTTCTTGAAATTCGTAACCTCACCAAATCTTTCGATGGCCAGCATGCCGTGGACGACGTCAGCCTGACTATCTATAAAGGTGAAATATTCGCGCTACTGGGCGCATCGGGCTGTGGCAAATCAACCCTGCTGCGTATGTTAGCCGGTTTTGAACAACCCACGGCCGGGCAAATCATGCTTGATGGCGTGGATCTCTCCAGCGTGCCGCCGTACCAGCGCCCGATTAACATGATGTTCCAGTCCTACGCACTGTTCCCGCACATGACGGTGGAGCAGAACATCGCCTTTGGCCTGAAGCAGGATAAATTGCCAAAAGCCGAAATCACCGCGCGCGTGGCCGAGATGCTGAGTCTGGTCCACATGCAGGAGTTCGCGAAGCGTAAACCGCACCAGCTTTCAGGCGGCCAGCGCCAGCGCGTGGCGCTCGCCAGAAGCCTGGCAAAACGCCCGAAACTGCTGCTGCTCGACGAGCCGATGGGGGCCCTGGATAAAAAACTGCGTGACCGTATGCAGCTGGAAGTGGTGGATATTCTTGAGCGCGTCGGCGTGACCTGCGTAATGGTGACCCACGACCAGGAAGAAGCCATGACCATGGCCGGACGTATTGCGATCATGAACCGCGGGAAGTTTGTGCAAATTGGCGAGCCGGAGGAGATTTATGAGCATCCGACCACCCGCTACAGCGCCGAGTTCATCGGTTCGGTCAACGTCTTCGAAGGGCTACTGAAAGAGCGTCAGGAGGATGGCCTGGTCATTGAATCGCCGGGTCTGCAGCATCCGCTCAAGGTCGATCCTGACAGCGCCGTGGTGGACAACGTGCCGGTCTACGTCGCGCTGCGTCCGGAGAAGATCATGCTCTGTGACGATCCGCCAGCCGATGGCTATAACTTCGCCGTGGGTGAAGTGGTGCACATTGCTTACCTGGGCGATTTGTCTATCTATCACGTGCGTCTGAAAAGCGGTCAGATGCTGAGCGCCCAGCTGCAAAACGAACATCGCTACCGCAAAGGTCAGCCGACCTGGGGCGACGAAGTGCGCCTGTGCTGGGATGCTGACAGTTGTGTCGTGCTGACGGTATAAGGAGCGGCCAATGAGTACACTTGAACCTCCAGCCCGCGCAGCCAGCTGGCTGACGCGCCTTAAGATGAAGCACGGCCGCAAGCTGGTGATTGCCATGCCTTACGTGTGGCTGATCCTGCTGTTCCTGCTGCCATTCCTGATCGTTTTCAAGATCAGCCTGGCGGAGATGGCGCGGGCGATCCCGCCGTATACCGACCTGTGGGAGTGGGCAGACGGGCAGCTGACGCTGACCTTAAACCTCGGTAACTACCTGCAGCTCACCGAGGACCCGCTCTATATTGAAGCCTATCTGCAGTCGCTGCAGGTGGCGGCGATCTCGACGCTCTGCTGTCTGGTGATGGGCTACCCGCTGGCGTGGGCCGTGGCGCACAGTAAACCCTCGACGCGTAATATCCTCCTGCTGCTGGTGATTTTGCCGTCGTGGACCTCATTCCTGATCCGCGTTTACGCCTGGATGGGGATCCTGAAAAACAACGGCGTGCTGAATAACGTCCTGATGTGGCTTGGGGTTATCGATCAGCCGCTGACGATCCTGCACACCAACCTCGCGGTTTATATTGGCATTGTGTATGCCTATCTGCCGTTTATGGTTCTGCCGATCTATACGGCGCTGACGCGGATAGATTACTCGCTGGTGGAAGCCTCGCTTGACCTCGGTGCGCGTCCGCTGAAAACCTTCTTCAGCGTCATTGTCCCGTTGACCAAAGGCGGGATTATCGCCGGGTCGATGCTGGTCTTTATTCCGGCGGTAGGGGAGTTTGTGATCCCGGAGCTGCTCGGCGGGCCGGACAGCATCATGATTGGCCGCGTGCTGTGGCAGGAGTTCTTCAATAACCGCGACTGGCCGGTGGCGTCTGCGGTGGCGATTATCATGCTGCTGCTGTTGATCGTGCCGATCATGTGGTTCCACAAACATCAGCAGAAACAGATGGGAGACCACGGATGAATAACTTACCGGTAGTGCGCTCTCCGTGGCGAATTGCGATCCTGGCGATCGGCTTTACCTTCCTGTATGCGCCGATGCTGATGCTGGTGATCTACTCGTTCAACAGTTCCAAACTGGTGACGGTCTGGGCGGGCTGGTCGACGCGCTGGTACAGTGAGCTGTTCCACGACGATGCAATGATGAGCGCGGTAGGGCTGAGCCTGACCATCGCCGCACTGGCGGCAACGATGGCCTCTGTTCTGGGCACCATCGCCGCGCTGGTGATGGTGCGTTTCGGCCGTTTTCGCGGTTCGAACGGCTTCGCCTTTATGATCACCGCGCCGTTGGTCATGCCGGACGTGATTACCGGCCTTGCGCTGCTGCTGCTGTTCGTGGCGCTGGCGCATGCCATTGGCTGGCCGGCGGATCGCGGCATGCTCACCATCTGGCTGGCGCACGTCACGTTCTGTACCGCCTATGTCGCCGTGGTGATCTCCTCGCGTCTGCGCGAGCTGGATCGCTCGATAGAAGAGGCGGCGATGGATCTCGGCGCGACCCCGCTGAAGGTCTTTTTCATCATTACCCTGCCGATGATCATGCCGGCGGTGATCTCCGGCTGGCTGCTGGCATTTACCCTGTCGCTCGACGATCTGGTGATCGCCAGCTTTGTCTCCGGCCCGGGGGCGACAACGCTGCCGATGCTGGTCTTCTCCAGCGTGCGCATGGGGGTTAACCCGGAGATCAACGCCCTGGCCTCTATCATCCTCGGCGTGGTCGGAATTGTCGGATTTATTGCCTGGTATTTGATGGCGCGCGCGGAAAAACAGCGCGTGCGTGATATCCAGCGTGCAAGACGCGGCTGAAGCATTTAAAATTTCCAGTGATGTGCCGCGTATCACGCGGCACTGTTTTTCAGGGAAGTAAAACATTGGGATTATTAAAAAAATCACGGCTTACGCACGCTCGTCCTAACGTTCCTGCGCTGGTACAGGTGGCGGCGCTCGCCATTATTATGATCCGCTGCCTGGACGTGCTGATGATTCTGAATACCCTGGGCGTGCGCGGTATCGGTGAATTCATTCACCGCAGCGTGCAGACGTGGAATCTGACGCTGGTTTTTCTGAGCAGCCTGGTGCTGGTGTTCATTGAGATCTACTGTGCGTTTTCGCTGGTCAAAGGGCGCAACTGGGCGCGCTGGGTCTATCTGCTGACGCAGGTGACCGCCGCCAGCTACCTGTGGGCCGCCTCGCTGGGGTATGGCTATCCCGAACTGTTCAGCATTGCGGGCGGATCAAAACGCGAGATTTTGCTCGCGCTGTTTTTGCAAAAACTGCCGGATATGCTGGTGCTGTTCTTCCTGTTCGTGCCTGCGTCCAGTCGACGGTTCTTCCTGTTGCAATAATGTGTATAATCGCAGCCCCCGTTATTCTTAAGGTTTTCATATGCAGTGCGCACTCTATGACGCCGGACGCTGCCGCTCCTGTCAGTGGATAGAACAGCCGGTCTCTCAACAACTCACCGCCAAAATGGCCGACCTGCAACAGCTGCTGGCTGAACACGCGGTGGGGGAGTGGTGCGCACCCATCAGCGGACCGGAGCAGGGCTTTCGCAACAAAGCCAAAATGGTGGTCAGCGGCAGCGTCGAAAAACCGCTGCTGGGGATGCTGCACCGCGACGGCACGCCGGAAGATTTAACCGACTGCCCGCTGTATCCCGCGTCGTTTGAACCCGTCTTTGCCGCACTCAAACCGTTTATTGCGCGGGCAGGGTTAACGCCCTACCACGTCGCCCGCAAGCGCGGCGAGCTGAAATATCTCCTGCTGACGGAAAGCCAGCTAGACGGCGGCATGATGCTGCGTTTTGTGCTGCGCTCGGAAGCGAAGCTGGCGCAGCTTCGTGCGGCGCTGCCGTGGCTGCAGGCGCAACTGCCGCAGCTTAAGGTCATTACGGCAAACATACAGCCGGTGCACATGGCGATTATGGAAGGGGAGAAAGAGATCTTCTTCACCGAACAGCCTGCGCTGGCCGAAAATTTCAACGGCGTACCGCTGTGGATCCGCCCGCAAAGCTTCTTCCAGACCAACCCGACCGTCGCGAGTGCGTTGTATGCCACCGCCCGTGACTGGGTTCGGGCGTTAAACATTCATCATATGTGGGATCTGTTCTGCGGCGTGGGCGGTTTCGGCCTGCACTGCGCCACGCCTGAAATGCAGCTGACCGGGATTGAGATCTCGGCCGAAGCGATTGCCTGCGCGAAACAGTCCGCCGCCGGGCTGGGGTTAACGAATCTCCACTTCCAGGCGCTTGACTCTACCCAGTTCGCCACCGGCCAGGGCAATGTGCCGGAACTGGTGCTGGTCAACCCGCCGCGACGGGGCATCGGAAACGCACTCTGCGATTACCTGAGCCAGATGGCACCGGATTACATCGTCTACTCCAGCTGCAATGCGCAGACCATGGCGAAAGATATCGCCAGCCTGCCGGGCTACCGCATTGAACGCGTTCAGCTTTTCGATATGTTCCCGCATACCGCGCATTACGAAGTGTTGACCTTGTTAACCCGTAGGCCGGGTAAGGCGTAGCCGCCACCCGGCAAGAACCCGGCACAATGTTCAACAAAATGTGAACTCTTCCCCCGCTCGAAATCAGGTAAGCTTACGTCATAAGAAATGATTGAAGGCTGACCCATGAAGCACATCCTGCTGGTGGAAGACGACCACGATATCGCGGCGCTTCTGCGACTCAATTTAGAAGACGAAGGCTACGCCATCACCCACGAGCCCGACGGGGGCAACGCCCTGCAGCGCCTGGAAAAACAGCCGTGGGATGCGGTGATCCTCGACCTGATGCTCCCGAACGTTGACGGGCTGGAGATTTGCCGACGCATCCGTCAGATGACGCGCTACCTGCCGGTCATCATCATCAGCGCCCGCAGCAGCGAAACCGACCGCATTACCGGGCTGGAAACCGGTGCCGATGACTATCTGGCTAAGCCGTTTTCGGTGCAGGAGCTGATTGCCCGCATTAAAGCGCTGTTCCGCCGTCAGCAGGCGATGGGGCAGGCACAAACGGACGGGCAAATTCAGGCGCACGGTTTGACGATCGATCCGCTGGCGCGCAGCGTCCTGCTCCACGGACAGGTGGTGGATCTCACCCCGCGCGAATTCGAACTGCTTTACTTCTTTGCCCGCCACCCTGGCGAAGTGTTTTCCCGTCTGGCGCTGCTGGAGCAGGTCTGGGGTTATCAGCACGAAGGCTATGAGCATACCGTCAACACCCATATCAACCGCCTGCGCATCAAGATTGAGAAGGACGCTGCCGAGCCGGAAATCGTTCGCACCGTCTGGGGTAAGGGATACAAATTTGCGGAGCCAACGCCTGATGCGTCGCTTTAGCCTCAGCCAGCGCCTGACGCTGCTGTTCATTCTGCTGATGATGCTCTGCGCCACCGTCGCCTGCGCGGTACAGCTCTACACCAGTACGCAATACGGCAACGCCATGGTTCAACGGTTGTCGGGCGGACTGGCGCAGCAGATCGTCCAGCGGGAACCGATTCTCGACGCGCAGGGCAGGGTTGACCGCAGTTCGCTGAAACCGCTCTTTGACCGTCTGATGACCTTTAATCCGAGCGTGGAGCTCTATGTTGTCTCACCCGACGGCGACATCCTGGCCGATGCCGCCCCGCCGGGCCATATTCAGCGGCAAAAAATCGATCTGGCACCGGTTCAGACCTTCCTGAGCGGCACCGCCATCCCGGTACTCGGCGACGATCCGCGCAGCCAGAACAAAAAAGTCTTCAGCGCCACGCCGCTGCGTCAGGACGGCGAGCTTAAGGGCTACCTGTACATTATTTTGCAGGGCGAGGAGTCGAATGCGCTGGCGGACATGGCCTGGCATAAGGCGCTGTGGAGCACGGTGCTCTGGTCATTGCTGTGGGTTGCACTGTTCGGCCTGCTGGCGGGATTACTGGTCTGGTACTGGGTGACGCGTCCGGTTAAACGCCTGACGGAAGAGGTCACCGGGCTTGAGCAGGACAGCATTAGCGCAATCAGGCTGCTGGCAGCAGAGCCGCCGGACGTCGCGGCCAATGACGAAGTGGCACGCCTGCGCAACAGTTTTATCGAGCTGGCGCGCAAAATCACCCGCCAGTGGGATCAGCTGGCCGACAGCGATCGCCAGCGCCGGGAGTTTATCGCCAATATTTCGCACGATCTCCGCACGCCGCTGACCTCTCTGCTGGGTTATCTGGAAACGCTATCGCTGAAATCCACCACGCTGACGCCTCAGGAGCACCAGCAATATCTCGCCACCGCCCTGCGTCAGGGGCAAAAGGTACGCCATCTTTCCCAGCAGTTGTTTGAGCTGGCGCGTCTTGAACATGGCGGCATTAAACCGCAGCGCGAGCGTTTCGCGATGGCGGAGCTGATTTCCGACGTGGCGCAGAAGTTTGAGCTCACTGCCCGCACGCGAGAGGTCAATCTGCATATTGACGTGCCTGGGCCGTTGCCGCTGGTCAATGCCGATGTATCAATGATCGAGCGCGTGGTGACCAATTTGCTGGATAACGCAATGCGTCATACGCCGACCGGCGGGGAAATTCGTCTGGCGGTCTGGCAGGAGAATGAACAGCTTCAGGTCGAAGTGGCTGACAGCGGTACGGGCGTGGATGCGTCGCTGCGCGACGATCTGTTCCAGCGGCCTTCGGCGTTGAACACTCAGGCCTCGCGGGAGAACCGCGGCGGGTTAGGGCTGTTAATCGTCAAACGGATGCTGGAGCTGCACGGCGGTGGAATACGGCTGATGGAGTCGGTGAGTGGGGCACGATTCAGGTTCTTTGTGCCGTTGTGAGAATTGCCGGGTGGCGCTGTTGTATGACCGGATACATAGGTGACAGATCAGACCGGGAACATAGGTAACACTTTTAGTCTATCCGGAGCACACTCTGGGTTTTTCGGTCGTAGTACGCAAGCGTTATCCCATTAAAGATGATGGCCTCAAGGCCATCATCTTGTTCTTCCAGCATGATGTACTCCCCAGTCAGTGCTTCACTCAGGAACACCGTACCCTTTTTTCCCATATAGAGGGTCCCCCTCGATTTCACCCTGTAGACTGTACCTCCTTCCGGATAAGCATATTCAGGAACACGGCCATCCCAGTGTCGGTTTGAGGGTTGCCATACCGTTCCGGGCGTTGCTCCCGCCAGTGCTTCATGCGGCCTTTCGTAGTTAAATTCTTTCCGGTAGTCACTGAACCACCGCTGTTGTTCTTCCATCGTCATGAAGGTGTTGCCCTGTTTCACCGCACTTTTCAGGGAGCGGTGCATTCGCTCATGGCGGCCATTTTCTTCCGGATGCCCCTTTCTGATACGCTCCGGCCTGATGCCCAGCTTGATTAGCCAGACGGCAAGACGACTTAATCCGGCTATTCCTGTTCCCGCGAAGGGCTGGCCGTTATCGGTTCTAAGCACTTCCGGCAGACCATATTCCAGGAACGCATCCGTCAGGCACTCTCTGACAAAGGGTTCACTCTCACGGTGTGTTCCCCGGCAGCTGAGCAGATACCGGCTGTGATTATCGGTCAGGGTGAAAGGATGGCAGTACTCTCTGCTGAGCAGCCTGAACTTGCCTTTAAAATCAGCGCTCCAGACCTGATTGTTCTCACTGATGATGGTCAGGGGCTGGCGATTGCCTGGTGTTCTGCGTTTTCGTTTTTTATCCGGAACCAGGCCTTCGCACTTGAGGATATCGCCGATAGTGCTGGCGGCAGGTACGGTAAAATCGACGTGATGATTGAGCAACCACATCCGCAGTTTTTTTGGCCCCCAGTCAGGGTGTTTTTGACGCAGGGCAGTCAGGTGTCCGGCGATATCATCAGGAACCGTCCGGGAGTGGGAGCGTGGCGCACGCGACCGGTCCGAGAGAGATGACAGGTCAGAAGGGTCAAAACGCTGAAGCCATTTATAGCCGGTTTTACGGCTGATGCCAAAAAGACGGCAAAGCGCGGAGAAGGAATCCGTACCTGCATGGCAGGCACGGATAAAATCAAGGCGTTGCATAGGTCGGGTCTCAGTCCAGGGCATAGCGAGTCTCCTCTTCTATGCCAGTTATAACTGTTACCCATGTATCCGGTCTAAAGTGTTACCCATGTTTCCGGTTCATACCCTGTGCTTATCCGGCCTACAAAACCCCCCTCGTAGGCCGGGTAAGGCGAAGCCGTCACCCGGCAAAACACCTTACTGCGGGAACCACTGCTCGCGGATTTTCTGGTACGTACCGTCAGCTTTAATCGCTTTCAGCGCGCCGTTCAGTTTTGCAAGCAAGGCTTTGTTATCCGGACGTACCGCGATGCCGAGGCCGGTACCGAAGTACTGTGGATCGGTCACTTTCTCGGTCGCCGTGCCCAGCTGCGGGTTGGTTTTCAGCCACTCGTTGACCACGGCGGTATCGCCGAAGACGCCATCAATACGGCCATTTTTCAGGTCGATAATCGCATTCTGATAGCTGTCATAGGCCACGGTTTTCACTTCAGGATGTTTGTCCTGCAGGTATTTCTGGTGCGTGGTGCCGTTTTCCATCCCGATGCGTTTGCCTTTCAGCTCGTCGAAGGACTTATACGCCCCTTTCTTCGCAATCACTACCGCCGAGTTGGCGTAGTACGGGTCGGTGAACGCTACCTGCTTGCTGCGCTCTGGGGTGATGTCCATTCCGGAGATTACCGCATCGTATTTTTTGAACTTCAGCGACGGGATCAGGCTGTCAAAGGCGTGGTTGGTAAAGGTGCAGTCGGCCTGCATCTGTTTGCACAGCGCTTTCGCCAGGTCGATATCGAAACCGACGATCTGGTTGCTGGCATCCAGCGATTCAAACGGCGGATAGGTGGCGGACACGCCAAAATTGATTTTATCCGCTGCGGATGCGCCTGCGGCGAACGTTGCCAGTAATGCGGCCAGAACTAACTTTTTCATGGTAATGCTCCCGTCTGTCTTATTGATGCGCCGTGTCTGCGGCCTGGATGTACAATGCCAGTTAATGAATTTATATGCAATAAAAATGATTAAATATTATCTTTATGGCAAAAAAAAGCGGATAACCAGAAAGTTATCCGCATTGATTAATCACATTTATGCACTTCTTGCCGGGTGGCGCTGCGCTTACCTGGCCTACGATCTGCGCTCAAACGCTAAAGCTTTACGCTCAATCAGGCGCATCATCAGCGTCAACAGGCCGTTCACGACCAGATACACCACGCCCGCCGCGCCGAAGACCATCACGTCATAGGTGCGTCCATACAGCAGCTGTCCGTGGCCCATCACTTCCATCAGGGTGATGGTATAGGCCAGAGAGGTACTCTTGAACACCAGCACCACTTCGTTGGAGTAAGAGGAGAGCGCACGCTTAAAGGCATACGGCAGCAGGATCGCCAGCGTGTCTTTCTTGCTCATGCCGAGCGCCCCACAGGACTGCCATTGCCCTTCCGGGATTGCACGAATCGCGCCGTAGAACAGCTGGGTGGTATAGGCCGCGCTGTTCAGGGAAAGGGCTATCAGGGCGCACAGCCACGGCTCAGAGAGCAGATGCCAGATAACAGGATATTCCTGCAGCGACGGGAACTGTCCCGGGCCGTAGTAAATCAGGAAGATCTGCACCAGCAGCGGCGTTCCGGTAAACAGGGTGATGTAGCCGCGCACAATCCATACCAGTACCGGCGTTTTCAGCGTCAGGACGATGGTGAAGATGAGCGCCAGGATCAGCGCCACGATAATGGACGCCACGGTCAGCGTCAGGCTGGTGTGCAGCCCTTTCATGAGCTCCGGGAAATATTCAAGCATCAGCCTGGTCTCCGTTCAAAGCGCGTCGCCCGCAGGTCAATACGCTTGAGGATGTACTGACTGAGCAACGTGATCACCAGGTAGATCGCCGCCGCCACAATGTACCAGGTAAAGGGCTCCTGAGTACGGGTGGCGATGCTTTTGGTTTGCAGCATCAAATCGTTAACGCTGATCAGGCTCACCAGCGCGGTATCTTTCAGCAGCACCAGCCACTGGTTACCAAGGCCCGGCAGGGCATGGCGCCACATCTGCGGCATGACCAGACGGAAGAAGATCGCTGATTTCGACATACCCAACGCCTGACCCGACTCCCACTGCCCCTGCGGCACGGCTTTCAGCGCACCACGCAGGGTTTGCGACGCGTACGCCGAGTAGAGCAGGGAGAGGGCTATCACGCCGCACAGGAACGGGCTGACGTCGAAGTTTTCAATCTGCATCTGCACCGGGATCTGCGCAAAGCCAAGATTGACAGTGAAGCCATCCGACAGCGTAAGCAGCAGCTGCGAGGAGCCGAAATAGATAAACAGGACCACCAGAATTTCCGGTAGTCCACGCAGCACAGTGACCAGCGCGGAGCCTGTCCAGGCGACGGGGAACCATTTCGCGGACTCCCACACCGCAAAGAACATCGCCAGCACCAGGCCGATAATCAGTGCGCAAACGGCAAGGCCGACGGTCATCCCGGCGGCGCTTGCTAAAGGAAAAATTTCATTCATCAGGAATTACTTCTGGAACCATTTTTTGTAGATGGTTTCGTAGGTGCCGTCTTTCTTCACTTTTTCCAGCGCAGCGTTGAACTTCTGCTGCAGCTCAGTGTTGCCCTGACGAACGGCAATCCCCAGACCGGTACCGAAGTAGTCCTTATCGGTCACTTTGTCGCCTACTGGCGCCAGTTTATCGTTCGCTTTCAGCCACTCGGTCACGACCGCGGTGTCGCCAAAGACGCCGTCAATACGACCATTTTGCAGATCCAGCTTCGCGTTCTGGTAGCTGTCATACGGAACGGTGGTGATTTCCGGATGCTTATCCATGATGAATTTCTGGTGCGTGGTGCCGTTCTGCACGCCCACTTTTTTGCCTTTCAGCTGATCAACAGAGGTGAATTTCCCTTTCTGACCAATGAACAGCGCCGAGTTGTCGTAGTAAGGGGTCGTAAACAGCACCTGCTTTTCACGCTCAGGGGTGATGTCCATACCGGCCATGACGGCATCGATACGGCGGAACTTCAGGCTTGGGATCAGGCTGTCAAACGCCTGGTTGCTGAAAGTGCAGGTCGCATCGATCTCTTTGCACAGGGCGTTTGCCAGGTCTACGTCAAAGCCAACAATTTTATTGTTTGCATCAATGGACTCAAACGGAGGGTAAGACGCTTCCGTGGCAAAACGAATGGTCTGGGCTGCGGTAGCGGAAAGGGTAACGCCAGCAAGCAGCACGGCAAGTAATACTTTTTTCATTATATTTCCCCTGACACAATCAATGAGATAAATAGTTTTTGAAGGCATCGGTTTGCGGGTTAGCGAAGCAGCTCGCATCACCTTGCTCAACGATATACCCGTTTTCCATGTAGACCACACGGCTGGCGGTTTTACGCGCCACTTCCACTTCGTGGGTAACGATGACTTGCGTGATATTGGTTTCCGCCAGCTCACGAATAATGCTGACGATCTGAGCGGTGATTTCCGGGTCCAGCGCCGCGGTCGGTTCATCAAACAGCAAAACCGCCGGTTCCATCATCAACGCACGGGCAATCGCCACACGCTGCTGCTGACCACCCGAAAGATGCAGCGGATAACGGTCACTGTAAGGCTTAAGGCGCAGACGCTCCAGCAGCTTTTCGGCACGGCCGATGGCCTGATCCTTACTTAACTCCAGCACGCGGCACGGGGCTTCAATCAGGTTTTGCTGCACCGTCAGATGTGGCCAGAGATTGTATTGCTGGAAGACCATGCCGACGTTTTGACGCAGCTCGCGAATCGCTTTATCAGACGGCGTTTTCGCGAAATCAAAATGGTTACCGGCAATCGCCAGCGTACCTGAACGGGGCATTTCAAGCAGATTAAGGACACGCAGAAGGGAGCTTTTACCTGCACCGCTTGGGCCAAGCAAAACCAGCGTTTCGCCTTCCGGGCAGTTCAGCGTGATGTCAAACAGCGCCTGGTGTGCGCCGTAGAAGCAGTTAATGCCGTTTAGTTTAATACTCATCGGGGCAGTCTTTACTCATCCAGGCAATCTATAGCAATTGAGGCCGCAGATAGTACCGTTGACAGAATAGTTATGCAATATTTCTGCGTTAAAAGTTAAATATAACCCGTATTTCCTCTTAAACATAGCACAAAATAGCGAAGGGCAAAGGCGGCGAGTATAAATGTCGGCATTCCGCGAGAAATGCCGGACATTTTACGGGGGTAACATTTTTATAACTGATGATTTAGCGGTTCTCAATCGACTGGCGCAGCGTGCCTGCCGGGGCATGAACGCTGCCGCCAATGTAGCGTACGTCGTCGACAGCCCAGCACTGACCTTCACGGATCATCAGTACCTCATCCTGCCAGGACTGGGTCCCCTGGGTCAGCTTGACGCGCAGCGGAATGTTTCGCGCATCGGTGTTGGGAATGGTAGAAGCGCTGGCCACTTCCGCACTGTCCGGCAGCGTGGTACGGCTGGAGAACGGATCGGATTTAAGCAGGGTATTATGCTGCGGATCGCGGGTGGCGTCGTTGAGCAGTTTTGCCAGACCGTCACTCAGGTAAGGGCGCAGGCCGGTGAGATCGTTGCTGCGGTGCTGAATGCGGTAATCATAGAACTGCTGCGCCACGGTGTCCGGGCCGCCGTCAATGCAGGGGCCGCTGCGGGTACCAATATCCTTAAAGGCTGGCGTGACCGTGGTGGTACAGGCGCTGAGCACCAGCGCGCAGGGCACCAAAAGTGTTAAAGCAGAGTAGCGCATGTTGATTTCCTTATTTATTAACTATCCTTTCAATCATAGCGTAACGAACCGATAATGCTGTGCCTAAGGCATTGAACGCTAAAGAAGGAGAGAAACTATGCAGTTTTCAACAACGCCAACCCTGGAAGGGCAAACAATAACCGAGTATTGCGGCGTGGTGACCGGTGAAGCAATTCTCGGTGCCAATATTTTCCGCGACTTTTTTGCTGGCATCCGTGACATCGTGGGTGGACGATCCGGTGCCTACGAAAAAGAGCTGCGTAAAGCGCGAGAAATTGCTTTTAAGGAACTGGGCGAGCAGGCCAAGGCGCTGGGTGCGGATGCGGTAGTCGGCATTGATATCGACTACGAAACGGTCGGGAAAGATGCCAGCATGCTGATGGTGAGCGTCAGTGGAACGGCGGTGAAAACTCGTCGATGAAGCGTTCGCTCTCCACTCTCCTGCTGGCGCTGTTGCTGGCAGGATGTACCTCGGAAAAGGGCATTGTTGATAAAGGCGCGTACGAGCTGGATACCCGTCATCAGGCGCAGGCGGCCTACCCGCGAATAAAGGTGCTGGTGATCCACTACACCGCCGATGATTTTGACACGTCGCTGGCGACCCTAACCGATAAAAACGTCAGCTCTCATTATTTGATCCCCGCAAAGCCGCCAGCACCGGACGGCAAGCCGCGTATCTGGCAACTGGTACCCGAGAGCGAACTGGCCTGGCATGCAGGTATCAGCTTCTGGCGCGGTACCAACCGAATTAATGATACGTCTGTGGGCATTGAACTTGAAAATCGTGGCTGGCAAACGTCTGCTGGCGTAAAGCGTTTTACACCTTTCGAACCCGCGCAGATTGCGGCGCTGGTGCCACTCGCCAAAGACATCATTGCCCGCTACAACATCAGACCTGAGAACGTGGTGGCCCATTCGGACATTGCGCCGCAGCGCAAAGACGATCCCGGTCCGTTGTTCCCATGGCGACAGCTGGCTCAGCAGGGGATAGGCGCATGGCCCGATCCCGCGCGCGTCGCATTTTATATCAACGGACGACCACGCTTTCAGGCGGTGGATACCGCAGCGTTACTCGATTTGCTTGCGCGCTACGGCTATGACGTACCGGCCAACAGCACCCCAGCGCAGCAAAAACGTATCATCATGGTCTTCCAGATGCACTTCAGGCCTGACCTGTGGAATGGCGTCGCAGATGTCGAAACGATGGCCATTGCTGAAGCGCTTTTAGAGAAATACGGGCAGGGGTAATCCTTCGGATATCCCCGAAAGCGCCCGTTACTCCTGATTTACTTGAGATTAATCTTAGGTACAAACTCAATTCATTTTTAGTTAATTGACTTAAAATTATCCGCATTTAAGATAGACACATAGCTTGCTAATTAATGCAGCAAATAAATATATCTCATTCATCTTTTATTTTTCTCCTTGAGCGTATCATCAGGAAAAATATTCTTAGGCTAAGGTTTTTTTTGCTTTGGTCTGCATGCTAAAAATTAACATCTTAAATCGGGTATAACAATGTTAAGTATTTACGGTAAAAAGTTACGTCCACAGGACGAAATGAATAGTATTATTTCTGCAACCTCAGGTTTTGAAGAGAAAACCTTAAAGAAATGGCAGAAAATATCCACCTCTGATTCACAATATATTCATATTATCGTCAGCGGCGAAGTTGAATTCCGACGTGAATCCGACGAACTGTGTATGTTCACGGTTACCGGCCAGTGCATTTTTGGTCTCTCTTCGATGTACTACGACGCGACCCATATGTACGGCCTCGTTCGGGCCAATACCGTGGTGCGCTCAATTAAAAAAGAGACCTTCGCACAGCTTATGACGGATAACAATTTGTGGCCTCAACTGACCAAAGTTCTCTCCTGGTATATTTGTATGTTGAGCAAACGTGACGATGTTCTGGTTGCCCGCAGTGCGTATTCAGTCGTACGTGAGTTTTTATACGAGATCAATGACCTGATTGTTCATCAGCAACGCGATATTAACGTTTATGATTATATTCAGGAGTACACCAACCTGGCTCGTAGCACCATCATTAAAATTCTTTCCGATCTCAAAAAAGGTCAATATATTGTTGTGGAAAAGGGAAGACTCCTTAACCTGACAGCCTTGCCTGAAAAATATTAACTACTCCAGCCGGTCTCCTTTCTCACTCAAAGGGGACCGGGCATCCACTTTATGATTCACATCCCTCTGCGAATTATCCTGCGTTTCGTCAACCGGCGGCGCGGGAATTTTGCCTTGCGAATAATCTTGCTCTTGTTCTTTTAACGCCTGCTTAAGTAACTCGCTTATAGAGGCGTCATCACTGCCTGTGCTGGCGGAGGCGGCTTCGTGTGCTTCGGTTCCGGGTAACGTATCCCGGGAAGTATCATGGGGCACGTCACCATCAGGTGCCTGCTGCCAGTCGGCATCATCGCTGTTGATGGGCAGATCCTGCATGGCAGGAACATCCTCCTGCACCGGAGCAGGTTTTGGCTGCGGATGCGGATGGGGATGCGGGAACGGCTTGCTCACATACACATAGTGCATATCTGAAAGCTGCGTTTCCGGTTTCGCGGCGCTTGCTTTGACCGGTTCCGGCGCCGGATGGCGCAGGTTCCAGTAAACATGCGCGTACAGCCCTGCCATGATCATGGCGCACAGAGCCACCATTCCTAAAAAGGCATGGCTAACGATGTTTCTCAGACGGGGGAGGCGGTATGAAAACCAGACCGCCTCGCCGGTGGTGTAACTGCGCTGAGCCGCAAGACAGATGGTAGACATTAGGAATGCTTCTCCTGCGTGTTGGCGTCGGGTGTGGCATGCGTGGTCTGGAGCAGTACGCTCGGCGCGGTATGGGTTTCACGCATCAACTGCATCAACGTATCTTCGCCAGGAATGCCATCCACATGCAGATGCATTTTTTGCTGGAATTCGCGGGTGCGTTTCATCATCTCCGCCGTCCAGGTCTGCGAATGGGTTTCTGGCTGGCCAAGCGCCAGACTCAACTGCTGGTCAAGCCAGCCCATGTCTTTCGTGTCGCTGGCGGCACTGATAGCGTCTTTACCTTCCGGCGTCAGGCGGTGCAACTGGGTAAAGTTGCCGGTCGCATGCTGGTTAAACCAGCGGCGGCTTACCTGCCAGGTACGGTTATTCATCAGCAGGTCGAGTGACGTATCTCCGACGCGGGCGACCACGGCATAGTTAAGATGATCGCCGGTTTTCAGCTCGCTCACCCACGGGTACCCCTCCTGGGCCAACGCATCGGGTGAGGCATTCCCCTGTTTACACATCAGGTTCACCTTCGCGGCGTTCTGGCACAGGGCATCATCCGCCGAGGCGTCATACCCCCACATCAGGTAGAGCTGATGCATGGCATCCGGCTGATTAACCATTTCGTTGTCGATGACCGGCACCACCGGTGCTTCAACTTTTGGCGCCTGCTGTTTCCAGCTGACGGGTACCGGGAGTTGAACCGGAAGTTTTCCGGCGATCGACGACGTTAAATACCAGCCGCAGGCGGCGAACAGCACTGAGGCAAAAAGCCCCACGGTTGCCAGGCGCTTACCGTGTTTTTTCGCCGGGAGGATCTCCCCTGCCGCCAGCCGTAAATGACGCGGGCTGACCTGGGCTGCACGTTCGGTCCAGGCAGCCAGCATCGACAGATGCGACAGTTCATTCAGTTTGCTGATATTCCCTTTGGTCAGCGCATGCATTTTACGCACGCGTGCCGGGGATAACGGTGCGTTCTCGCACCCGTGTTCTTCACACTGCGCCTGTACATAGCTGAGATATTCCCGGCAGGTAAGGGGACGCAAAGTGTGGCGGGTGTGCGCATATTCACGCAGTTCAGATTGCTGCATCAGAACAATGTCCCGATCCGCCGCGCCCGTCAGCACCACCGACAGGCGAAACGCCAGCTCCTGGGCACGGGTGAGTAGCATCGCCAGCACCTCGTGACAGCTCTCTTTCATCGCCTCGCAATGGCTAACGATCAGTATCTTCGCCCGGTTTTTTTCCGCCTGCCACTGGTGCAGTACGGCATCCACCGCCTGAATCCGGTTCTTGTTCTCTTTGGTTCCCGGGCTGAGCTTGTACAGCAGGCTACTGGCACTCAGTTTTGGAAACGCATTAATAGCAAGCACGTCGGGGTGGGCAGATTTGAGGGCGTCACTGAACTGCCCCAGCAGAGGGGCATCGTCGGAAAAGAGCCCGATAATTCCCGCCTGTTGGGTTTTCTCCTTCAGCAGGTTGAAAACATCCTGATAATAAGGCACCAGAAAATCGCCGTTTGAGCGGACGATCTTCCGAAAGGGCGGATTTTTAAAATTAAAGTGCTTCTGATACATAACGACTTACCGTCTCTGATTGGGAATAGCAACAGGACGAGAAAGTAAAGCAACGCCAGGGTGTGGTCAATTTACACACAGGGTAAAAATATCCACTGGACGATGCCTAACATCTGGATTTTATACGGTCAATAGTTTTCTGTATGAAAGTTAGTGGCAAAGTCAGTGGTCGAATTTACAGCAGCTCATTACTATTTCCTCACATGTTAGCGCAGCACGACGCTGCTTATTTTCGCTTTGCTATAGGCCAGATGAAAAATGAGGTTCTCATTTCTGTCACGGTGGATAACCCCCTGTATTATGTTTGCGCTGTTGCTATTTTGCGGCCAACAAGGGTATCTGACGTTTAAAGATTATAAAAAAGTTACAAATAAGTTGGCTAATTCTGATGTGCAGCCGCTGAAAAAACGTCGCGAAGAAAAATCCTTCACGCTTTTCACGGCTGCTGTTCGCCAGGATAACGTCGAGATAGCGGCAAAAGCGCCGCTGGCAGCGGAGATCGAAGGTATCGTGCGCAGTGATGATGCCTGGCTCTCCTTCGCCGTCATTAAAACCCCCGGAGGGGCGAGAAGCTACCGGGAGGGCGAGCCGTTGACCGGTTTTACCGACGCGTTTGTTCAGGAAATTAATAAAGATAATGTGGTGGTTAATTATGAAGGTGCTACGCAGGTACTCGCATTAAATAAGCCGGATTATTTTAAGGGCGGCGTTGACAGCGGCCCGGTGACGAAATTGACGAAGGATGCAGGCGCGGAAAGCGTGCATCTGGATGATTATCTGGTGTTAAAACCTCTGATCGAAAAAGGCCAGCTGGAAGGCTACAACATTAATCCAAGGAACGCCTCCGCCTTCTTCAGTCATTCAGGACTGGAAAAGGGGGATGTGGCGGTAAAAGTAAACTCTGTCGGTAATGACTCCAACTTATTGATAGTGTTTTATGTTCAGATAATGCCCGATGACTTTGTCATGCAGCTCCACCGATTTTGAGAACGACAGCGACTTCCGTCCCAGCCGTGCCAGGTGCTGCCTCAGATTCAGGTTATGCCGCTCAATTCGCTGCGTATATCGCTTGCTGATTACGTGCAGCTTTCCCTTCAGGCGGGATTCATACAGCGGCCAGCCATCCGTCATCCATATCACCACGTCAAAGGGTGACAGCAGGCTCATAAGACGCCCCAGCGTCGCCATAGTGCGTTCACCGAATACGTGCGCAACAACCGTCTTCCGGAGCCTGTCATACGCGTAAAACAGCCAGCGCTGGCGCGATTTAGCCCCGACGTATCCCCACTGTTCGTCCATTTCCGCGCAGACGATGACGTCACTGCCCGGCTGTATGCGCGAGGTTACCGACTGCGGCCTGAGTTTTTTAAATGGCGGAAAATCGTGTTGAGGCCAACGCCCATAATGCGGGCGGTTGCCCGGCATCCAACGCCATTCATGGCCATATCAATGATTTTCTGGTGCGTACCGGGTTGAGAAGCGGTGTAAGTGAACTGCAGTTGCCATGTTTTACGGCAGTGAGAGCAGAGATAGCGCTGATGTCCGGCAGTGCTTTTGCCGTTACGCACCACCCCGTCAGTAGCTGAACAGGAGGGACAGCTGATAGAAACAGAAGCCACTGGAGCACCTCAAAAACACCATCATACACTAAATCAGTAAGTTGGCAGCATCACCCGCTCGAAGGTTCGCTGGATATGTATAAGCTGGATAACCACCGTTATCCGACAACCGAACAGGGCCTGCAGGCGCTGGTGACCAAGCCGGAAATCGCGCCAATCCCGAACGGCTACCGCGCGGATGGCTATATTCGCCGTCTGCCGCAGGACCCATGGGGTAATGATTATCTCCTCGTAAGCCCGGGTGAGCACGGTGCGGTTGACGTCTTCTCGTCTGGCCCGGACGGTGAAGCCAATACCGCCGATGATATTACGAACTGGTCTCTGGATAAGAAAGAGAAATAATGAAAAATCAACGCGGCTTTACGTTGCTGGAAATTATTCTGGCGCTGGTGATATTTGCCAGCTGCGCCATGATGGTGGTGTCAACAATACCTTCGCGCAGCGGTGCGGATATATTTGGCCAGCAATTAAAAGCCCTCGTTGATTATGGTTCAGACCGTGCGGTGATGGACGGAAATATCGTCGGGCTGGTGATCACCACGGATAACTATCAGCTGGTGACGCTCGAAGATAAAGAGGGCGAGCGTCGCTGGGTACCGTTAGCCACCTGCTGCCGCTGAACACGACAATGCACGAGAACAACAAATCCTTCGCGCAGCATACCGATAAAGTGGTTGCGGCCTACTTCCCTGAGTGGGGCGTTTACGACCGTAACTTCCCGGTTGACAAAATTCCTGCTGCGAACCTCAACCACATTCTGTATGGCTTCATTCCAATCTGTGGCGGTGACGGCATCAACGACGGCCTGAAAACCGTAGAAGGCGGCAACAGCTACGGCGTGCTGCAGCGCGACTGCCAGGGACGTCCTGACTTTACCGTGGCGATCCACGATCCATGGGCTGCCCTGCAAAAACCACAGGCAGGCGTGTCCAACTGGGACGACCCGTACAAAGGTAACTTTGGTCAGCTGATGGCGCTGAAAAAAGCGCATCCGGACCTGAAAGTACTGCCATCTATCGGTGGCTGGACCCTGTCCGATCCGTTCTTCCACATGGGCGATCCGGCTATCCGCGCACGCTTTGTCTCCTCTGTTAAAGATTTCCTGCAGACCTGGAAATTCTTCGACGGTGTGGATATCGACTGGGAATTCCCGGGCGGCGGCGGTGTGACCGAGACGAAAGGCAACCCGCAGCAGGATAAAGCGACCTATACGGCGCTGATGCACGATCTGCGCGCGATGCTGAACGAGCTGTCTGCCCAGACTGGCCGTACCTATGAGCTGACCAGCGCAATCGGTGCGGGTAAAGATAAGATTGAAGACGTGGACTACACCACTGCTCAGCAGTACCTCGACCACATCTTCCTGATGAGCTACGACTTCTACGGCGGCTGGAGCAACACCGAGCTGGGCCACCAGGCTGCGCTGCATGCGCCAGCATGGCGACCAGACACCAACTATACCACGGAAAACGGGGTTGATGCCCTGCTGCAGCAAGGCGTACAGCCTGGCAAGATCGTGGTCGGTGCGGGCATGTATGGCCGTGGCTGGACGGGTGTACACGGCTACACCGGTAACAATCCATTCACCGGTACCGCGACCGGTATGGTGAGAGGAACCTGGGAACCGGGCGTGGTTGACTATCGTCAGATCGTTAACGAGTACAAAGGCAAACCAGGCTGGGAATACGGCTACGACGCGGATGCAGAAGCGCCATACGTGTTCAACAAAACGACGGGTGACCTGATCACCTATGAAGACGCGCGTTCTACTGCTGCAAAAGGCAAATACGTGCTTCAGAAAAACCTGGGTGGTCTGTTCGCATGGTCTATTGACTCCGATACCGGCGACATCCTGAACGCCATGAATGAAAGCCTGCTGGGTGGCGGCTCTACGCCGGTTGATCCTGTTGTGACCAACCATGCGCCAATCGCCTCTTCTGCAGACCAGAACGTTTCTGGCCCGGCAACCGTTACGCTCGATGGTTCCGCGTCCAGCGATCCAGACGGCGATGCAATTACCTACAAATGGACTCAGGTTTCTGGCCCATCGGTCACCCTGACCAACAGCACCAAAGCGAAAGCGACCTTCAACGTCGCGGCTGCGACCAGCGATCAGACCATGGTGTTCCGCCTGACGGTTACCGACGCCAAAGGCCTGAGCAACGCGATTGACGTGCAGGTTGTTAACAAGGCGCCGAAGGCTAACCAGGCACCGGTTGTGAACCCAATGGAAGCGGTGACGCTGCAGGCGGGTGAAACCTATGTTGTGCATGCACAGGCTGCGGATCCAGACGGTGATAACCTGACCTATACCTGGAGCGTTCCGGCAGATATGCACGCGACCGGTACTGACACCGCGAACGTGACCATCACTGCGCCAGAAGTGGCTTCTACCTCTTCCTACACCCTGAGTGTGGTGGTAGGCGATGGTAAAACCAGCGTGCAGTCTAACGTCCAGGTAACGGTTAATCCGAAACCAGCCGACGTGACGCCGCCAGCTGATGATGTGACTCCGCCGTCTGACGACGTTACACCACCTGCTGATGACGTGACTCCGCCATCTGACGAAGGCACTGCAACCGGCAGCTGCGACGCACCGGTTGACGCCAACGCCGGCAACTACGCCGCGTGGGATTCCAGCAAAATCTACAACACTGGCGATACCGTAAGCTTCGACCATCTGGTGTGGAAAGCGAAGTACTGGACTCAGGGCAACCAGCCTGGCTTCGGCGTGGACGCATGGGAACTTGCGAGCAACGTGAAGATGAACTGGCGTTCTGATCTGGTGTACAACGGCGGCGAAACCACTACTTACCAGGGCAACGTTTACCGTGCAAAATGGTGGACCCGTGGTGACAACCCAGCGAACAGCGATGTATGGGTCAAAGAAGGCCCAGCGACAGATTGCCAATAATCTGAGCTGATAAAGACTCCCCCCGTATAAGGGGGGAGTAAATCAAAAATGATTTTACAGGATGTTGTTAAGGAGAAATAAACGAAACGGTCAGCAGGTAAAAATGAAAAAGTTAATTTTTTTATTATTGATTATCAGCCAAAGCGCGCTGGCAAACTGTTGGGATAAAGCGGCACATTATTATCACGTCGATCCTTATTTACTGTACGCCATTGCCAATGTGGAGTCGGGAATGAACCCGTATGCGGTCGGCAGAAACCATGACGGTACGCGTGACGTGGGGTTGATGCAAATTAACAGCTCACATTTTTCGGCACTGGAGAGCAGGGGGATAGATGAATATCGGCTAATAACCGAACCCTGTACCTCGATTATGGTTGGCGCATCGATTTTATCCAGCATGATTAAAGTGTATGGCTATAACTGGGAGGCGGTCGGCGCCTATAACGCCGGATTAAAGAAAGAGAATTATCCGCAACGCATGATATACGCCCACAAAGTGTGGAGAAAATATCAGGAACTGAAAGCGACAGCAAACGAATGAGTTTTTTATTTTTGAAGAATTCCTGAGGGTGTTCTTCGAAAAGAGAAAACAGCTGTCTGCGGTTTATTTATTAACGGATTAATACATAAGCCTGGATTGTTATTATTTAACTTAAATAAACAGGAATAGTGAAATGAACAAAAGGACGTTACTGAGTGTTCTCGTTGCCGGCGCATGCGTAGCACCGTTTATGGCGCAGGCTGCCTCGCTGCAAGCGACCACCAGTGAACCATACACCATGAACGCCAGCGATCTGGCGAAGAAAGAGAAAGAGCTGACCAGCTTCCCGCTGATGGATGCCGTAAAGGAAACCATTAAGACGCTGGACAACGCCCAGGTTGAACTGATTGAACCTGGTCGTGCGGCGAACCCGGAGAACGTGAAACGCGTGGAAGGGATCGTGAAAGCCAGCGACTGGGAATATCTCTTCCCGCTGCGCGCGCAGGCGTACACCTACAGCAACTTCCTGAAAGCGGTTGGTAAATTCCCGGCGCTGTGTAAGACCTACAATGACGGTCGCGACAGTGACGCTATCTGCCGTAAAGAGCTGGCAACCATGTTTGCCCACTTTGCTCAGGAAATGGGCGGTCACGAAAGCTGGCGTCCGGAAGCCGAATGGCGTCAGGCCCTGGTTCACGTGCGTGAGATGGTCTGGAGCGAAGGCCAGAAGGGCGGCTATAACGGCGAATGTAACCCGGACGTCTGGCAGGGTCAGACCTGGCCGTGCGGTAAAGATAAAGACGGCGACTTCCTGAGCTACTTCGGTCGCGGTGCGAAGCAGTTGTCCTACAACTACAACTACGGCCCGTTCTCTGAAGCGATGTACGGTGACGTGCGTACGCTGCTCGACAAACCTGAGCTGGTGGCGGATACCTGGCTGAACCTGGCGAGTGCGATCTTCTTCTTCGCCTATCCACAGCCGCCTAAACCAAGCATGCTGCAGGTTATCGACGGCACATGGCAGCCGAACGATCACGATAAAGCCAACGGCCTGGTCCCTGGCTTCGGCGTGACCACTCAGATCATCAACGGTGGCGTTGAGTGCGGTGGTCCAACTGAAATTGCACAGTCTGAAAACCGTATCAAGTACTACAAAGAGTTCGCGAACTACCTGAAGGTCCCTGTTCCGGCGAACGAAGTGCTGGGCTGCGCGAACATGAAGCAGTTCGACGAAGGCGGTGCTGGTGCGCTGAAGATTTACTGGGAGCAGGACTGGGGATGGAGCGCGGATACACCAAGCGGTGCAACCTACTCTTGCCAGCTCGTCGGCTACCAGACGCCGTTCAGCGCGTTCAAAGAGGGTGATTACAGCAAGTGCGTGCAGAAGTTCTTTAACGTGAACATCGTTAACGACGACGGTTCCGTTACGCCGGATGAAACCCCGGTAACGCCAACGCCAACACCTACGCCGTCAGAAGACGAAACGCCGGCGCCTGCGCCAGTTCCGGATGAAACCCCGGCTGAACCTGCTGCGGTGAACCACGCGCCAGTGGCGCATATCGCGGGTCCAATTGGTGCAGTTGACGCCGGTGCGCAGGTTTCACTGAGCGCGGAAGGCTCTACTGATGAAGACGGCAACGCGCTGACCTACACCTGGCGTTCCCAGGACGGCCAGACCGTAACCGGTCAGGATAAAGCGGTAGTGAACTTCAAGGCGCCTGAATCGGCAACGGCTCAGCAAATTGAAATCAGCCTGACCGTGAGCGACGGTGAGTTGAGCAGCACGACCTCTTATCTGCTGAACGTGAAAGCCAAAGCAGCACCGTCTCAGGACGAAGGCACGTCTGGCGATTACGCGGCGTGGAGCGCGAACAGCAAGTACAAGGCAGGCGATATCGTGAACAACCACGGTAAACTGTTCCAGTGCAAACCGTTCCCGTACAGCGGCTGGTGTAACAACGCCCCGGCATACTATGAACCGGGCGCTGGTCTGGCATGGTCTGATGCCTGGACAGCTCTGTAAAAGCAAACGGCAACCGAAAGGTTGCCGTTTTAGTTTTTGCACCCTTTCCAGCGGTACGGTGCAGTTGTAGACCCGGTAAGGCGAAGCCGCCACCGGGCAACAGGCTAGCGGTGCAGTTTCCCGTGATCCCGTAACCACGCCGCCGTGCGCACAATCCCTTCATCCAGCGTCACCACCGGCCGATACCCCAGTTCGTTCTCTGCTCGCGAAATATCCAGCGTGAAATCAAAGTTGAGTTTTGAGACACCGTAATGCGTCAGCGCAGGTTCTTTGGCCGCTTTACTGCCAAATCGCTCCATGCTGCGGGCAATCATGTCAAGCATGGGGTAGGGGACAGAACGGATGCGGCAGTCGATCTGCAGTTCATCAATCAGCCGCTGCACAATGCTGCGTAACGTACAGGGTTCGCCGTTGGTGATGTTATAGGCGCGGCCAGAGATCAGCTTATCGCAGTCCGACTGGCTGGCCAGCCACATGGCGTGGACGGCGTTTTCGTAATAGGTCATATCCACCAGCGCATCGCCACCGCGCGGCAGCAGCACGCTGCCGTAGTGATGCATCATCTGCGCCAGGCGCGGAATAAACACTTTGTCGTGCGGTCCGAACAGGCTCTGCGGACGCAGTACCGTAAAACGGGTGTGCGGGTTCGACTGCGCCAGCAGGTCGATCACCTCTTCACTGGCCGCCTTGCTGCGCGCAAATTCACAGGCAAAGCGTGCCGGACGGAAATCTTCCTGCACATCGCGATGGTGGTGATAGTCGAAATAGAGCGACGGGGAGGAGATATGAATAAAGTTACGTACCCCCCAGGCAACGGCCCATTCGCCCAGACGGCGGGTGGCCCGCACGTTGGCGAGATCGAAGGCTTCCTGGGTCCCCCACGGAGAGGTAAAACTGGAGCAGTGCCACAGCGTATCGATTCCGGCGAGCATCACCTTCGCCTGCGAGGAGACCAGCTCCGTCAGGTCGGCATGGACGAACTCTGCGCCCATTTTTTGCAGCAGTTTTCCCATCGCCTCGTTGCGACCGGTAGCCCTGACGCTAATGCCCTTGTTGCGCAGAAATTCGACCGCATTTCGGCCTAAGCCGCTGGTCGCCCCGGTAACCAGTACCTTCATATCAATCCACTGTGTTGAAAAAGAATTTCGTGCGCATTCTTTCGTGAATTACGGCGCTATGCAATGGGAAAGGTGAAAGAAAAAGCGTTTTAATGAGTTATTTTCGTTTTTTGTTCTGCCAGTTGCGCAATCCGTTTCGCCATTCCCCGGAAGATAAAAAGATGGGCGGGGATCATGAACAGCCAGTAAAACAGGCCCGGCATCCCGTGCGGGTGCCACCAGGCGCGGACGTCCAGTTCCCGATGATCGCCTTTATCCTTAAGGGTGAAGCAGAGTCGCCCCAGCCCCGGCGCTTTCATACCGAACAACAACGCCAGCTGCTTTTCCGGCTCGACGATGATCACTTTCCAGCTGTCGACCGCGTCGCCCACCTCAAGAAACGGGCGCGCCGGGCGGCCTTTCGCCAGCCTGTGCCCCACCAGCAGATCCATTGTCCCACGCGTTTGCCAGAGAAGATTGCCGAAGAAATAACGTTCTTTGCCGCCAATTTGGTTCACCACTTCCCACAGCGCCTCAAGGCTGGCAGAGGTTTTTACCGTGCAGCCCGCCTGTTTCGGGTAATAACCGTACTCCGGCCGCCAGCGGGCAAAGGCCTGCGCGTCATAACCCCAGTCGCTGGAGTTCACCAGCTGCTCTTCTTCTTTCAGCGTATTGCGTACCGCGTCGTCAAAACGGATCAGATCCTGAGGGATTAAGGCGCGCAGCTCGCGATCGTCCGCCAGCAGATCGTGTTTCAGCCCCTGAATCAGCGCTTTGGCGGTGGTCGGCGGCACGGAGGTGATCACATTTAAAAACCAGACTGAGATCCAGCGGGTCGGGAAAGGGATGGGGATCAGCCAGCGGCGGCGTCCGCTGACGCGCATGAAATGTTCGAACTGCTGCTGATAGCTCAGCACTTCAGGGCCTGCTGCTTCAAGCACCCGGTGTTGCTCCGCCGGGTGATCGAGCAATGCCACCAGATAGTGGAGCAAGTTCGCCAGCGCAATCGGCGTGGTGCGCGAGCGGACCCAGCGCGGCGGCGTCAGTACCGGCAGGTTGTAGACCATATCGCGCATCACTTCAAAAGCGGCTGAGCCCGCGCCGACGATGATCCCTGCGCGCAGTTCGGTGACGGGGATATTCGCCCCGCGGAGGGTGTCCGCCGTCAGCTGGCGGGCGCGCAGGTGATCGGACTGCTCGCTCTCAGGCGCCTGGAGCGAACTTAAAAAAATCACCTGCTTCACCGGCGTTTGCAGCAGGGCATCGCGGACGTTCAACGCCACCTGTCGCTCGTGGGCGATAAAATCGCCGCCTTCGCCCATGCTGTGGACCAGGTAGTAAAGCGTGTCGACCTCTTCCAGCAGCGCGGGAAGCGCCTTCGGCCAGTTGAGGTCAACGTTGTGGCAGGTGACGCCCGGCAACGCCAGCTTTTGCAGGCGGTCGGTGTTGCGTGCCGCTGCCAGCACCTGATGTCCCCGCTGGCTCAATGCCGTGGTGAGATGCTGACCGATATACCCGCTGGCGCCCAGCACCAGAATGCGTTGCGGCACGTGAGGCTCCTTAGCGCTGTAAAAACGCCTGCCAGTGTTTCACCACCTCTGCCAGCTGTTCGCGGTTCACGTCGAGGTGCATGACCAGACGCACCACTGGAGAGGCGTTGATCAGCACGCCGCGCGCTTTCATAAATTCGCCCAGCGCAGCGGCATGTTCGTCGCCCACGCGAATGAACAGCATGTTGGTGTCGTGGCGCATCACGTCCGCACCGATCTCGCGCAGCTGTGTGGCCATCCATGCGGCGTTATCGTGATCGTCTTTCAGGCGCGCCACGTTATTTTTGAGAGCATACAGACCCGCTGCCGCCAGAATACCGGCCTGGCGCATGCCGCCGCCGGTCATCTTACGCCAGCGGTTGGCGCGCTTGATGTAATCCGCATTGCCGACCAGCAGGGAACCCACCGGCGTACCCAGCCCTTTGGAGAGGCAAATGGTGAACGAGTCGCAATATTGCGTAATCTCTTTCAGCTCGCAGCCGTACGCCACTACGGCGTTAAAAATGCGCGCACCGTCAACGTGCAGGCCGAGCTTGCGCTCGCGGGTGAAGTCCCATGCCGCTTTCAGGTACTCGCGCGGCAGCACTTTACCGTTGTGGGTATTTTCCAGACTGAGCAGTTTCGTGCGGGCGAAATGAATATCGTCGGCTTTGATTTTTGCCGCGACCTTATCGAGCGGGAGTGTACCGTCCGGCGCGGCGTCAATCGGCTGCGGCTGGATGCTGCCAAGCACCGCCGCACCGCCGGCTTCGTAGAGATAGTTATGCGCGCCCTGGCCGACAATATACTCTTCGCCGCGCTCGCAGTGGCTGAGCAGCGCCACGAGGTTCGCCTGCGTGCCGGTCGGCAGGAACAGCGCGGCCTCCTTGCCACTCAGCTCTGCCGCATAGCGCTGTAACGCGTTGACCGTCGGGTCATCGCCGTAGACGTCGTCCCCGACCGGGGCGGCCATCATCTCTTCGAGCATGGCACGGCTCGGGCGGGTAACGGTATCACTACGCAAATCAATCATTTCACATCCCTTTATTTTAAGAGGTCACGTGAAATGTTTTACCTGAGCCAGTTGGTTTTTGCCAGTTCGATCACTTCATCACCTCGGCCGCTGATGATGGCGCGCAGCATATAGAGGCTAAAACCTTTCGCCTGTTCCAGCTTGATTTGCGGTGGAATAGCCAGCTCTTCTTTGGCGACTACCACATCCACCAGCACCGGACCGTCGATAGAAAAGGCGCGCTGCAGGGCTTCATCCACGTCAGACGCTTTTTCCACGCGAATACCGGTGATGCCGCACGCCTCGGCAATGCGCGCGAAGTTGGTGTCATGCAGTTCGGTACCGTCCGTCAGATAACCACCGGCCTTCATCTCCATCGCCACAAAGCCCAGTACGCTGTTGTTGAAGACCACGATTTTGAGCGGCAGCTTCATCTGTACCACGGAGAGGAAATCCCCCATGAGCATGCTAAACCCGCCGTCGCCGCACATGGCCACCACCTGACGTTCCGGTGCCGTCGCTTTTGCGCCCAGCGCCTGCGGCATGGCGTTGGCCATCGAGCCGTGGTTGAACGAACCCAGCAGGCGGCGTTTGCCGTTCATCTTCAGGTAGCGTGCTGCCCAGACGGTTGGCGTGCCGACGTCGCAGGTAAAAATGGCGTCGTCGTCAGCGAAATGGCTGATCTGCTGTGCCAGGTACTGCGGGTGGATGGCTTTGTCGCTCGGTTTGGCGAGATCGTCCAGCCCCTTACGGGCATCGCGGTAGTCACTGAGGGCTTTATCAAGAAACGCGCGATCCGTTTTCTCCTCGAGCAGCGGCAGCAGGGCGGCCAGGGTGGATTTGATATCGCCTACCAGCGCCATATCCACCTTGCTGTGCGCGCCGATGCTGGCCGGATTGATATCGATCTGAATGATTTTGGCATCCGTCGGGTAAAACGCGCGGTAAGGGAACTGGGTACCGAGTAAAATCAGCGTGTCGGCGTTCATCATGGTGTGGAACCCGCTGGAGAAACCGATCAGCCCGGTCATTCCCACATCGTAGGGGTTGTCGTACTCGACGTGCTCTTTGCCGCGCAGGGCGTGAACAATGGGGGCTTTTAGCTTACCCGCGAATTCAAGTAGCTCCTTGTGCGCGCCCGCGCAGCCGCTACCGCACATCAGGGCAATATTGCTGGAGTAACGCAGCAGCTGCGCCAGCTTTTTCAGCTCTTCTTCCGCAGGCGTCACCACAGGCTGCGGGGCGTGATACCAGTGGGTGCTGGCCCCTTCTGGTGCGGACTTGAGGGCCACATCACCCGGGATAACGACCACCGACACGCCGCGGTTCAGCACCGCCTTGCGCATGGCGATAGCCAGAACCTGCGGGATCTGCTCCGGGGATGAAACCAGTTCGCAATAGTGGCTGCATTCACGGAACAGCTCCTGCGGATGCGTCTCCTGAAAATAGCCGCTACCGATTTCGGAAGAGGGGATATGGGCGGCAATCGCCAGCACCGGCACGTGGTTACGGTGGCAGTCAAACAGACCGTTGATCAGATGCAGGTTACCTGGCCCGCACGAGCCTGCACACACGGCCAGTTCACCGGTGAGCTGCGCTTCGGCTCCCGCGGCAAATGCGGCGACCTCTTCATGGCGGGTCGGCATCCATTCAATGGTTTTCATTTTGTTAAGGCTGTCGCTCAGTCCGTTCAGGGAATCGCCGGTTACGCCCCAGATACGTTTCACGCCAGCCTGTTCCAGGGTTTTCGCTATATATGCAGCCACGGTTTGTTTCATGGGTGTCCTTCTCCTTTTTGTGATATCGCTTACAAGCTTAGAAGAAAGTCGCTGTATTGCCTGCTCAATACCCCTCAATTAACAGGGTTTCCTTGCGCGATAATTCGGCATAATCTGGTGCTGACTCAGGTGAAAACAGGAATCATTTCAAATGGTTAAATCATTGTTAATTGCTGTTAATGAAAAGCTATCGTGCGACGATCTTGGCAAACTCTTGTTACGACTTGCCGTCGGTGGGTTGATGCTCTTTCACGGTTTGCACAAGTTATTCGGCGGCGTGGGCTTTATCAGCGGCATGCTGGTGGAAAAAGGGTTGCCGGGGTTTATCGCTTATGGCGTGTTGATTGGCGAAGTGGTGGCACCGATGTTGATTATTGTCGGGCTCTTTACGCGCCCGGCCGCGCTGATGCTGGCGTTTACGATGATTGTGGCATGGCTTATGGTAGGAATGGGTGAAACGCTCGCCCTCGATAAGGTTGGGGCATGGGCGATTGAAAGCCTGGTGTACTTCTTTATTGGCTCGCTGGCGGTGGCATTTTTAGGGGCAGGGCGGTTTGCGCTGGGGAAAGCACCGGCGTGGCGTTGAGGTTTGTGCTCTGGTATGAAGGAAGGGGTCTATAGACCCTTTTTTATTGGCTGTTTTTAACTTATTGATTTTATTGTGCTGAAATGTATGTGAAGAAAAAAGGGATCGAGACGATTTTTTAGGTTATTTCTTTATCTGACAACGTGATAGGTGTAGATTGTTCCAGTTCACTGCCGTACAGGCAGCTTAGAAATGTTCCGACACTGCGTTACCCGTCAGCTGCGCCGTTCACTGCTGTACAGGCAGCTTAGAAATGCAAAAATCCGCCACGTAATCAAGACTCGACGTTCACTGCCGTACAGGCAGCTTAGAAAGTTGGCAGTGGGTTCACTCTCACAACGCCTGAGTTCACTGCCGTACAGGCAGCTTAGAAATGATGGTTGGTTATGCACGAGAAAAGGGAACGAGTTCACTGCCGTACAGGCAGCTTAGAAATGCACTAACTGATTGATGCGAGGGTAGTTGTAGTTCACTGCCGTACAGGCAGCTTAGAAAAGTCATTTCAACGGGGCCATATCAAAACGTGAGTTCACTGCCGTACAGGCAGCTTAGAAAGTGCACGTTCGTGTTCAACCCGCAGATAGCGTCGTTCACTGCCGTACAGGCAGCTTAGAAAAGGAAACCCTTCTGATCCATGAGAACGAATGGGTTCACTGCCGTACAGGCAGCTTAGAAACTACACTTCGGGTTACGATCAGCCATTTCAACTGTTCACTGCCGTACAGGCAGCTTAGAAAGTCGCTATGAGCTGCACCGGCTCAACAAAAACGTTCACTGCCGTACAGGCAGCTTAGAAAAGAATCCCGGAGGACGGGATGGTGTTAAAACTGTGCACTGCCGTACAGGCAGCTTAGAAATCTTCAGGCATGTTGCAAATATGAACGCGATCGTGCACTGCCGTACAGGCAGCTTAGAAAAATCACGATAGTCCGGAGTATCGAAACTCTCAGTTCACTGCCGTACAGGCAGCTTAGAAATCTTTAATCCGAGCCTCAAGGACATCGTTTGTGTTCACTGCCGTACAGGCAGCTTAGAAAGAAAACCTCCTGCACGGAGGCGCGAAAACAGATTTCATTGCCGTACAGGCAGCTTAGAAAAGTCCGACACTGTGTTTCCGTCTGTTCAGTACGTTCACTGCCGTACAGGCAGCTTAGAAAACAATCTGAACTCCTTACCTTGTCACAGATGCGCTTAGTGCAATACAGGCAGCTTATAAAGTCGCGGAATACAACGACGCCATCTATCAATAGTTCACTGCCGTACACGCAGCAACCATATGTAGTTCGGCACAAACACTGTGCCGCCTGATTATAAGCCCGGTGGCGCTAGCGCTTACCGGGCCTACGACGATCCAGCCCCTACAAGGTAGGCCGGGTAAACGCAGTGCCACCCGGCAAAAACGGGGGCACCGCATCAGATTATGCGAGGACCAGATCCCCCTGCGGATGGCATGAGCACGCCAGCACGTAACCTTCGGCAATTTCCGCGTCGGAGAGCGTCATGGTACTGGTGACAGTGTACTCACCTGAAACCACTTTCGTCTTACAGCAACCGCATACGCCCGCACGGCAGGCGGCCACTACCGGTACCTTATTGCTTTCGAGTGCCTCCAGCAAAGTCGTTCCCACGCGGCCAAAGAAGGTCTGCGCAGGCTGTAGCTTAGTAAACTGAATCCCGCTGGTTGCCGCCTCCGCTACCGGCGTGAAGAATTGCTCCTTGAAGAAGCGGGTCACGCCAAGCGCCTTCACTTCTTTCTCGACGATATCCATGTAAGGCGCCGGGCCGCAGGTCATCACGGTACGGTGCGCAATATCCGGCACGCTTTGCAGCAGCTCGCGGCTCAGACGGCCGGGCACAAAACCGTGGACCGCATTGTGTTCTGCCACCAGTGTTACCGGATAATTACGCCACTCCTCGGCAAAAATGACATCTTCCGGAGAGCGAACGCTAAAGATCACCTGCACGTCGGCCTGCGGACGGTTTTTCGCCAGCCAGCGGCGCATGGACATAATCGGCGTGACGCCACAGCCCGCCGCCAGCAGCAGGAATTTATCTTCCGCCTTGTCGTCACAGGTGAAATCGCCCTGGGCGTCTGACAGCCAGATATAGTCTCCGCGCTTCACGTCACGGGTCAGCCACTGCGAGCCGGCACCGTCATCAATACGGCGAATGGTAAGCGTGATGTATTCGCTCACGCCCGGCGTTGAGGAGATCGTGTAGGCACGCAGGGTGTCCGCCGAATGGCGGACACTGACCAGCGCATACTGACCGGCACGGTACGGATAGTAATCGTGGCAAATCAGTGAGAGCGTCCACACATCCGGCGTCTCCTGGTGGATGTGATGAACCTGCATCCTCCACGGACATTGTGAGGTTGGCATGGTCATGAATAACTCCTTACGCGCTCAGCAGCTGCTTCATATCATCTTCAACGTTGGTGACGGAGCGCAGGCCGAATTTTTCGTTCAGCACGGCCAGCAGGTCCGGCGTCAGGAAGCCTGGCGCGGTCGGGCCGGTCACGATGTTGGTCACGCCCAGAGAGAGCAGGGTCAGCAGGATGACGATCGCTTTCTGCTCAAACCACGAAAGCACCAGCGACAGCGGCAGGTCGTTCACGCCACAGCCCAGTTTCTCCGCCAGGGTAACCGCCAGAATAATGGCCGAGTAAGCATCGTTACACTGGCCCGCATCGATCAGGCGCGGCAGACCTTCGATATTGCCGAAGTCCAGCTTGTTGAAACGGTATTTACCGCACGCCAGGGTCAGGATCAGGCAATCGTCCGGTACGCTGGTGGCGAAATCGGTGAAGTAGTTACGCTCACCGCGCGCGCCGTCGCAGCCGCCGACGAGGAAGATGTGGCGCAGCTTTTCACGGCTGACGAGATCGATCAGCGAATCTGCGGCGCCGAGCAGGGTTTCACGGCCAAAGCCGACGGTGATCAGATGCGGAATTTCGCTGTACGGGAAGCCCGCCATCTGCTGCGCCTGGGCAATAACCGGACCGAAATCGTCGCCTTCGAGGTGGCTCACGCCCGGCCAGCCGACGATGCTGCGGGTCCAGATGCGGTCGTCATACGCGCCCACGGTAGGGTCGATGATGCAGTTAGAGGTCATCACGATAGGGCCAGGGAAGCGGGCGAACTCCACCTGCTGGTTCTGCCAGCCGCTGCCGTAGTTACCGATCAGATGTTTGAATTTACGCAGCTCCGGGTAGCCGTGCGCAGGCAGCATTTCGCCGTGGGTATAAACGTTGACGCCAGTGCCTTCAGTCTGCTTCAGCAGGTTGTAGAGATCTTTCAGGTCATGACCGGAGATCAGGATACATTTACCCTCGGTCGCCTTCACGTTGACCTGCGTTGGCGTCGGGTGGCCGTAGGTACTGGTTTCACCGGCATCCAGAATGCTCATCACGCGGAAGTTCATCTGGCCGATTTCCATTGAGCACTCAAGCAGGGCGTTCATATCGGCAGGCCAGGTACCCAGCCACGCCATGATTTTGTGGTACTGCGCGTAGATATCGTTGTCGTACTGACCGAGAACGTGCGCGTGCTCCATATACGCCGCTGCGCCTTTCAGACCGTACAGGCACAGCAGGCGCAGGCCGAGAATGTTCTCGCCAATCGCCGCTTTGTCTTTATTCGGGGTAAAGTCTGCCGCCTGACGCTGGAGGTCGCCCAGGTCATCACTCGCCAGCTGGAGTTCTGACATCGGGTTGTCCACGCGAGCGTTAGCATCAGCGTTCAGGCACTGCGCTTTCAGCGCTTCACGCAGGGCGATAGCTTCACGGGCATAGCCGACGATACGAGGGGAATCAAAGTTAACGTTGGTCAGCGTAGAAAAGAATGCGCGCGGCGCGAAGCTGTCGACGTAGTGGTCGACGATGCCGTATTCGCGGGCTTTGAATGCCCATGCGGAAAGGCCTTGCAGGGCAGCAATCAGCAGGTCCTGCAGGTCTGATGTTTCTGCGGTTTTGCCGCACATACCCTGCGCGTAAGAGCAGCCATTGCCTGCCGGGGTACGGATGGTTTGTTCACATTGCACACAAAACATAATCACACCTGTTAAAGTTATATTTGATATACATGTTTAAGGTTATGCCTGTGCCAGAACGGTGAAAAGCGCTTTCTGCTACAAAATAGAGGGAGATTGATTTAGCGCAATTTTGGCGGCAGGCACCCTACCGCCAAAGAAGTATCAGGCAGAGAAGAACGCCATCAGAATGGGAACCAGTAAACTCAAAATAAAGCCGTGCACGATGGCCGCGGGCACCATTTCCAGCCCGCCTGAGCGCTGAAGTACCGGCAGGGTAAAGTCCATCGAGGTCGCGCCGCACAGACCCAGTGCGGTAGAGCGACTGCGGCGAACCAGCCCCGGGATCAGCATAATGGCAATCAGCTCACGCGCCAGATCGTTAAAGAAGGCGGCGCTGCCGATCACCGGACCGAATGATTCAGTCAGCAGAATACCGGAAAGGGAGTACCAGCCAAATCCGGAGGCCATTGCCAGGCCGGTTTTCAGCGGCAGATCGAGAATAAAAGCATTAATCACACCCGCCACCATTGAGCTGGCGACAACCATTACGGCAATAATCATTCCCCGACGGTTGAGGACAATCTGTTTCAGGGTCATGCCGTTATTTCGCAGCTGGATACCAATCAGGAACAGCAGGAAGATCAGGGTATATTCACTGGCTTCTGTCGCGTGCCGTAAAAATGCCCATCCGGTGAGACCCAGAAGAAAACCGAGCACCACGACGCCGCAGAGTTTTAATGACTCAAGTGCCATCGCAATACGGGAGGGCAGCTTTTCCTGGAGGTGATGGTTTTTCCAGGGAATGGTGCGTTCCAGCCACAGCAGTGCGGCAATATTGCACAGCAAAATAACCGTAACCGTGACGGCTGAATAATGCAAAATGGAGAGTAAATTCGCGGACAGGTTATCCAGGAAGGCCAGGCTGATCCCCATAAAGAAAAGAATGAGGTAAACAATCCCGCTGAGAAAACGGTTGATAAGCCGTAATGCGGATTCCTGACGCAGCGGAATAAGGTAGCCCGCAATCAGGGGCAGCAGAATAATGAGGAGTCCTGAAAACATGAACAGCCGGTCCTTTTGAGTGTCTGTTGAGCGCCAGAGACACTACCCAATAAAGGCTATTCAGTAAAGCGGCAAAAGAAAGCCGGGTGGCGGCTACGCCTTACCCGGCTTGTATGTGCGGCCTGTTGCCCTCACCCCGGCCCTCTCCCACGGGGAGAGGGAGGGAAAGATTAATCGCGTTTTTCCAGCAGGGTACGATACAGCACGCCGCCCAGAATACCGCCGATAATTGGCATCACCCAGAACAGCCACAGCTGCTCAAGCGCCCAGCCGCCCTGGAAGATGGCGACGGCGGTACTGCGTGCCGGGTTAACGGAGGTGTTGGTGACCGGAATTGAAATCAGGTGGATAAGCGTCAGCGCCAGACCAATAGCAATCGGGGCAAAGCCAGCAGGCGCGTGTTTGTCGGTGGCGCCGTGGATCACCAGCAGGAAGCCCGCGGTCAGCACAATTTCAATCACGATGGCAGACAGCATGGAGTAACCGCCCGGCGAGTGCTCGCCAAAGCCGTTTGAGGCGAAGCCGCTGGCGGCCGCGTCAAAGCCGGCCTTACCGCTGGCAATAACGTACAGAACGCCAGCCGCAATAATACCGCCCACCACCTGCGCCACGATGTAGCCAATGACGTCTTTAGCAGGAAAACGACCGCCCGCCCATAAACCTAACGTCACAGCCGGGTTAAAATGACCACCGGAAATATGCCCCACGGCGAAGGCCATGGTTAATACGGTTAAGCCAAACGCCAGCGCGACGCCGACAAAACCAATGCCTAATTCCGGGAACGCTGCTGCCAGAACGGCGCTACCGCAGCCACCAAATACCAGCCAGAATGTACCAAAACATTCTGCAGCCAATTTTCTAAACATAACCACCTCAAATAATTTCCGCGCGCTTTCCCGCGGGCGGGATATATCGCCATAAAGGGATGACGACTCAAAGAGCCCGTATTTTAGAAACCAACAACATCCCTTCGCCACTTAAATAAATTCGATAAATTTGATTTAAGGCAATGTGATGTCATTCCTTGTTCAAATGAGCGGTAAATAGAGCATAGACCAATTCTTGTCAGGGTGAATGTTATGCTGTCGTGACAAGATTCCTCCCGCTATACTGCTGATAACTTAAAGGAAAAAGTGTTCATTTCGCGGGGGATTTATGCTTCTCGAACGTGTGGAAATTGTCGGGTTTCGCGGTATTAACCGCCTGTTGCTGCAGCTTGAGCAGAACAACGTCCTGATCGGCGAGAACGCGTGGGGTAAGTCCAGCCTGCTCGATGCGCTGACGTTACTGCTATCCCCCGAAGACGATCTGTATCACTTTGTCCACGACGATTTCTGGTTCCCGCCCGGGGACGTGACGGGACGCGAGAAGCACCTGCATATTATCCTGACGTTCCGTGAATCCGAGCCAGGCCGTCACCGCGTGCGTCGCTTCCGCCCGCTGTCACCCTGTTGGGTGCCCTGTGACGATGATTTCCACCGGATTTTCTATCGCCTGGAAGGCGAGATGGCGGAAAACGAAGGGGTCCTGACCCTGCGCGAGTTTCTTGATGAAAAAGCCAACCCGATCCCACTGGACAACATCGACGATTTGGCTCGCCACCTGACCCGCCTGACGCCGGTATTGCGGTTGCGTGATGCGCGCTTTATGCGGCGTATCCGTAACGGCACGGTACCGAATATGCCGGAGGTGGAAGTCACCGCCCGCGAGCTGGATTTTCTGGCGCGTGAGCTGGTGTCGCGTCCGCAAAACCTGACCGATGGTCAGATTCGCCAGGGGTTGTCCGCGATGGTACAACTGCTGGAGCACTATTTTTCCGAGCAGGGGACATCGGAGTCGCGCCACAGGCTGATGCGCCGTCGCTCTCATGATGAACAACGCAGCTGGCGCTATCTCGACATCATCAACCGGATGATCGACCGGCCCGGCGGTCGTACCCATCGGGTGATTCTTCTGGGGCTGTTTTCAACACTTTTGCAGGCTAAAGGCACCGTGCGTCTTGACCGGGATGCCCGCCCGTTGCTGCTGGTGGAAGATCCTGAAACGCGGCTTCACCCCATCATGCTCTCGGTGGCGTGGCATCTGCTGAATTTGCTGCCGCTCCAGCGTATTACGACCACCAATTCTGGTGAGCTATTATCCATGACGCCGGTTGAGCATATCTGCCGTCTGGTGCGCGAGTCTTCGCGGGTCTCCGCGTACCGTCTCGGGCCTGGCGGTTTAAATGCCGAAGACGGGCGGCGCATCGCGTTTCATATTCGTTTTAATCGCGCGTCGTCACTTTTTGCCCGCTGTTGGCTGCTGGTGGAAGGGGAAACGGAGACCTGGGTCATCAACGAACTGGCGCGTCAGTGTGGGCACCATTTTGATGCGGAAGGCATTAAGGTGATCGAATTTGCCCAGTCGGGATTAAAACCGCTGATAAAATTTGCCCGCCGGATGGGTATTGAATGGCATGTGCTGGTGGACGGTGACGAGGCGGGTAAAAAGTATGCCTCGACCGTGCGTAGCCTGCTGAATAATGAACGGGAAGAAGAGCGCGACCATTTAACCATGCTCCCCGCGATGGACATGGAGCACTTTATGTATCGTCAGGGGTTTGACGATGTGTTCCACCGCATTGCGATGGTGCCGGTCGATGTTCCGATGAACATGCGCCGCGTGATCGCCAAAGCGATACACCGTTCGTCAAAACCGGATCTCGCCATTGAAGTGGCGACGGAAGCGGGAAGGCGGGGCGTGGAGGCGGTGCCCACTCTGCTGAGGAAGATGTTCTCCCGCGTGCTGTGGCTGGCACGCGGGAGGGCGGATTAACCTCGGGTCGCCTGATTCACCTGCTGAATCAGGCTGTCCAGCAGTTCGTAGCGACGGCGATATTCGGAACGTTTTTTGCTCGCGATCTCTTCCATCGGTTTACGCGGCATGACAAGCGGCAGCATAAAGTTACCGCTATCCTGCTTTTCACCGCCGAGGGAGAGCCAGAAGCTGTCATAATCAGCCAGCAGTTTTCCCTCTTTTTTCTTGCGGTAGCGCCAGCTGCGATAAATATGGGTGTCGTTACTGACGGCAACAATCTGTTCGACCGGGAAAGCGGCGCCGAGCGTCATGGCGGTTTCAACCAGCAGACGTTTCGGGAACAGCCCATGGCAGGCCTTCGTCGCTTTCTGGATCCGCTCATGGGGAACATGCGCTTTTGCGCCCTGCAAACCGCCAATGAACAGCGTCGATTTTCCGGCAAAAGGGCAGAGCGTGAAGGTTATCTCCGCCAGGACTGTATTTTGATCGTCGCAGAAGACGAGGGTGGCTTCTCCCTCTTTATCCATAAACGCATCAGCACACAGGCGAACGGTAAAGTGCTGTTCATCTTTACCGGTTAAGGTCAGCAGCGTGGCACCCTGCTTCGAAAGATAGCCCTGCAGCAGCGTCGCCGGAAGCTGGCGGCTCATGATCTGATAGTGCCAGTTAAGAGACTCCAGCGCGTGCTGACGTTCCATGTTCACCGTCAGCCACGGGCGGTGCATCCGGCAGGGCAGCCCCGGCTGAGCTTGTAATATCTGCATCAGACGCGGCTGTTTTGCCAGGCGCGTCAACAGGCGAGAGGTGGTGACGGGAGCCGCAAGCGACCGTAACACGAACTTGCGCCGATAAGCCGGATTCTGCCATGCCAGTCCTGGGGTAAGCTTACCCAAAGCCAGGTTTTTGAAAAGCTGCCAGCCGGAGGCAGGCTGCGTCAGGGGGGAATAAGGCGTATCGACGATGGAAGACATGATAAATCCTGAATCTTTTGGAATATCACTATTTCAACAAGAGGAATATCAACATCTCGTCAACAAATTAGGACGATTTCGGAGAACAGGGGTTTCGTTAAGGAGTCGTTTAGATAGAATCAACATTTATTATTGCCAGAACATTTATTTGGAATATTTATGAACCTCAAGGGAAAACGCAGAACGCTATTTCTGCTGCTGGCGGTCGTGATTTTAGTCGGTGGATTCTGGTTATGGCAGGTGCTTAACGCACCGGTGCCGCAGTACCGGACACTGATCGTTCGCCCCGGCGAACTGCAGCAAAACGTCCTGGCGACGGGTAAGCTTGATGCATTGCGCAAGGTTGACGTTGGCGCTCAGGTCAGCGGCCAGCTGAAAACGCTGTCGGTAGAGATCGGTGATAAGGTAAAAAAAGGCCAGTTGCTGGGTGTTATCGATCCTGAACAGGCCGAGAACCAGATCCGCGAGGTGGAAGCCACGCTGATGGAGCTGCGCGCCCAGCGTGCTCAGGCGCTGGCTGAACGTAATCTGGCCCAGGTCACGCTGACCCGTCAGCAGGCGCTGGCAAAAACCCAGGCCATTTCGAAGCAGGATTTAGATACTGCCACGACGGAGCTGGCGGTCAAGCAGGCGCAGATTGGCACCATCGACGCACAAATCAAACGTAATCAGGCCTCGCTGGACACGGCGAAAACCAACCTCGACTACACGCAAATCGTTGCGCCGATGGCCGGTGAAGTCACCCAGATCACCACGCTGCAGGGGCAGACGGTAATTGCCGCCCAGCAGGCGCCTAACATTCTGACGCTGGCGGATATGAGCACTATGCTGGTCAAAGCGCAGGTTTCCGAGGCGGATGTTATCCATCTGAAACCTGGGCAGAATGCCTGGTTTACCGTGCTTGGCGACCCGCAGACGCGCTATGAAGGCGTGCTGAAAGACATTCTGCCGACGCCGGAAAAGGTTAACGACGCTATCTTTTACTACGCCCGTTTTGAAGTGCCAAACCCACAGGGCGTGCTGCGTCTGGATATGACTGCCCAGGTGCATATCCAGCTGACCGGCGTGAAGAACGTGCTCACCATTCCGCTCTCCGCGCTGGGCGAATCCGCCGGGGACAATCGCTATAAAGTGAAAGTGCTGCGCAACGGCGAGACGCGCGATCGCGAAGTGGTGATTGGCGCGCGTAATGATACCGATGTGGTGGTGGTGAAAGGGCTGGAAGAGGGTGAGGAGGTGGTTGTCAGTGAAAGCCTGCCCGGAGCCGCGAAATGACCGCGCTGCTTGAGCTGAAGGATATCCGTCGCAGCTATCCGTCGGGCGACGGTCCGGTGGAGGTGCTGAAAGGTATCTCCCTGCGCGTGGAAGCGGGCGAGATGGTGGCGATTGTCGGCGCGTCAGGCTCCGGTAAATCGACGCTGATGAACATTCTCGGCTGCCTGGATAAACCCACCAGCGGGACCTATCGCGTGGCCGGGACGGATGTCTCCACGCTCGACGGCGACGCGCTGGCGAAGCTGCGCCGGGAACATTTTGGTTTTATCTTCCAGCGTTACCACCTGCTCTCACACCTGAACGCGGCGCAAAACGTCGAGGTGCCAGCCGTCTATGCAGGCGTGGAGCGGAAGAAACGTCTTGAGCGTGCGAAGACGCTGTTAACGCGTCTCGGGCTGGCTGAACGCGTGGAGTACCAGCCGTCGCAGCTGTCCGGTGGCCAGCAGCAGCGCGTGAGTATTGCCCGCGCGCTGATGAATGGCGGGCAGGTGATCCTCGCGGATGAACCCACCGGGGCGCTCGACAGCCATTCCGGTGAAGAGGTGATGGCGATCCTCCACCAGCTTCGCGATCAGGGGCACACGGTGATCATCGTTACCCACGATCCGCAGGTGGCGGCGCAGGCGGAACGCATTATTGAGATCCACGACGGCGAGCTGGTCAGCAACCCGCCGCCGCGTGCGTCCAGAGCGGCAGCCCCGAAAGAAGCTCTGCCGGCCTCAACCGGCTGGGGACAATTTTCCAGCGGCTTTCGTGAAGCGCTGAACATGGCCTGGCTGGCGATGGCGGCCAACAAAATGCGCACCCTGCTGACCATGCTCGGGATTATCATCGGTATTGCTTCGGTGGTCTCGATTGTGGTGGTGGGCGACGCCGCCAAGCAGCTGGTGCTGGCCGATATTCGCGCCATCGGTACCAATACCATTGATGTCTATCCCGGCAAGGACTTTGGCGACGACGAACCGCAGTATCAGCAGGCGCTAAAGTATGACGATCTGGCAGCGATTCAGAAGCAGCCGTGGGTAAACTCCGCCACGCCAGCCGTTTCGCAAAACCTGCGTCTGCGGGTAGGGAATGTTGACGTTGCCGCCAGCGCCAACGGCGTCAGCGGGGACTACTTCAACGTCTACGGCATGACCTTCAGCGAAGGGGCGACCTTTAATGCCGAACAGCTGGCGGGCAGGGCGCAGGTGGTGGTGCTGGATGCGAACTCGCGCAGGCAACTCTTCCCTAATAAAGCCAGTGTGGTCGGTGAAGTGATCCTGGTCGGCAACATGCCTGCCACGGTCATTGGTGTGGCGGAAGAGAAACAGTCGATGTTTGGCAGCAGCAAGATCCTGCGCGTCTGGTTGCCCTACACCACGATTTCCGGGCGGATCATGGGGCAGTCATGGCTCAACTCCATCACCGTGCGTGTGAAGGAGGGCTACGACAGCGCGCTGGCCGAACAGCAGCTTGAGCGGTTGCTTACGTTGCGCCACGGGAAGAAGGATTTCTTCACCTGGAACATGGACGGCCTCTTGAAAACGGCGGAAAAGACCACACGTACTCTTCAGCTGTTCCTCACGCTGGTGGCGGTGATCTCGCTGGTCGTCGGCGGCATCGGGGTGATGAATATCATGCTGGTGTCGGTCACGGAACGTACCCGGGAGATTGGCATCCGCATGGCGGTCGGGGCCAGTGCCAGTGATGTACTGCAACAGTTTCTGATTGAGGCTGTGCTGGTGTGCCTGGTCGGCGGGGCGATGGGGATTGCGCTCTCGATGATGATTGCGTTCGCGCTCCAGCTCTTTTTACCCGGGTGGGAGATTGGTTTCTCGCCGGTCGCCATTATTACCGCATTTTTATGTTCGACCTTTACCGGCATTTTGTTTGGCTGGCTCCCCGCCCGCAACGCGGCGCGGCTGGATCCGGTGGATGCGCTGGCTCGGGAATAACCCGAAAATAAAAATGCCAGCCGATCGGGCTGGCATTTTGACTGCGGGATGTACACAATAAAACAGAGCGCTATGCAACCGTCTCTGCTTCAATGGGTACGATAAGGCTTGCATGATTGCCTTTTGGTCCCTGGTGTACATCGAACCGGACGGACTGCCCGCCTTTGAGCGTTCTGTAACCATCCATCTGAATGGTGGAATAGTGAGCGAAGATATCCTCGCCGCCGCCTTCGGGGCAGATGAAGCCAAACCCTTTGGCGTTGTTGAACCACTTAACAGTACCCATTTCCATGCTTCGACATCCTTCGTAAATCTTATAAGTTAAGATGGAATGAACCGGTGGTGGAGTGGGGGCTGTTCAAAACCTCGCCATCTCACGCTTGTACAATTTAGAGAAACGAAAGACGTCGTCAAGCGTTTGGCGCTGGAGATGGGACAATAATCAACCAAAGTTTGAAGCAGTTAACGCTATTGCAACGGTTTGTGACAGACATCGCGGATGACAGTAATAGATGATTGTTATCTAACATCTGAGGTAGATTCAAAGTGGTTATGCAAAATGGGTAAGACCAACGACTGGCTGGATTTTGACCAGCTGGCGGAAGATAAAGTGCGTGACGCGCTAAAACCGCCATCTATGTATAAAGTTATGTTAATGAACGATGATTACACGCCGATGGAATTTGTTATTGACGTGCTACAAAAGTTCTTTTCTTATGATGTAGAACGTGCAACGCAACTGATGCTTACCGTTCATTATCGAGGCAAAGCCATCTGCGGCATCTTTACGGCAGAAGTGGCGGAAACCAAAGTGGCGATGGTGAACGACTATGCGAGGGAGAACGAGCATCCGTTGCTGTGTACGCTGGAAAAGGCCTGATAAGGCATAAAATTGGGGGAGGTGCCTATGCTCAATCAAGAACTGGAACTCAGTTTAAACATGGCTTTCGCCAGAGCGCGTGAGCACCGACATGAGTTTATGACCGTCGAGCATTTACTGCTCGCACTGCTTAGCAACCCATCTGCCCGCGAAGCGCTGGAAGCCTGCTCCGTGGATCTGGTGGCGCTACGTCAGGAACTCGAAGCCTTCATCGAACAAACCACACCGGTGCTGCCAGCCAGTGAAGAGGAGCGCGACACGCAGCCGACGCTCAGCTTCCAGCGCGTGCTGCAGCGCGCGGTATTCCACGTCCAGTCTTCCGGACGTAGCGAAGTGACTGGCGCAAACGTCCTGGTCGCCATCTTCAGCGAGCAGGAGTCACAGGCGGCCTACCTGCTGCGCAAACACGAAGTCAGCCGACTCGACGTGGTGAACTTTATTTCTCACGGAACGCGCAAAGACGAGCCTAACCAGGCATCGGATTCCAGCAATCAGGTCAATAACAATGAAGAGCAAGCAGGCGGGGAGGATCGTATGGAAAACTTCACCACCAATCTTAACCAGCTTGCTCGCGTTGGCGGTATCGACCCGCTGATTGGTCGCGATAAAGAGCTGGAGCGCGCGATCCAGGTGCTGTGCCGTCGCCGCAAAAACAACCCGCTGCTGGTGGGTGAGTCAGGCGTGGGGAAAACCGCGATTGCGGAAGGTCTGGCCTGGCGCATTGTGCAGGGCGACGTGCCGGAAGTGATTGCCGATTGCACCATCTACTCGCTGGATATTGGCTCGCTGCTGGCGGGCACCAAATACCGCGGCGATTTTGAAAAACGCTTCAAGGCGCTGTTAAAACAGCTGGAGCAGGACACCAACAGCATTCTGTTTATCGATGAGATCCACACCATCATCGGCGCAGGTGCGGCGTCCGGTGGCCAGGTGGATGCCGCTAACCTGATCAAACCGCTGCTCTCCAGCGGCAAGATCCGCGTGATTGGCTCCACTACCTACCAGGAGTTCAGCAACATCTTCGAAAAAGACCGTGCGCTGGCGCGCCGCTTCCAGAAAATTGACGTGACCGAACCGTCCGTTGAGGAAACGGTGCAGATCATCAACGGTCTGAAGCCGAAGTATGAAGCGCACCACGACGTGCGTTACACCGCGAAAGCGGTCCGTGCGGCGGTGGAGCTGGCGGTGAAATACATCAACGATCGTCATCTGCCGGATAAGGCGATTGACGTGATTGATGAGGCAGGGGCGCGAGCGCGCCTGATGCCGGCCAGCAAGCGTAAGAAAACGGTTAACGTGGCGGACATTGAGTCCGTGGTGGCCCGTATCGCACGTATTCCTGAGAAGAGCGTCTCTCAGAGTGACCGCGACACGCTGCGCACCCTCGGCAATCGCCTGAAAATGCTGGTCTTTGGTCAGGATAAAGCCATTGAGGCCTTAACCGAAGCGATCAAGATGGCCCGCGCCGGGCTGGGGCATGAGCACAAGCCTGTCGGGTCCTTCCTGTTCGCTGGCCCAACCGGCGTCGGGAAAACCGAGGTGACGGTCCAGCTTTCCAAAGCGCTGGGCATTGAGCTGCTGCGCTTTGATATGTCCGAGTACATGGAGCGCCACACCGTCAGCCGCCTGATTGGTGCGCCTCCGGGCTACGTGGGCTTCGACCAGGGCGGCCTGCTCACCGACGCGGTGATCAAGCATCCGCACGCGGTACTGCTGCTCGATGAAATCGAGAAAGCGCACCCGGATGTGTTCAACATCCTGCTGCAGGTGATGGACAACGGGACGCTGACCGACAACAACGGGCGCAAGGCGGACTTCCGCAACGTGGTGCTGGTGATGACCACCAACGCCGGTGTGCGTGAAACCGAGCGTAAATCCATCGGCCTGATCCATCAGGACAACAGTACCGATGCGATGGAAGAGATCAAAAAGATCTTCACGCCGGAGTTCCGTAACCGTCTGGACAACATTATCTGGTTCGATCACCTGTCTACCGAGGTGATCCATCAGGTGGTGGATAAGTTCATCGTCGAGTTGCAGGTACAGCTGGACCAGAAAGGCGTATCGCTGGAAGTGAGTCAGGAGGCCCGCAACTGGCTGGCTGAGAAAGGCTACGACCGTGCGATGGGTGCCCGTCCGATGGCGCGTGTGATTCAGGACAACCTGAAGAAACCGCTGGCGAACGAGCTACTGTTTGGCTCGCTGGTAGACGGCGGTCAGGTGACCGTGGCGCTGGATCAGGCGAAGAACGAGCTGACGTACGACTTCCAGAGTGCGGCGAAGCACAAGCCGGAAGCGGCTCACTGAGTAGTAAGGTAAAAGCAAAACGGCAACTTCGGTTGCCGTTTTTTATTGTTTGCTCCCTCTCCCTGTGGGAGAGGGCCGGGGTGAGGGCAACAGGCAGCAGAGGAATTTTGCGAGGCGCTTTCCAATTTCTTTCGATGTCTGTTGCTGGATGAATCCACAGTAATAAAATGGCGGCGCACCTGCAAAATCAGGTGTCGGGATTGGCGTCCTGAAAGCGTGTGCACAGACAATCTTGCGTGCATAAAGGATCACATATGACTGATATTAATGGCTTCACCCAACTCTACACCGAACTCTCCCTCAATCCCGATCTTCCAACCCTTGCTGAGCGCTGCAAACTACTCACCGAAATCCTCCTCGACTGCAAATCACTCCCGCAGACGCAGCCCGTGTGCCGTTGCCTTGGTGCATACCTGGAAGAAATGAAAATCGGCCTCACAGAATCAATGCGTGACTTTCAGGTGGTGGAATTTGAGCACGAAGCGGAAGAACCGCGACAAAAAGAGTGGCTGCTGGAAGATACAGAAACGAAATGCGACTACTGCCGGGCATTAAACCATGTGCTGCTGGTATCGCATTTTGACCGCGATATGTTGCCGCACCTGACGGGATTACTGCATGATATGGTTCATTCTATGGCGGTGGATTTAATCACTACTGTACAGCCGTGGATGACAATACATCTTCCGGTACAGCAACACTAGAGCCATAAATAAAAAAGGCCGGGATGATCCCGACCTTTTAAATATTCATCTGCCATTACAGGCGAAAACAATTAGCGACTACGGAAGACAATGCGGCCTTTGCTCAGGTCGTACGGGGTCAGTTCAACAGTCACTTTGTCGCCCGTTAAAATGCGGATATAGTTTTTGCGCATTTTACCGGAGATGTGCGCAGTTACCACGTGACCGTTTTCCAGCTCTACGCGAAACATGGTGTTAGGCAACGTATCAAGTACGGTACCCTGCATTTCAATATTGTCTTCTTTGGCCATCTAATCCTCTGGGGTATCACTACCAAGTTTTGAACCGGCAAGATAATGCCGAAATTCATCAATTAAGTAAAGAATTGCGCGTTTAAAACGCAGCAAAACAGTTTCGGCGCATTGCCCAAGCGTCACGGTACAACCGAACGGAAAGCGCATTCGTAAAGGGGATACAACAGGATAAACGTCAGGACGTTATCTGAAGCGAAGGTCCCAAACGGCGGCGGGGCAACAGGCAGAAGCTACTCTGCGGCATAATTATAACACCCTCACAAAAAATATGCGGAAAACATTTAGGCATTGGGCATAAAGAGCGTTCTCGGTATCCAGAAGTCGCGCGGGAGCTTCTGCTGGCGGCTGGCATCCAGATGTTCGATGTACTGGCGTCGCGGGATCTCAACGGCGCCGAGGGAGGCCGTATGCTCATTGAGGACCTGACAATCGATCAGGTTTCCGCCGCGTTGCGCGAATTCCTGGCAGAAAATGAGCAGCGCAGTTTTCGAGGCATTCACCGCGCGAGAGAACATCGACTCGCCGCAAAACAGCGTCCCTTGCGCCACGCCGTACATGCCGCCGACGAGTATGCCGTCTTCCCATACTTCGATGGAGTGAGCGTAGCCAAGCTCATGAAGCTGGTGGTAGGCGGTAATAATATCGCGGGTTATCCACGTCCCTTCATGGCGGTCTTGCGCACAGCCTTCAATGACCTGACCAAACGCGTGGTTGAGCGTGACGCGGTATGGAGATTTGGCATGGAAACGCTTCATGCTGCGGCTGAGGTGAAACTGCGCTGGCCACAGCACGGCGCGCGGATCGGGTGACCACCATAAAATCGGGTCGCCGGGCGAAAACCACGGGAAGATGCCGCGCTGGTAAGCCATCAAGAGCCGTGCAGGGCTGAGGTCCCCACCCAGGGCCAGCAGCCCATTGGGCTCACGTAGCGCTCCCTCCGGCGACGGGAACGCAATGTTATGACGAGAAAGCTGGACCAGGCGCATGACAGCAAAACTCCAGTACGCGAGTGAGGACGCTACAAATATAGTCTACAGACGCTGTTTAAACTGGTAGTAGCGACCCTGTTTCGTCAACAGCTCTGCGTGACTACCTTGCTCAATAATGTGTCCGTTGTCCATTACAATTATCCGATCAAAACTTGCCAGTCCACGCAGGCGGTGTGTGACCATCAGCACGGTTTTCCCTGCCATCACATTCGCCAGTAAATCAAGGATTTGACTCTCAGTCGTCGCATCCAGTCCTTCAGTCGGTTCGTCGAGCAGCATCAGCGGTGCATCATGCAGCAGCGCACGCGCAATCGCCAGACGACGCAGTTCTCCACCGGAGAGCTGACGACCACCTTCACCCAGCCAGCTGTTCAGCCCGTCGTCCTCAAGCAGTTTTTGCAGCCCGACCTGTTCCAGCGTGGCGCGAAGCGCGTCGTCCGAAGCCTCCGGCGCGGCCAGTAACAGGTTATCGCGCAGGGTGGCGCTAAACAGATGCACACGCTGTGGAACGACGCTGACGGTCTTACGTAGCGCCTGCTCGCTGAAATCTGTCAGCAACGTATTATTGAAGCGAATCTGGCCGTGCTGCGGATCCCAGGCGCGGGTCAACAACTGTAGCAGCGTCGATTTACCGCAGCCGGTGCGGCCAAGGATCGCAATCCGCTGCCCCGCATCAACTGACAGAGTGATACCTTCCAGCGCATTCTGCGCCTGTTTGTCATAGGCGAAGGTCACGTCATCAAGCGTCAGCGTCACCTGCTCAGGCACCGCGGTCTGCGCTGCGCTGAACGTTACCTCAGGCTCCTGCTCGGCAATCTGGGTGATGCGCAGGGCAGAGGCGATCACCTGACCAAGATGCTGGAAAGCGCCCGTTACCGGTGCCAGCGCTTCAAAAGCGGCCAGTGCGCAGAAAACGAAGAGGGCAATAAGCGGACCTGGCTGAGGATTACCGCCAACTCCGCCGGAAGCCAGCCACAGCATGGCAATCACCGCCACGCCGCCGATCAACATCATCAGCGCCTGAGAGAAGGCCGTCAGTTCAGACTGACGGCGCTGGGCTTCGTGCCAGTTCAGCTCCGTACTTTCCATCCGGGCGCGATAGCGCTTGCTGGCGCCAAAAATGGTCAGCTCTGCCTGCCCCTGAAGCCAGGAGGTCAGCTGCTGGCGGTAATCGCCGCGCAGACGCGTCAGGTTTTCCCCCGTGGATTTTCCGGCGCGGTAAAACAGCGGCGGCAGAATAATGAGCGTTAACAGCATGATCCCGCCGAGCGTTAGCGCAACGGGAACATCCAGAACAGCCAGCCCCAGCGTGACCACCACAATCACCACAAACGCGCCCACGATCGGGGAGATCACGCGCAGGTAAAGGTGATCCAGCGTATCGACATCCGCAACGACACGGTTCAGTAATTCACCCTGACGAAAACGCGCCAGCCCGGCAGGGGAGAGGGGCAGCAGTTTGCTGAAGGTGTAGATACGCAGATGCTGCAGGACGCGGAACGTGGCGTCGTGGCTGACTAAACGCTCGAAATAGCGTCCGGCCGTGCGGGTAATGGCTGTACCGCGAACACCTGCCGCCGGAAGCATATAGTTGAAGCTGTATAATCCGGCGAACCCCGCCACGGCCGAGGCCGACAGAAACCAGCCGGAAAGCGTGAGCAGGCCGATACTGGCGAGCAGCGTCACAATGGCCAGCACAATCCCCAGCGTCAGCATCCATTTATGGCGTTTATAGAGTGCAAGATAAGGCAGCAGAGCACGCATCAGATGTCCTCCTGACGGTTTGCCAGCAGGGCGGCAAACGGCCCCTGCGCGGCAACGAGTGAGGCGTAATCGCCTTGTTCAACAATACGTCCGTTTTCCATCACCCAGATCTCGTCCCAGTCAGCAATCCCTTCCAGCTGATGGGTAACCATCAGCGTGGTTTGTTGCAAGGAGGCGGCGTTCAGCGCCGCCATGACGCGCTGCTCACTGTGTGCGTCCAGACTGGCTGCGGGTTCATCCAGCAGCATCAGCTGGCACGGGTTAAGCAGAGCGCGGGCAACGGCCACGCGCTGCGCCTGTCCAACCGACAGCCCGGCAGACTGGTCGCCGACCACGGTATCTATACCTTGCGGGAGCATCGGCAGAAACTCGCTGACCCAGGCGCGGTCGAGAACCGATTGCAGTTCATCTTCACGCGCATCCGGGCGCGCCAGCAGAACGTTTTCACGCAGCGTAGAGGCAGGCAGTTGCGGGTTTTGCCCCACCCAACTGAGCTGTTGACGCCAGGCGTCAGGATCGAGATGACGCAGTTCGGTTTTGTTGATCCGCAGTGAACCGGTGTAGGCCATAAAACCGGATAACGCATTCAGCAGAGAACTTTTCCCGGAACCGCTGGTGCCAACCAGCACCACGCGCTTTCCGGCCGGCAGGGTGAAGTTCAGCGGGCCTGCCAGCACTTTCCCTTCCGGCGAGAGGATGCAGAAATCGCTCGCGTCGAGGGTTACCGGCTCTTTGCTGTTCAGCGTCACGTCACCCCGATCCGGATGCGCCAGCGGCGTCTCCAGGAATGTTTTCAGGCTGTCAGCTGCGCCAACTGCCTGCGCTTTGGCGTGATAGAACGTCCCCAGGTCGCGAAGCGGCTGGAAAAATTCCGGGGCCAGGATCAGCGCCAGGAAACCGGCGGAAAGGGTCACTGCCGTGCCGTAATGACCGAAATCCAGCGCGCCCAGATAGGAGAAGCCAAAGTAGACCGCCACGAGGGCAATAGACAGCGAGGTAAAGAACTCCAGTACGCCGGACGACAGGAATGCCAGGCGTAACACCTCCATGGTGCGCTGACGGAAGTCCTGCGATGCCCGACGAATGTTTTCGGTTTCCGCTTCACCACGACCAAAAATGCGCAATGTTTCCATGCCGCGAAGACGGTCCAGGAAATGGCCGCTTAAGCGCCCCAGTGCCAGGAAGTTACGGCGGTTGGCATCCGCAGCACCCATTCCGACCAGCGCCATAAAGAGGGGAATCAGCGGCGCGGTGCCCATCAGGATCAGCGCAGCCATCCAGTTCACCGGGAAGATGGCGATCACAATCAGCAGCGGAACGAAGACGGCAAGCGCCATCTGTGGCAGATAGCGTGCGTAGTAGTCGTGCATATCGTCAATCTGTTCAAGGATCAACGTCGCCCAGCTTCCGGCCGGTTTACCCTGGATCCACGCGGGCCCGGCTTCCTGCAGACGATCGAGCACCTGACGGCGGATCTCGTAGCGGATATGCTGTCCGGCATGGAAACCGACGCGCTCGCGCAGCCACACCACCCATGCGCGCAGGATAAAAATCAGGACCAGGACGATAAAAGGCATCAGGAGCGCTTCGCGCGGAATGTTCTCCATGATCATGTGGTTAAGAATGCGGGCCAGCAGCCATGCCTGGGCAACAATCAACAGACCACTGACAAACCCCAGAACACGGGAGATCGTAAGCCAGCGGCGGGAAATAACGCTTTGCTGTTTCAGCCAGCGTGTTAACTCTTGTTGACGGGTTTTTTCCATTGCGTATTTTGCAGGTGACGTTATAAGAAATTAGACATCTGCATGTTACACGCGAGCAAAAATAAAGGCGACCTGTGGCCGCCTTTATTTACGTTTGTTACTGACTTGTAAAGATTATTTACCTTGTTCAGCCAGTCCATCAAGATAGCGTTCTGCGTCCAGCGCGGCCATACAGCCGGTGCCCGCAGAGGTGATCGCCTGACGGTAAATATGGTCCATCACGTCACCAGCAGCGAACACGCCAGGGACGCTGGTTTGAGTTGCATTACCGTGAATACCAGACTGCACCTTGATGTAGCCGTTTTCCAGTTCCAGCTGACCTTCGAAGATAGCGGTATTCGGGCTGTGACCGATTGCCACAAACAGGCCAGCCACGTCCAGCGTTTCGACGTTATCGGTGTTCTGGGTGTCACGAATGCGCAGTCCGGCAACGCCCATCTGATCGCCCGT